>NZ_JCBCUZ010000020.1:0-99244 GCF_059862735.1 Pseudomonas sp. MF06569 | reverse complement strand
GTAAGCGCTTCGATTTCAAATGCCCGATCGAAGTCATGGGAGAGGTGATGCAGGAAGCCTTGGCTATGCGGCATGATGCTCCGGCTTCAATTCAATAACCGTGTTGCACTCAGCTCCTGCAACCGCCGTATGTAAAGTGGGGCTTTACATGTGTTTATAGTTTAATGTCCAGCTTTTCGATAATAGATTGCTTGTATTCGTCGGCTTCAATGTCTATTTTTATTTTTGCTTCTTTCCACTGTTCTTCATAAAGGTCTTGCCATCGTGCTACTAATGAATGGACAATCATATCAAGGTTTTGTTGTTTTACACTGTTCCCGCTTCTTGCAAACTCCTTGATTAGAACATCATTGGATATTGATTTGCAGCCTGAAAATGCTGCTATTAGCTTTTTAGCGAGGTTTGAGGTCATTCGGATATCATGAAGCTCATCCATTTCTACTATCTTTACGAACATGATTAAAAATTTTTGACGCTCACGTCTTTTAAATCCACCAACCATACCGCCTATTTTTCCTGCATATTCCATCCTGTTCATAATTAGAACTCCTATGTTGTTATAATACCAATACCATAGGGTTTTGATATGTCAATGCTTCAAGGTCATATCTCCGAACCTTCAACCATTTCAGGTTTTGCTTCCGGGATATGTATTGTAGGAAATTGGTTACTTTCGATTTTTTTGAAATTTTAACGTCACCAATCCCCCACATTTTTTTGTGAAATTAATTTGAGAGCGATTTTTGAGTTTTTACAGTGTCGTTTTTTGTTCTGCTTTATGGCAAATTTCAACTAAGTGATTTGCTTAGGGTTGAACCCTATTTGCTCATTAACGTCCGACCTTATATTTATTTTCGTTTTGCTATTGACAAGGTTTTTTGCTGTAAATAAGCCATAATTCAATGGTTAAAAAATTAAATATCTAAAAAAATTCGATGAAAACGTTAAATTTTCACGGCAATTTTTTCAAGAAAATAATTTTTGTAAAAAGTCGATTTTTGGTTACTGCCCCAAATCGCTTTCGGGATATTTAGGCTTATCAGCCCAGTGAATGATATTCACCCATTTTGATGAATTTTGAAAAGTGTGAAATTTTCATCAGGAGAGAAATTTGATATGTATGTATACATACATATAGGTTGGGGGACATATCTCCGAACCTATGGAAGTATTGGGTTGAGTGGTTAACGCTGTTTTGGACTGTTTTTGATATAGGCTTTTTACACTACCCATAATGCTGCGAGGTATAACGCATTTGGCTATTTTAGGCGTGTAGTGGTGTGGCTTGGTGTCGTTGTATCAACGGAGTGGAAGAATGCCGATTTTGACCAATTCCGTGCGTTATATCGATATCGGTGGGGCGGTGTATGTATATGTGGGGGATACGGGGAGGAAAGGGAGGGGATGGGCGGGAAAGGAAGAAGAAACACCCTCACCGGGTGCTATTATCTGATATAGGCTTTTGCACTAATTATAATGCTAGGGTTGCTTTCTCCAATAAAATACAGTTCTACGGCTTACATTTAACTCCTTCATGACTTCCTTAATGGTTGCTCCTGCTTCAAGTAAGATAATACCTCGTTCTCTCTTGGTCTTGCCCTTCTGTTTACCCCTGAAAGCCTGTATCTCGCTTGTATGGGTTCTTGCGACATAATCGTCAAAGGTGCCCCGGTTAAAGTTTCTATGCGTCCACTTCGCCACGCTTTTGGCCGTGTGCTTTACTTCGGAAATGTCCAACGGCGTAGTAAAATTAACGTTGTAGCCGGTGGCACGGTCTAGGCAAGCGTTTAGCCATTGTTCATAGGTCGGCCAACCCTGACGAATCGCCTTGTATGCCCACGCTCTTAATTGGTCAAAAAGCATACAGTTACGACCCAAGCCATAATCCTCTATGGGCTTTTCTTTGGCCTTTTCAGGGGTTAGGTCGATGTAGTCGGCCAAGTCGTCCAACGTGTATGGATCGGCCTGCCATTGGTGGACGATCCAGTGGGAATTGATCGGGTTCTTGCAGATCAACCCGGAATAGCCTCTGTCGGCTCCCAGACGACTACGCAAGCCTGCCTCAACGGCTGCAGCGTATCGTAAAGCGGCGGTTTTGCCGTCGATTGCGGTTCGGACAGGTGTTTGTAGGAGGTAAAGCAAATGAGCGTGCCCATTGGCCGGATTTCGAGCTATTAGGTTTGGGGCTGGTGCTCCCACGTCATCCCAGTGCATCCCTGCATTAGATTTATCGAGGTCAAAAACCATCCAATATCTATGTGTAGGCCCATTGGGCTGAACTAGTCTTGCAAGTTTAGCTTTTTCTTTTTTGTTGATTTTTAAGCCGCTGATTAAATCATCGGTGTGATAAGGTCTCTTTGGTAAGTAGTCCTCAAATAGTTTTACGCATCCCATTGTTATCCTCTTCTAATAGTTATTTAGAAAAAGAAACCTTGGGAAGAGACTTGACAATAAAATTTTTGATGATTAAATAGTTTGTGTAGATTAAATTTTTATCGCTGTATCCAGACCACCTTGCCCAAGGTGGTTTTCTTTTTCTGCTCTATTCAAAGTGCCATAGAAATAATAATTGTCAATTAGCTATTGACTTTAGTTTGTGGCGGGTTAGTTTGTAATTGTGCATCAGCTCTTTGTAATTCCAGATTCCTCTGGTTGATGCCGTCTTGTTAAAAAGGCCAGCAAATGCTGGCCTTTTTTATTCCCCGCTCTTCCATTATCGTTTTCTTACTATATATTAAAGTATAAGTAAACATAAAAAGGGAATTACGATGTTAATAAATAGTAAAGGAAGGCGTAAAGGTTTGACGTTGATAGAGTCATTGGTGGTTGTAGGTATACTGTTGGGTATCGTTGCGGTTGCGTTAACGCTATATGGGACAGTTAAAAATAGATTGGACGTAAAGAATGAGTCC
Source organism: Pseudomonas sp. MF06569 (assembly GCF_059862735.1). Lineage (NCBI taxonomy): Bacteria > Pseudomonadati > Pseudomonadota > Gammaproteobacteria > Pseudomonadales > Pseudomonadaceae > Pseudomonas > Pseudomonas sp. MF06569. The sequence continues at coordinate 96,332 of NZ_JCBCUZ010000020.1, read as the reverse complement.
GAAAATATATCAATTATATATTCACAAATTAAAGATTTGTATAGTGATGAAGGCACTAAGGATTTAACCAATACGGTGGCGGTTCAGCTCGGCGTCATACCAAAAAAAATGAATGTAAACAGCGATGGCAAGACTGTTTATAATACATGGGGTGGGAAGGTGGATATTAAGGGCAATGGAGATAATGGGTTTATACTAACTTATCCTAAGGTGCCGTCTGGCAGTGTTTGCGTTGACTTAATACGAAACCAAAGGAAGGTCGGCTGGGATAAATATGGGGTCGGAAGCTCTGCGAACACACAATTCAGTGGCTTGAGTAATAAAGATTTGACAGTCAGTTGTGCAAGTACTAAGGATTATGTAGATGTTGTGTTTCAATCAGGAGAGGATAGTGGTTTGTAATTTTGTAAAGTACGGATAATAAAAGCCCGCAATTAAGTGGGCTTTTCTATTTTATTCTTTTGGGAATTTTCTTTTGCACATGTCGTAGGCTATTTGTGCGTGAAATTTGCTGCCTCCATTCTTTGCATTATACAAAACACAATCTTCAAAATTTCTAGGAGTGGTAAATAAGGTATAGGCGATTACCATCATGAAAATCGTTCCGGCAAGTATAACGGCATTTCTTAAGCTTGCATTTGAAAACTCAAAACGCATTTTCTGGTAACCTCTCGAAGTCCATGTTTCCGTTGAGCATTGTGTAGATTGTCAGGGATATATCGCTATATTGAATGCCTTGAGCTGTTTGGATTTGCTCAACGTCAAAAGGGTCTGACTTTGAGTTGCACCCATTCTTAATGTCTTTGTATTTAATTACATAGTTGCCCGGTTCAATTTTATTCATTTTGAATGTGCTCCCTGCTGGAATGTACGCCTCTCGGATTCCAGAAGATTTTCCATCAGTAGGGCGAGCAAGCTTAATGTAAATGTTTGAGTTGCCCTTACCATTGTCAATCGTAATAGTCGAATAACCATTGGCTCTAGTAATCGGCCCTACATAGGCAGCACGAGCGGGCCAAGCCTGTCCATTAGGGGCTTTTGTCATTTCAGGAGAGCACATGGTAGGAGCTGTTGGCTTTGTAGGAGCTTTAACAGTCGGTGCTTGAGTGCCTGTGGTGCCCGTTGGTTTGATATTAGTTTGTGTTAAAAGCTTTTTACTTTGTTCCGGTGTTAAATTATATGCTTGATGAAATGGCGATGTTTTCGTGGTTTCACTACTTTCTGTTGTTGATTTAGAATTGTTATAATCAAAAAAGTGATCCCAGTATCCGGCAATCTTGTTTTTCATATCTGTTGGAGTAAGCGAGTACCCCCAACCTAGAAGTATCAGTAAAGGTAGTATTGTCCTTGACCATTGAAACGGTTGTTTTTTTGAACTGGCGGGTTCTACCGGCTTTTTTTCCCGCCATTTATCTGAAGAGGCCGATGCTTGTGGCTGTGGCTGTGGCTGTGGCTGTGGCTGTGGCTGTGGCTGTTCTTTTTTTGGATCAACTCTATGAGCAGCTTTCCATTCTTCAAATCTTATCCATTTATCATGGTTATCTCGTTTTTCTGGATCAGAGAGAACCTCATATGCTTCATTGAGATGCAGCATAATTTTAGCTGCTTGCGGATCGGGGTTACGATCAGGGTGGTATTTCTGTGTTAACGACTTGTAAGCTGCACGTATAACCTCTGGAGGGGCGTCCCGTGAAACTTTTAAGTTATCGTAATGGGTGCGGATTTTCATTGGCATATCCGTTGCGTTCAATGCTGGCATTCTACCATTGAGATGCCGTCAATCCAAGAATTGCGTTGAAGGGGATAGAGGCTATAAAGCCGCTATATTGCGGCTATTGATAGGGGTCGTAAGGGTCTTGGAATGGGCTTGGCGGTTTGAGCTTTAGCAATTTTCGCCTTCTGGCTTCTTTTGCCTGCAAGGCTTCCTCTTTGTCAAATTCAACCACTTGTTTTTTTGTGAAGGTGTCGGATGCCCAAAGTTTTACTTTTTCTGTCAATCCAAGCTCCACTTTAACATGGTCTAATCCTTGCTCTTTTAGTTGTTCTCCGACATTAAATAGGTAATCCTTTCGCTTCTCGGAACCCAACCGGCTTGCCATTTTATAGGTGTTTTCTCTAAGTCTTTGGTAGTATTGCTCTGGATTTTCATCGAGCCTCTTAGCTTTAAGTATTCTATCAACGAGAATGTCAAATTTCTTGATTAATGGTTCTAACTCTACCTCGTAGACCTTAATTGCTCTTTCTAACACTGATTTTCTTTCGGTATCCTCTTCTATTTTCTTCCTTAGCTCGCGTAGTTCCTTGGTCATTTTTTCTTTGGCGGTTTTGAAGTTTGCCCTAAGCTCTTCGGTTTTGTTTGTCTTCTTGGTTATGTCCTCGGACAGTATTTGCCTATCGTGGTCGAGCTTCGCATTTTCTTTCTGCTGCTCCGTGGCGTGCATCTCTAAATTTTGGATTGTATTCTGGTATGTTGAAACAGTATTTTGAAGGTTGCTTATCGTGGTGTTAAGTCTGACGACAGTGGTCTTTTGCTCGGTCAGCTCTTCTTTCTTTTGTGTAAGCTCCTGCTCAAGTTTTTCTACTTGTCTGGTGTAATAGTTATGGCTTCGCTCGCTCTTGGGCTTCTTGGCCTCCTGCTCAATCTTGCTTAGGAATTCTTGTTTTTCCTTGGTTTTAGGTAGGAATTTTGCTTGTAATCCATATGCAGCGGCTAATCCGTTAAAGTGTTCATAAAAGGCTGCCTGCATTACTTTTGACTTCCATGACTCGCGTTCTCGGATAAACCTATGGTTTTGCTTTTCTTCGCTACGGTTGGGAAGTTTGAAGTCTTCTAATATTGGTGGCTCAGATATTTTGTCAAGGTGAGCTTTATTCCTCGCATAGTATTGTGATGCGAATTCAAATTCTTGGGCTGAAAAATCATATTTCCCAGTTTTTGTATTTTGAAGGTCAAGGAAGGCGTGGACATGGTTTGTGGTTTCGTCCAAGTGACTGAACGAAAATAGAATGTCGTTGTTGGGGAAGTTCTTTTGATAGAACTGGTGCATGGCTTTCTGCAAAAGGTCCGTGTATCCCTTTGTGATAGCCAATTTATTGGGTTCAGGTATCACAAGGATGATTTCTTTAACCCTGTTGACCGTCCTTGATACGGCTCGATTTGGTGCGTTTTGCTCGATCTCTCGCTTTTTGGTGGTGTAGTTCTCTAAAAGGTCGATACGTTGGGATATACGGCTGATTTTGTGCTGATTGAGTAGGGCGGCGTAGTCTTGGGCTACTAACGGCCTTTCTCCTTCCATTACCGATGTGACGTATTCTTTTATCTCAGTCGGTTCGGCTGCGTTGATGAATTTGACCAGCTTCGATTTTAGTTTTCGGAGCTTTTCTTTTTCTGCTGCTATCTCGTCAGTTGCTTCTGTTGCTTTGAGTTTGGTTTGTAGTTGGTCGTTGAAGTTGGCCAGCAATTGCTCTGCCAATGCCCTAGTTAATACCTGTTCAACGCCACCTACAATGGCGATATTTGGGTGGTCTGGATTGGGGTTGAATTCAAAGTCGTCATACTCGTTTTGGTCCAGTCTAAGCGAGTGTTTCAGCGAACTGTCCAGCCCCTTGAGGTTGGAATAGTTCCTGTCTCTTTTGGTCAGTGTGATTGTCTGCAAATTGGTGTCATTCATTTTATCCTCAGTGGTGGGTTTGTTTTTGCTCTTGGCTTTTGCTTCTGTCCTGCCGACTAGGCACCTGCGTTAACCGTCACATCTTTTGCGTAGCAAAAGTGGGATGGTTAACATAGCAGGTATGTTTCTAAGGGCTTCTTTGAAAACTTGAACCATATGCATATATTGAACCACATAAAAAATGTATATCAAGCATGATGGTGTGGGTGGTTTTGTATAGTGGTGTTGGTTGGGTATGTGCGTGCGGTGTAGTAATCTTTATTATAGTTATCTAGTGTATATGATATCTATATATAGATAACTAAAGACGTGTGTGGGTGCGTGCGTATACATGAGGCGTGTGCGGGGGAGTGCATTATGCGAGAGATTTTTTTAAAAAAGTTTTTTTTGAAGAAAGTCAAAAGCTATTCTGGTGATTAAGAGCGTGGTGCCTTTTGTTTTTGCTCTGGTTTTTAACGTGTAACGCCTTGGATTGTTAATGTGTAACCCCTCCAATTTTCGGTTTATTAGAGGGGCTTAATTTTATTTTATGATGTGGGAAAGGTCTGGTATTCCAAATGGCGTTAGTGGAGCTTTTTGTTTGAAAAATTGATGGGTATAAAGATTAAAGTCTTTTTCACCTTTTATACGAATGTCCATGCCGACGAGGTTTGTTTCTTTGTCAATTTTAACGTCGAAGGTGATTCCTCTGGTGATGAAAAATGTGTTGAGTTTCAATCGGCCTTCTTCTGTTTCGTATAGGGCTATTATGTCTTCGTAGGTGGTGATTTCGAGCGTTTCCGCTTCGATTGCTAACGTGCCTTCAAGTTTTTGGATCTCGCTTTCTAACACGGTGATCCGTGCTTCGCTATCGGCCACACGCCTGATAAATGTATTTGGAATTATTCCGTCAAACTGAGCTAGCGAAGCCTCTAACATCTCCAATGTGGATTTTTCGGTTGTTAGCTTGGCTTTCTTGGCTCGTATTTCTTCTTTTGGTGCCGAAGTATCACGAACGGAAAAGAAACGGCTGAATGCGTCGTTTACGGTGTCCATTTGCTTGTATTGGTCTTGGCTGAACCAAGTGAAGTCTTTTCGCTTCTTGTCTGTCCGCTCGTCAATGTAACGATTTTCCGATAATTGCCTAACGAAAGCGAGGAATGTGCCGAAAACAAGCTCAAATCTAATTCTGTTACTACATTCGCATACTCGTTCGGCTCTGTTAGAGCAAACAAGGTAGGCGTAGCGTTTTTTCTCGGTTCCTAATATTTGTAAGTTGAAAATCATCCCGCATTTATGTTCTTCGCATTGGATGCAGTGCCGGAAAATATTGTAATGGTGGGGTGTTCTACGTCCGTAATTTCGCCCATTTAATCGGGTTTTCATCGCAGCAACGGCTGCACTGAATTCTATTTCATCAATGATTTTTGGAAAATAATTGGGAACATAACGATCAAACGCTTTGGTGCCGTTCTCGTTGCGTCGTTGCAAACGTAGCACGCCAATTGGGCTTTTGCTGTTTATAAGTTGAAGGACTGCTGTTCTAGTCCAACGGCGTTTTGAATGTTTATTTACTTGCTTAACGCTCTCCAATACTCCAACGTGTTTGAGTAGGTCGAAAATCTGGCGAATTTCTTGGGCTTCATCTTCAACGATGATAAAAGATTGACTTTGTTCATCAAAGCGAAAGCCGTAGGGGCATCGTTTACCTATAACGTTGGTTTCTGCAGTGTCTCGCTTCTTTACCCACACGGATTTCAGGCGTTTGCTCTTGGTGTCGCTTTCTTCGTGTGCCCGTTTTGCGATTACACCTACTAGGATCAAGGTTTCGAGGTCGCGGCTTGGATCGTCGTAGGAATATGTCTTGTTGTCGAAAACGGTGTGTAGTCGCACGCCTTTTTTGAGAATTGATTGGATTAGATCAACGGAGTCGGTGAGTTTCTGGCGGGTTAGTCGGTCGATTGATTCGACAATGATGTAGTCGCCATGCTCAATTTCTCCACTCTCTATCCTGTCCAACAACCCTTTTAACTGGCCGATCCGGGCGTTTGCACCACGGAATGCACTGATCCCCTTGTCGATAACGGTTTCGACCACGGGGACGCCTGTGACCTCTGTAAATGCTTGGAGTGGGGTGGTTTGACGGTCGTGGCTGTCTCGGCCTTCTTCGCCTTGCGAGGCGGTTGACCATCTGACGTATGCGTATGCCTTGGGCATTGAATCGGCTCCGGGTAGGTTCTATCTCATTTTATTAGAAAATAGCTTACCGTGGTCGTCGGGCAACCTGGACAGCATCGATGTGGTGCGCGGTGCCGGTTCGGTGCGTTATGGACCGCAAAACGTGGGCGGGGTGATCAACTTTGTCACCCGGGCGATTCCTGAAACTTTCCAGGGCGAAGTGGGCACGACGCTGGAAACGTCCGAGCGCGGTGGCTGGAAGCACATTGAGTCGGCGTTTCTGGGCGGCACGGCAGACAACGGCATGGGTGCCGCGCTGCTGTACTCGGGGGTCAAGGGCGATGGCTACCGGGCGCGCAACAATGACAACGATATCGATGACGTGTTGCTTAAAACTCACTGGGCGCCCACCGACCAGGATGACTTCACGCTCAACTTTCACTACTACGACGCCACCGCAGACATGCCCGGCGGCCTGACCCAGAAGCAGTTCGATGCCGATCCGTACCAATCGTTGCGCGACTACGACAGCTTCACCGGGCGGCGCAAGGACGTGTCCTTCAAGTACCTGCGCCAGATTGACGACCAGACCCAGTTTGAAGTCCTGACCTATTACACCGACAGCTTCCGTGGCAGCACGATTGCTGCACGAAACCTGCAGACGCTGGCCTCGTATCCGCGCAGTTACCACACCTTCGGCATCGAGCCGCGGGTGTCCCATGTGTTCACGCTGGGGCCCGTGACACAGGAAGTGGGTGTGGGCTATCGCTACCTCAAGGAGGCGATGCACGAGGAGGCCAGCCAGGTCTTGCTGGTGAATAACGTGCCAGTGCCGGGGCCGGGAGCTGACGGTCATGTGTACCAGGATCGCACCGGAGGCACCGAGGCCAACGCCTTCTATATCGATGACAAGATCGATGTGGGTAACTGGACGGTCACTCCGGGTATCCGTTTCGAACGCATCAGCACCCAATGGCACGACCGCCCGGTACTGGCTAACAACGGTGTGCCGGTGCTTGAGAAGAAGCGCAGCATCGACAGCAGCGAAGCCCTGCCGGCCCTGAGCGTGATGTATCACCTCTCGGACGCCTGGAAGCTGTTTGCCAACTACGAAACCTCGTTCGGCAGCCTGCAATACTTCCAGCTGGGGCAGGGCGGTGTCGGCGATGCGACAGCGGCAGGCCTGCGCCCTGAAAAGGCCAAGACCTACGAACTGGGTACGCGCTACGACAATGGCGTGTGGGGCGGTGAAGTGACGCTGTTCTACATCGATTTTGCCGACGAGTTGCAATACGTCAGCAACGATGTGGGCTGGACCAACCTGGGGGCCACCAAGCACCAGGGCCTTGAAACCTCGGTCCACTACGACATGTCGGCGCTGGACGCGCGCCTTGACGGGTTGTCGCTGAATGCGGGTTTTACCTACACCAAGGCGACATCCGAGGGTGACATCCCGAACTTCAAGGGCCGTGACCTGCCGCTGTATTCGCGTCAAGTGGTCAACCTGGGGGCGCGTTATGTGGTCAACCGCTGGACCTACAACCTGGACATGTTTGCCCAGTCCCAGCAGCACGCGCCCGGCACGGGCGGGGTATATATCACTGACCCGACGCCGGATGGCCAGTATGGTGATATTCCGGGTTATGCCACCTGGAGCACCCGGGTGGGCTACGACTTCGGGCCAGAGGCGTCGAACCTGAAGGTCGGTGCGGGCATCAAGAACCTGTTCAACCAGACGTACTACACCCGCTCCAGCGACAACAACTCAGGCATCTACCTGGGCGAGCCGCGTACATTCTTCGTGCAGGCGAGTGTAGGGTTCTAAGCGACCGGTACAGGCGGGGATGCTTGACCTAGACGCGCAAGATCCGCCCGCTGATGGCCACGGCCATCAGCATGGCGGTGATCAGCAAAAAGGCAATGCTCAGGCTGCTGGCATGGGCGATAAAGCCGATGGCCGCAGGCCCTGCCAGAATCCCGGCATACCCCAGGGTGGTAATGGCCGGTACTGCGATGTTTTCCGGCATCACGGTCTGTTTGCCAACGGCGGTGTACAGCACCGGGACGATGTTTGAACACCCCACGCCCACCAATGCATACCCCAGCAGCGCCACTTCCCAGCCGGTCCCCAGTGTTGCCAGGGCCATGCCGGCTGCGGCGAACATTCCGCCCAGCACAATCACCCTTCGGGCACCCAGACGCTTGACGATGGTGTCGCCCATCAATCGACCTGCGGTCATGGTCAGGGCGAACGCGGCATAGCCGAGCCCGGCGTAGGCTTCGCCGATGTTTTTTTCGGTGGTCAGGAATACCGCGCTCCAGTCGAGCATTGCGCCTTCGGCCAGAAACACCGTAAAGCACAGCAACCCGATAAACAGCACCACGCCGTGGGGCACGGCAAACGCCGGGCCGGTGCTTTCGCTGCCATACGCCAGCAGGTGGGGAGCGGCTTTGAGCAGGGCCGCGAGGATCAGCGCAATCACCACGACAATCGCCCACAGGGGTGACAGGCCCAACGCAAGCAGCGCGCTGACTCCGGCAGCACCGGCGATCCCGCCCACACTGAACAAGCCATGAAAGCCAGACATCATGTTGCGTCCGCTGGCGCGTTCAACGATCACGGCCTGCAGGTTGACGGTAGAGTCGACGGCGCCCAGCCCTGCACCAAATACAAAGAGCGTCGCGATCAGCAGCGCCAGGGAACTGGCAGTCGCCAACAGCGGCAGCGCGAGGCAGATCAGCAGGGTTCCACCGATCAATACCCGCCTGCAGCCAAAGCGTGTGGCCAGAATCCCGGCGATGGGCATGGCCAGGATCGAGCCTGCGCCCAGACACAGCAGTAACAGCCCCAGGGTGGCCTCATCCAGCCCGGCCCGCGCTTTGGCATAGGGCACCAGTGGCGCCCAGGCTGCGAGCCCGAAACCGGCGATAAAAAAGGCAATGCGGGTCGACATTTGTTCGAGACGCCCCGGCACAAGGGGCATTTGGGTGTTGATGGCGGTCATGGTCATCCTTGGAATACGGGCTGTGGTGCGGTGCGGCGTGACATCCTTGCATATTTGCAGCCGGTGTCGCGAGGGCGCTGGCACAGGGGTTTGCGAGAGTGGTTGAATAGCGCGCTTGCTCACTCAACTGCCTATGGTGCGTATTTTATGGATAAGAACTCTAACCCTGCAGTGCAATTGCTCAACCCGGCCGGGCTGTATGACCCTGCACCCAACGGCTATTCCCATGTTGCCCGCCTGGCACCCAATGTGCGCCTGGTGTACACCGCAGGCCAGGGTGGTGAGAACGCCGACAGCCAGTTGTCACCCGACTTCGCCGAACAGGTGCGCCAGGCATTTGCCAACCTGCAGATTGCCCTGGCAGCAGCTGATGCGCAGATCAAGGACGTGGCCAAGATCACCGTACTGATCGTGGATCACAGCATGGAGAGGTTGCAGATTCTGGGCACTGAAGTGGCGCGGGTGTGGGGTGCGCTGCCAGCACCGGCCTGCACCTTGATCCCGGTGCCGCGACTGGCGCTGGACGAGATGTTGTTTGAAGTAGAAGCGGTGGCGGCAGTCGCCGTCTGATTGTGCGATAAAAAACCGTAGCAGCTGCCGCAGGCTGCGTCCGGTTGCGAAGCAATCGTAAAATCAGTGAGCGCGGTTTATCAGATGGGCCACGGTAGTTGATTTTACGACGGCTGCGCCGTCGGACGCAGCCTGCGGCAGCTGCTACTGGAGGCAGGTCACACCTGCAACAAGCGCTCCCTGAGCTTGCCGATTTCGTCGCGCATTTGCGCGGCGGCCTCGAACTCTAGGTCGCGGGCCAGGGCATACATTTTTTCTTCCAGCTGGCGTATGCGCTTGCTGATCTCGCTCGGCGAGCGCAGTTCGTTTTCGTACCTGGCGTTTTCTTCGGCGGCTTTGGCCATACCTTTGCGCTTTTTACTGCGCGAACCCGGTACGACCGCACCTTCCATAATGTCGGCAACGTCCTTGAACACACCTTTGGGGGTGATGCCGTTGGCGAGGTTGAAGGCGATCTGCTTCTCGCGACGACGCTCGGTTTCGCCAATGGCCCGCTCCATCGACCCGGTGATCCGGTCCGCATAGAGAATCGCCCGGCCATTGAGGTTGCGCGCCGCGCGGCCAATGGTCTGGATCAATGAGCGCTCTGAACGCAGGAAACCTTCCTTGTCGGCATCGAGAATCGCCACCAGCGACACTTCGGGCATGTCCAGGCCTTCACGCAGCAAGTTGATGCCCACCAGCACATCAAACACGCCTAGGCGCAGGTCGCGAATGATCTCGACCCGTTCCACGGTGTCGATGTCCGAGTGCAAGTAACGCACGCGCACGCCGTGGTCGGCCAGGTAGTCGGTCAGGTCTTCAGACATGCGTTTGGTCAACGTGGTGACCAGTACCCGCTCTTCCAGCGCGACCCGCTTGGCAATCTCGGACAGCAAGTCGTCCACCTGGGTCAGTGCAGGGCGAATTTCAATTTGCGGGTCGACCAGGCCGGTCGGACGCACCACTTGCTCGACCACACGGCCCGCGTGCTCAGCTTCGTAATTGCCGGGGGTGGCCGAGACGAAAATCGTTTGCGGGCTGATGCGCTCCCATTCATCAAAGCGCATCGGCCGGTTGTCCAGTGCCGAAGGCAGGCGGAAGCCGTACTCCACCAGGGTCTCTTTACGCGAGCGGTCGCCTTTGTACATGGCGCCTACCTGCGGCACGCTGACGTGGGACTCGTCGATGACCAGCAAGGCATCCGCCGGCAGGTAGTCGAACAGGGTCGGTGGCGGGGCACCGGATTCGCGGCCCGAGAGGTAGCGCGAGTAGTTTTCGATGCCGTTGCAGTAACCCAGCTCCATGATCATTTCCAGATCGAACCGGGTGCGCTGCTCCAGCCGTTGGGCTTCGACCAGCTTGTTATTGGCGCGCAGGTACTCAAGACGCTCCTTGAGTTCCTCCTTGATGCCTTCGACGGCGTCCAGCAGGGTTTCGCGCGGGGTCACATAGTGGCTTTTGGGATAGAAGGTAAAGCGCGGCATCTTGCGGATGACTTCGCCGGTCAGCGGGTCAAAGGCGCTGATACTTTCGACTTCATCATCGAACAGCTCGATGCGCACGGCTTCCAGGTCCGACTCTGCCGGGTAAATGTCGATCACATCGCCACGCACCCGAAATGTCGAGCGGGCGAAATCCATGTCATTGCGGGTGTATTGCAGGTCGGCCAGGCGGCGCAGCAGCTCGCGCTGGTCCAGTTTGTCCCCGCGATCGACGTGCAACACCATCTTCAGATAGGTTTCAGGGCTGCCCAAACCATAAATGCACGACACCGTGGTCACGATAATCGCGTCCTTGCGCTCCAGCAGCGCCTTGGTCGCGGACAGGCGCATCTGTTCGATGTGGTCGTTGATCGAGGCGTCTTTCTCGATAAAGGTATCGGAGGAGGGCACGTAGGCTTCGGGCTGGTAGTAGTCGTAGTACGAAACGAAGTACTCCACGGCGTTGTTCGGGAAGAACGACTTGAACTCACCATACAGCTGAGCTGCCAGGGTTTTGTTGGGCGCCAGTACCAGCGTGGGGCGGTTCACGTGGGCGATCACGTTGGCGATGCTGAAGGTTTTGCCTGAGCCCGTTACCCCGAGCAGGGTCTGGTGCGACAGACCGGCTTCGATGCCTTCGATCATCTGACGAATGGCTTCGGGTTGATCACCCGCAGGCTCGAAGCGGGTAACAAGCTGGAAATCGGACATGAAGGACCTCGGGGTTTGCTTCTATAAAGGCAGTGGCCCTTATAAGCGCATGCGACTCAAGCCGCAGGAAAAAACAGAATATGGGTAAATATGGAGGTGATGCCTGACTGTTTCAAGGCGCTGCTCTGACACGGCCATCCTGGCAAAGATTGCAATTGGACCAGTGGCCTGAAAATAAACTCAAATTCTTGGCCAAAACCGGTAATAGCCTGTTGCCCGAATCGTGATCGGGCTTATACTTGCTCCCCGTTTGTGCACCGCTCTAGTGCAATCGGCTGGAGCGTTGTCACCCCCTCCATTCTCCATTCAGAGCCGCCGTAATAATGAGCCTGTTCTCCGCTGTCGAAATGGCACCACGCGATCCTATCCTGGGCCTCAACGAAGCATTCAACGCCGATACCCGTACCAGCAAAGTGAATCTGGGGGTTGGTGTTTACTGCAACGAAGAGGGACGAATTCCGCTCTTGCGTGCCGTTGTCGAAGCCGAAACGATTCGGGTTGCTCAGCATGCGTCGCGCGGCTACTTGCCGATCGACGGTATTGCTGCCTACGACCAAGCTGTTCAGAAACTGCTGTTTGGCGCCGAGTCGCCACTGCTGGCTGCTGGCCGAGTGATCACCACTCAAGCCGTGGGCGGTACTGGCGCGCTGAAAATCGGTGCTGACTTCCTCAAGCAACTGCAGCCAAATGCTGTGGTCGCTATCAGCGATCCAAGCTGGGAAAACCACCGTGCCCTGTTCGAAACCGCGGGTTTCCCGGTTCAGAACTATCGCTACTACGACGCTGCCAGCCATGACGTCAACCGTGCCGGCATGCTCGAAGACCTCAATGCCTTGCCAGCCGGTTCCATCGTTGTGCTGCACGCGTGCTGCCACAACCCGACCGGTGTCGACCTGACCCCAGCCGACTGGCAGAACGTGCTGGACGTCGTCAAGGCCAAGGGCCTGATCCCGTTCCTGGACATGGCGTACCAGGGCTTTGGCGACGGCATCGACGAAGACGCCGCGGCAGTGCGCCTGTTTGCTGAGTCGGGCCTGAGCTTCTTTGTTTCCAGCTCGTTCTCCAAGTCGTTCTCGCTGTATGGCGAGCGTGTAGGGGCACTGTCGATCATCACCGAGTCCAAGGAAGAGAGCGCTCGCGTTCTGTCCCAGGTCAAGCGTGTGATCCGCACCAACTACTCCAACCCGCCAACCCACGGTGCAACCATCGCCGCTGCAGTGCTCAACAGCCCAGAGCTGCGTGCCATGTGGGAAGAAGAACTGGCCGAAATGCGCCTGCGCATTCGCGGCATGCGTCTGCAAATGGTAGAGCTGCTGTCGAAAAAGGCTCCGGGGCATGATTTCAGCTTTGTGGCGCGTCAGCGCGGCATGTTCTCGTACTCCGGTCTGACTGTTGAACAAGTGACGCGCCTGCGTACCGAGTTCGGCATCTACGCCCTGGACACCGGCCGAATCTGCGTTGCTTCCTTGAATCAGCGCAACATTGAAGCCGTAACCGACGCCATTGTTCAGGTCATCTGAATAATGCATGGAGAAGTCATCGAAAGTGTTGACTTCTCTATTTATATCAGTAAGATAGACGCCATTCCGCGATAGCTCAGTTGGTAGAGCAAATGACTGTTAATCATTGGGTCCCTGGTTCGAGTCCAGGTCGTGGAGCCAGATAGTAAAAAAGCCGCTAGCGATAGCGGCTTTTTTTTGCCTGAAATTTGGTGTGCTGCGGCCAGAATCAACCCTGAAATTCTTGGGGACAGTGGTTTTTACCACGTGTTAGGCGGGAGTCGGCGGGTGTGGAAAATTCGTAATACCTGCAATTTACCAAGACGAATCCGATAGGGGATTACATAAGGCAAGTCGGGCAGTGGCCACTCTCGGGTGCCTGGCAATCGGCCTTCATGGCCCATTGATGGAAACTGTGAAAGCTGTTCAACGCTGGCCTTGATGGTTTTAACGAATCGGGCCGCCGCGTGGGGGTTGTCCTTGGCTATGTAGCGGGCCTCGTCATCCAGATTTTTGAGTGCCGTGCGCAGCCACTCAACCTTCATGGACGGACCATTTGTTAAGCGTGGCGGTGACTTCCTCCTCGGTAGCAAAGTCGCCTGCATCTGCTTCTTCCAGTGCCTGCTGGATCTCGGCTATCTGCCACGCCTCACGTGCCAGATAATCCCGCAGTGCATCGACGGCCAGAAACGATTTACTGCGGCCTGTAGCTTTAGCCAAATTGGCGAGGGTGTCGGCCATTTCGTCAGGCAGGCGTATAGACATAACGGACATGGGAACCTCGGTGTAGTGATGTGTAATACAACATACTACACCGACATACATCCACATCAGTAACCGGTCATCGGGCCCCGCTAGCGCCTTGAATTCAACTCGTTGCAGCCTGATGCTGGCCTGCTTTCGCTTCGGATGTTCCTGACAATTGAACCTGCGCCTTTGCAAAGCCTATAGCCGTCTCAATGTCCAGGGAGGTAGAAGCGAAGGACTTCATAAGCAGCGACTCAGGTAGCGCCCAGTCCCATTTTTCCCGGCTCATGTTCTCAACATCTGCCAGCAGGGTTTTTAGATCGCTGGCGTCCAGAGCTGCCACCTGTTCAAGTGCTTGCATCATCTCGACGGTGTCGGCCTGCGTCGAAATCAGTAATCCCTCCGTCTCGCAACTCACCCCGACATGATTAAGCAACAAACACAGGGCGTCATTGGCGTGATCACCCAGCCAGCTAACGATCTGGCAATGGCTGCCTTTTTTTATGATGTGTTTTTGTGCCAGGCCAAGATCTGCAAAAGTCTGTCGCGCCTCATCCAGTAGTGCTTGAGCAGTGCGGTCAATAAAGGGGCAGGGCGTGTTTTCAGTGAGCAATGCTCGCATCTCCTGCCTGACCCGGTCGTGAATCATGGCGCCCAGTCCCTCAAAATGAGGAGGAGCACCGCCACGAGAAGGGGACACAACAATCACTTTGGCCTCCAGATCAACGTCCTGAACTTGCCAGCGGCGGCCGCCAAATATGATTCGCTGATCCTTGGTCAGGGGGCGGCTGACCGGAACGCAGCCCAAAGGTTTGCCTGCGCAGACCAGTCGAAACTCCTCATCACTGGTGAATGCACTGTAAAACTCATAATGGTTGATCATGCGCTCGCCAATGGTGCCTGGCAGCAACAGGCCCGAACTTTCTTGTGTGATGAGCTCTTTTGCACCGAGGTTTTTGAGCAGTTCTACAAAGTCTGCTTTTTCGGTTCGGGTAAACGCACCGTCCGTAACCAGACGCCGCCATAACTCGGGCGCTGTAGCCCCTCCGCATTGGGCAATGATGGAAAGGCATTGCTGAACGAGTGTGGAGGCATGCACACCTTGAGTACGTGGCGGCTCAAACCATGACTGGGTGAGCAGACGAATCATGGCGATGGTCTGTACCAACCCTTGGCGCAACTGGTCCGAAAGGGTGGAGTTGGTTGTCAGCACCGGCTCTTTGCAGTAAGCACGCAAAATGGCGGGTTCACCGGGGCGCCTGCCGGAGCGCCCCAGGCGTTGACGAAGGCTCGCGACCGAGGGCGGGGAGCCGATCTGTACGACATTTTTGATGGAGCCAATGTCGATACCCAGCTCCAGGGTTGATGTGCAGATGCCTGTGGCGGGATATTCCCCGGACTTCAAGGCATGCTCGGTTTGCTCGCGCAGATCCTTGGACAGACTGCCGTGGTGGGGCCAGAACTCATTGGGCACGGCATCCCGTTCACAGCATCGACGAAGCCGGTCCGCGTAAACCTCGACCTGGCCGCGGCTGTTGGGGAAGACCAGGTTATTGCTACCTCTGAGTACCTTGTACAGATGCTCGGCGATAGCAAAATCAGGTGTGCTCTGATCTTCAGGTTCTTCATCGGAGTCTGTTTGAGGCTCATCCCCGGTTTCGAGCAGTTTGCACATCGGGGACAGGATGTAGCCTCTTACCTGGATCTGAAGTTTCTGGCCCGCATTCCTGGACTCAATGATCTTGACGCCCTCTGCGCGACGAGGGCAAAGAAACTCACTGGCCATCTTCATATCACCCAGCGTTGCCGAGAGCCCGACCCTGGGCAAGGTTCGACCGACCACCAACTCGACGCGGTGCATCAGCGATTGCAGTTGTTTGCCGCGCTCACTGCCAATAAAGGCATGCAATTCATCAACGACGATGTAGCGCAGGTTTTTGAACACTGCGCCAAGGTTGGAACCACGATTTACAAAAAGCGCTTCGAGGGATTCCGGCGTGATGAGTAGCACACCTTCAGGTGATTTCAGGAAGCGGTGTTTCTTGCTGGCCGAAATATCCCCATGCCAGGCAACTACCGGGATTTCCAACTGCTCGCACAGGCGACCCAGGCGATCCCATTGATCGTTAATCAGCGCTTTGAGGGGGCTGATATACAGCACCGAGCCCGGTACATCGGGGTGATTGAGCAGGTGGGTCAGGATTGGCAGGAAAGCCGCCTCGGTTTTACCCGCTGCGGTGGCTGCAGCAATAATGACGTCCTGATTGGCGTCGACCAAAGCGGGAACAGCCTGCTCCTGGGCATCCCTGAGCGACGTCCAGCCTTCGTCCCAGATCCAGCGCTGAATCCGCGAGTCGAGCAGGCTGAAAGAGCAGGAGTCAGAGTTCGAAGGTGGCAAGTTCATCGTCCTGCTCCACGGTCAGGTCAGATGCGCCACCGTTGTCCCTGGCCACTTCAACGCTACCAATCAATTCGCGCCAGTCCGTACCCGGGTTCTGCTCAAGAATGGCCAGCAGGTTGATAAAGGCTGTGATCGTTGTGCGGGGTGTACGGAAATAGGCTTCACCAAGACGTTGATGACAGTGCGCCATAAATTGCGGCAAGGCTTCGTCGGGCAGCAAGTACTTCTGAGGATCCCCAGAGGCATACACGTGTCGCAGTTTTTGCAGCAATACGTAAAAGTCTTCAGGTGTCAGGCTGGTCAGGCGCAGAACCGGCCCGGACAAATCCACCAGGCCACTTTTGGCAAAGGCGTTTTCCGCCAGCCGGGATTGAAGGGCAGGGTAGCTGAACAAACCGCGGCGAGTATCCATCAGGAACTCAGGCGTACCCCCCAGGACAAAACCCAATCCTTGTGTGGATCCCTGTAAGGAGTCGTTGAGAATGCGCAGGATCTGTTCATAGTTGGCGTTACGGGCCTGGGTGTTGGCCAGCTTGTACAGGTTCACCAGCTCATCCAGGCAAACCATCAATCCGGCATAGCCGGCCAAACGCACGAATCGGGATAACAGTTTGAGCTGATCGTAGATCGAAGCGTCGTCAATAATTGTCCGTACCCCGAGGGCCGCTCGTGCGTCGGTTTTTGTCGAAAACTCCCCCCTCAACCACCGAATGGCATCTCCCTTGAGTTGCTCATTGCCCTCATCAAAGCCACGGCAGTAGGCCGCAATCACGTGTGCAAAGTCATACCCGTTGACCATTTCAGTCAGTTCATTGAGGCGTGCCTGGATGACGTTTTCGGTACTAACGCCCGATGCCTTGGCTTCTGCTTTTGCCTGGGATATGAACTTTTCGACGATACCCTGCAGCGCGCCACCGTCCGGTTTTGCCCGAGTGGACATGTTTTTCGCCAGTTCGGCATAGAGCGACCGGGCCTGCCCGCCGTTGGCGTGCAAACGTCGGTCCGGGTTCAAGTCTGCGTGCAGGGTGACCAGCTTGCGCTCCATGGCAATTGCACGAACCAGATTCAGAAAGAAGGTCTTGCCTGCGCCGTACTCGCCGATCACTACCCGAAATGACGAGCCACCGTCCGCCAAACGATCCACGTCCTTGAGCAGAGCATCCAGCTCACCGACACGTCCAACCTGGATCAGGTGTTGACCCACGCGCGGTACAACGCCAGCACGCAGTGATTGAATAAGCGCATCGCGATCTTTTGTTCGAATAGTGCTCATAGGGCCAATTTTTCCAGAATGTCCGGGTTGATTTCGACGGGCTCTTCACCTTCGGTAATGGGCATGTCGAAGTGTTCATAAGCCAGTTCGTTGATATGTTCCAGAGCTCCGTCGAGCATCAACTCCATATCGCTGGCGCTGTCCTCCAGCTCTGAGCGGCTCCACTGGGGGCGGGAGAGCAGCAGCCTCAGGAATGCAAGATGGTCACCTTCTAGCCCCGGGATGATGACGGCGGCATCATCTTGCGTTTCGCTCACCGGGGGGGCTGGCTCAGGCTCGATGACCGGCTCTTCGGTAAACACTTTAGCCAGTAATGCCGAGACCGCCTCGGTTTCCCGCTGCAGCAGGGCGATGCGATCCAGATTGAGCACCACACCACCCAATTCAGGCATGAGTTGCGGTTCAGGGGTGGTCAGCGGTACGCCGAAGTGTTCCGAGAACGCCCGTGACGCAGTAGCAACATGCAAGTCGCCGTAAAGGGACTGAGGATCCAGCTGAAGGACTTTGTAGACCCGTTCCAGTAGTTTCACCTCTTGAGCACTGACACAACCATCTGCCTGGGCAAGGCTCGCAAGGAAGTGGGCGATTGCCTGCTTCTCTGTGATTGCCAAGGGTTCTAGTCTGCTTTTGAGGCTTACAAGCGTCGGGGGTTGTTGCAGTTGAATACCCAGGTGAGCTTTCAAACGCTTGCGCTGAGCAATGCTCAGATGCTGCCAGGCATCGATCTGGTTCAACAGCAGTGATACTTCTTCTGCCGATATTTTTCCGTCGGCAACCGTTACGGCGCTAGCCAGGTCCAGCGTCAGACACGCCGCGTTATAAGCCGGTGTTGCCCGAAGTGCACCATCGTCAGGCAGTGTGACAAACAGGGCAATGCAGTCATCAGGCTTGGGTGTCCTGCTGCCCGCCAGCACGTCGGGTTCGATGCCTATTTGCAAGGACTCCAAAGCCCGGGCCATGGCCAGCAGCAGCGGGCGGGACAAAACACCGGCACTGTTGAAGCGTTTGCCCAGATCTGCAAACGTCATGACTTCCAGGTCATCTTCTATACGGGCTTTCAACCGCTCCAGCTCATCGCGCAGGGTTGATGGCCATAGTGAGATGGGCAGTTGAAGTAAACCTTCAAGCTTCTGCGCGCTTTCAGGGTAACGGCCAATAAAACGGCTATACCCGTCCAGATCACTGGAGCAGCGGTCGAGCAAGAACTGAAGCTTTTTGCGATTCAGCGAGCTGGCTGTCACATCGGGAATCTCTCCCAAATCCATCACTGGGGCGCCAACCGCTCTCGAAGCGGTGCGGTAACCGTGCTTGAGCTTCGTTTTGTTATGGCTCAGCACAATGCCATCGGGATAGACCCGCTCAAACTCATCAATAAACAGAGTGGCCAGCAAGTCCGGGCAACGAGTTGCAGGGGTGCGTCGTGTAATGTCCGGGTCTGAGAGGGCCCAGGCCAAAGCCCATTGCCCGTTAACCGGATACTGATTGATAGCCATTTGCCCGAGGCCGACTCTCAGCCCCATTGGCATACTGGATCGCGCTGCAGAGGTGACTGGCGGAGAGTGTAAATACAGTTTTTCGTCTACTTGCGAATGGCCCAGATAATCCAGAAAACTTTCTGCATAGCCTCGCAACGAGCTGTTTGAGCCATAGATACCGAGCAGATGTTCGACTGCCTCAATAATATCCGGCAGGTCGTCAATAGCTTCTTGATCATCGCCTGTGTCTATCAGGGCGCGTCGCTCCAGCCCGTAGAAAAAGATGAACACGTACCCGATATCAGCCCGAGGATCGCAACGGCCCTCTGCCAGCCATTGCACATACCCGCGTCGAGCTTGTGCAGATATGGTTTTGTAGTCTGGCCAATAGGTCATCAATGATGAAGATGAGTCAACGTTTTCAGGCCAAAGCTTGAGCCAGGTATTGATAAGCGATGGCTCACACAAGGCGGATTGGGGATCTACGCACAGCGTTGTGTAAATCAACCCACCCGGGATCAGGAAGTTGCCGACCGAAAGGGGTTGGCCTTTCTTTAGCCAGCGCGCTGCGACAGCGCCTTCAGCAGACGCCGACGAGACCGAAGCCCCACTCACGCTTTGAGTGGGGGGAGCGGGGATTCTGTATGCCCTTGCAGGGCGAGTGCCAAGATTAATGGTGAAGAAGTCTGAGCTGGAAGTGCTTGCCATAGGGAGATTCTCAGATTCCAGAGCGCAATTGAGCCTTGCAGCTTGAATGATGGCTTATCGGCAGTATCGCTATTTATGTGCAAATGACCAAGCACTCCACAGCTCAGCGTCTGAAGTTCAAGAAAGCACTGGCGTTTAGCCAGCTATTTGCGGGCAGCACCGTTTTTTTATGCGCTCCATCACGAATATCGCTATTCGATAATAAAAATCGTTTACACCTATCTGAGAATGATTATTATTGGCTTCAGTGTTTGCTCGCTCAAAGGACCTGTGTCAGTGATCAGAACTTCTCCGGTATTTTCCCGACTTCAAGACGGGAAGAGCGTCTACGGCATGCTCAACTCCCTGCCTTCACCCATGCTCTGTGAAATGCTCGCGTTTGCCGGGTATGACTTTGTAATCCTCGATCTTGAGCACTTGCTGCGCTCCGAAGAAGACCTCATGCATTGCATCAGGGCGTGTGAGGCGGCCGGTATTTCTCCCTGGCTGCGCCTGCCCCAGGTTGACGAAAAGCTGATCGGCAGGGCACTGGATGCCGGTATCGAAGGGATCGTCCTTTCACGTACCGAAAGTGCAGCGCACGTTCAGCGCGCCATCGAAGCCGCCCGTTTCCCGCCCTTGGGCAAGCGCGGAATCACCGGCGGGCGCATTACCGGATTCGGTCGTGTGCCATTACCCGAATACATCGAACTGGCCAACCGCCAGACTCCCATCATTCCCATGATCGAAAGCCGCGCCGGGGTCGATGCCCTGGGCGACATCCTGCAATTGCCGGGGGTCGGCATGGTCATGGAAGGCGCGCTGGACCTGTCCCTTGATCTCGGTCTGGGCCCCGACCCTCTCAACCCTCACGTCTGGCAAATGCTGCAAGACATGGCTGACGCCTGCCTCGCCGCTGAAGTGCCTTTTTGCGCAAACCCCCGCACCGCTGAACAGAACGCGTTCTGGCGAGCCCGGGGTGTACGCAGTTTTCTGGCCGGTGAAGACCGCGGCTTATTGCACAACGCATTGAAAGCCCGCCTGCATTCTCTCCAACAGCAATAAAGAGTCGACGTAGATCAATGAAAACAACAACATACCTACACTTTTCACTCAGTCTCATCACGCTTGGCATTTGCCACGCCGCCCTGGCTGCCGATCAACCCCCTGCCAGCAGTCTGGAGCTGGCGCCCATGACGATTCAGGGTGACGTGCTCGGTGCTGCCAGCGATCAGGACGTGCGTACTTACGCCGGCAGTCGCAGCGTGGTCGATTCAAGCGACCTGAAAAAAGCCAGCGCCCGTGGCCTGGACGACGCCCTGCAACGGGTGCCCGGGATCAAGATCTTTGACGAGACCGGCACCGGTGCCTTGCCGCAGATTTCCGTGCGCGGGCTCTATGAGAGCCGCAGCGGCCGGATCCAGGCCTTGTCCGATGGCATCCCCCTGGCCTTGGCGCCCTATGGCCAGACCGGTCTTTCGCTGTTTCCGATGACCATGGCCACGGTCGATCGTATTGATATCGTGCGCGGGGGCGCAGCGGTGCAATACGGCCCGAACAACGTTGGCGGGGTCATCAACTTCATCAGCAAGCCTATTCCCCGCGAGTGGGAAACCACGTTGCAGGAGAAAACCACCTTCAACCCTGGCGGGCGCCAGTTGTGGGACACCTATCTGGGCACCGGCGGCTACCTGACCGACAACTTCGGCCTGCAACTGGATATCAACACCCTGAGTGGCGAATACGGTCGCGAACACTCTGACACCGATGTCCAGAACTACCGCCTGCGCGGCCAGTGGAACATTGACGACGATCGTGACCTGAGTTTCGGTGTGCAGCACTACAAGGCCGACATGGACCTGGCCGGGGCGCTCAGCGTGAAGGATTACAAGGCTGATCCGCGCCAGTCGACGCGTCCGCTGGACCGCTTCGAAGGCGATACCGATCGCGTGTGGGGCACCTACACCCAGCGCCTGGGTGCGATGGGCCCATTCGATTCCGTGGAAGTGAGCTGGACCAACTTCGCCCACAACAGTTACCGCAACTTCGTGGTCGGCTTGCCGTTCACTCCGGACGGAACGGCAGTCACCAAACAGGACGGTCCCCGTGACTTCAAGGTCTGGGGTACGGAGCCGCGCATCAGTGCCACGGTCGATGGCGACAACGTCGGCCAGACCTGGCTGCTCGGCGCCCGCTATGTCAGCGAAGACATCGATTACAAGGTCAACCGCCAGAGCCTCGCGACCGGTGTGACGGCGCCGTTCCGCGACTGGAAGTTCGATGACAACGCCCGTGCCTTCTACATCAGCAACGCCATCAGCCTGCTCGATCATCGCCTGACCATCACGCCGGGCGTGCGCTATGAAAACGCCCGCATGAATTACAGCGACGGCATCACCGGGTTCGAGCGCGAGAACAAATCCGAGGAATGGCTGCCGGGCCTGACCGTGGGGTATCAGGCAAACGACGCCTGGTATGTCTACGCCAACGCCCAGAAGTCCTTGCGTCCGCCCCAGGTCACGCAGATCGTCAAGGAAGGCGCTGTCGGTGCCGAACTGGCGTGGAACTACGAGACCGGTGTGCGCTATACCCCGTGGGATGGCATGCGCGTCGACTTCAACCTGTACCGCATCGACTTCGACGACCAGATCGCCTACAACGCCACGACCGACCGCTTCGACAACCTTGGCAGCACCCGTCACCAGGGTTTCGAGACCGATATCTTCTGGACCCCGCAAGCCATGCGTGATCTGGACCTGCATGCCGGTTATGCCTACCTCGATGCCAAGCAACGCAACGGAACATTCAAGGACAACGAAGTACCGTACTCCTCGCGTAACCAGTTCATGGTTGACGCCCGCTACCGTTTTGCCGAGCACTGGACCTACAACCTTGACGGCCTGTACATCAGCAAGGCCTACACCGATGCCGCGAATACCCGCGATGAAAATGCCTCGGCCAGTGTGGGTGAGCTGCCTGCTTACTGGGTCTGGAACACGGCCGTGGAGCGCGAGTTTCCGCTGGCAGACAAGAGCGTCCTGACCGCTTCTGCGGGCATCAGCAACCTGTTCAACCGCGAATACTATTTCCGCGGTATCGATACCGCCCCTTGGGGTCGTCAAGCCGCGCCCGAGCGTTCGCTCACCCTAGGCGTCAATTACCGCTTCTAAACCGCGCACACGCGCCTACGTCAACCAGTTGCCCGATCCTCAGGGACGGGCAACTGCTGCCCCCAGGAAACTGCCATGCAACGTCCATTCGTCATCCTTGCCCACGTCGCACATCCAGCCATTCTCGAGGGTTTCTTGCCTGCAGCCCACACGCGCGGGCTGCCGATCGTGGTGATCACTGACCACGCCCAGGAACACCGGCGCCTGCTCGCCACTTCACCCATTGCACCGGACCAACTGCACGTTATCGAGTGTGATGTGTTCAATCCGCTGGCTGTGATCGAGACGCTCAACGCCCAGGCAAGGACTGGCGACTGTGTTATGCGGCGAAGAACAAGGCAGCCATGCGCGAGCGCATGCAGCGACTGGGTTTACCAGGACCGTGGTTTCAGGTACTGACATCGAACGCCCAGGTGCCGAGCGATGCGCCATGGCCAGTGGTCGCCAAGCCTCGTGAAGGCGTCGCCAGCCTGGACGTCAGGCTCTGTCACAACGCGGCCGAACTCAGCGCTTACTGCGAGCAGTTCTGGCAACAGCAACCGGACCGGGCGCTGTTGCTGGAAGCCTACATGGAGGGGCCGCTGTTCACCCTCGAAACCCTGGGCGACGGGCGTAATCTGCAAGCCATTGGCGGCTTCGACGTGACCCTTTCTGCGCCGCCGCATTTTGTGGAGCTCGCCGCACGCTGGAACGGCCACCTCAGTTGCGCGCAGCGTTCTGCGGCGCTGGCACAAGTGGCTGCATTCGGGGTCAATTTCGGCGTGTGCCACAGCGAGTTCATTCTGACCGCCCAAGGCCCGGTACTGGTTGAAATCAACTATCGCAGTATCGGGGATGGCCGGGAGTTCCTGCTTGACCGGCTGCTGCCGCAAGGGTGGTTCGATCGTATTGTTGCCGTGCATTTGGGGCACGCCCTGAGCGCTGCGCAACCGGCGCAAGCCCAGGCCACCGTGCATTACCTGGTAGCCGACCGCAGCGGGCGCCTGGACCAGGCCAGCGCCAGTTTCAACGTCGAGCGAGAAGGGCACTGGTGTGATTACCGGGCGTTGCAGCATGCGGGGGATACGGTAACCATCAGCCATTCCAACAAGGACTATGTCGGTGTGCTGCGCCTGATCGCGCCGGATGATGTCAGCCTCGATGCGCAACTGAATTCAACCCTGAATGACCTGAAATGGGTGGTGGCATGAGCCTGCAACCAGAGGTCGCCGATCAGGGCTTCATCACCCGGCGCATCATCGATTGTTGCCTGCGCGAAGACATTCGCGGGGTTGTCAGCCAGGGGCAGGTTGGCCCGCTGCCCGAAGCGTTGAGCCCCTATCTGGATCACCAGCCCGGCGCCCACTGGCTGCGTATCGCCCATTTGGGCGCCGACGAGCTATGGCTGCCCGTTGTCAGGGCCTATCCGTTGCAGGACTGGATCGGTACAGGCGACGCCTGGATCAAGGTTTCGTCGCAACAACCGGCCGAGGTCCAGCGCGGCTATCCGCTCTGGCTGGGGCATCTGAGTCAGGGGCTGGATGAAGAGAGCCTGACGCTGTTCGCGGCGTATCTGAAAGAAGCGGATTGCGCCACTGAACACCGGACCCTGTGCAATCAGGCTTACCTGCGCTTTGCACCCGAGCTCGGTCATGTGATTGCACTCAAGGACTGGTCCCGGCGGCTGCTGAAGATTGACCAGCTGGCGAGCTATCTGGATCACCCGTTCTATCCGACGGCGCGGGCCAAAAGCGGCTTCGACGGGGCTGCGCTCAAAGGCTACGCCCCGGAGTTTGCACCGCGTTTCGAACTCAACTGGCTGGCAATTCCCAACCAGGCGCTGACCCTCACCAGCCCGCAACCGCCGCACTGGCCGGACTTCGAGGAGGTCGGCCTGTCACCGACCTTGCACAACAGCCATTCACTGTTGCCGGTTCATCCGCTGACCTGGGCCGAGCTTGAGCACCATGGCTTGCCTGAAGGCACGCTCAAGGCTCCACGCACCGCCATGCAGGTAGAGCCCACGCTGTCCGTGCGAACGGTGGTGTGCATCGACCAACCGCAGTGGCACATCAAGTTGCCATTGCTGGTCAGCACCCTCGGGGCGCGCAATTTGCGCCTGATCAAACCGAGCACCCTGTATGACGGCCACTGGTTTCAAACCACCTTGCTGGCCTTGACCGAGCGCGATACGGCGCTGGCATCGCGGTATCTGCACGTTGATGAAAAGCATGGCGGACATGCCGACCAGAACCGTCATCTGGCCTATATCGTGCGCCGCTACCCCGAGGGGCTGGAAAACACCACGCTGGTGCCTGTCGCTGCGCTGGCCAGTCCGCTACCCGATGGGCGACTGTTTCTCGAACAACTGGTCGAGGGTTTCTACGCAGGTTCATTGCACCACTGGCTCAGCGATTATTTCGACCTGCTGCTGCAGGTCCATCTGAGGCTGTGGTTGCACTACGGCATCGCACTGGAGGCCAATCAGCAGAACGCCGTGCTGATTTTCGAAGAAGGTCAGCCATTGCGTCTGTTGATGAAGGACAACGACGCCGCGCGCCTGTGGCCTCTGCGCTTCGCTGCTGCCTGTCCGGATCTCGCCGACCTGCCGACGACGCTGCTGGATGAGCGCATTCGGGTCGACAGCACCCAGCCCTTGGCCGAGATGTTCTGCACCATCACCTTGCAGTTGAACATCGTGGCCATTGTCGAGGCCATTGCGGTCGCGGGTCTGGCCACCCGGTCCAGCCTGTACGGTGCGTTGCGTCAGCGTCTGACGCACTGTCTGGAGCAGCTCGAAGCAGAAGGCATCAACTGTGACGATGCACGCCTGTGGCTGCTCGACAGCCCGAGGCTGCCGGTCAAGTACCTGCTCAGCGCAGGCAGCCTGTTCAGCAAGGCGCATTCTGGTGCCAGTGACATCAACAAGTTCTATGGCTACAGCGCGGTGAACTTCCTGCTGGCGGAGGCGCCATGCAACGCCGTCTGATCACCAGCGTCCTGCTGGGGCATTTCCTGTCGGCCTTTACGGCATTGGGTATTCCGCTGTACCTGCCGCGCATCCTCGCCGATCTGGCGCCCAACACCCCCGGCTGGGCCATTGGCGTGCTGTTTGTATTGCCGACACTGTGCACCGCACTGGCAGCGCCGATCTGGGGGCGCTGGGCCGACCGCAACGGCTGTCGCCTGTCGTTGCTGCGTGCTCATGCCGGGCTGTTCGCGGGGTTTCTGCTGGCAGGCTTCAGTCCCAACCTGACCGTGTTCGTCCTGGCGTTGATCATCCAGGGCACCTTCGGAGGTGCGATGGCAGCGTCCAACGCCTACCTGTCGACCCAGCTCAAGGGCGGGGACCTGTCCCGAGCCCTGAACTGGACGCAGTACTCGGCACGCCTGGCGATGATCAGTGGTCCGATTTTGCTCGGGCTGATGACTTCCAAAGGCCTGGGGTTGAGCCTTTACAGCTATCTGGCCTGGTTGCCGCTGCTGGCCTTTGTGCTGGTGCTGGCATTGCCCAACGACAAACCCGGTCGGGCCCTGGACAGCAAAAAAGCCGAGGTATTGGGCGAGATGCCGCCCGATATGGCGCGGTTGCTGGCGGTGCAATTTTTATTCAGCTTCGCGATGGTCGTCACCTTTCCCTACTTCATGCCGTTCGGCGAGCAATTGGGAATTGGCAGCGACACCTTGATCGGCGTGCTCTACAGCCTGCCGCACCTGGTGTACCTGCTGGCCTTGCCCTGGGTACACAGGCATCAGGGCAACCTGCTGTTGCCGGGACTGGCGCTGCTGGCAATCAGTAACGCACTGCAGTTCTGGAGTGTACAGGCCGAGCCTTTATTCGCCCTGCGACTGCTCAGCGGGGCGGGCATGTTGCTCAGTTTTGTCGGGTTGCACCGCTGCCTGAGCCAGCGCAGCCGCCAGGGCAGTGCAGGGCGCCTGTTCGGTTGGTTCGACTCCAGCGGTAAATGGGCCGGAACCGCTGCCGGCGTCACCGCCGCCGTGGTCAGCCAGACCTGCGGCATTGCCTCTCCGTTTCTTGTTGCGTGCCTGGCGGCCATGACGGCCATGGTCCTGGCGCGACCTCTATTGATGACTTCCCGGGAGATTCCGGCATGACGTTCGCTAGCAATACCCCATCCCTGAACACCGCATCCCTGCATGACCATGCCCTTGATGGCGAAGCGCAGCGACATGCCATCGAGTGCCTGCTCAATTGCTATTTGCGCGAATACGCATTGCCACGCAATGAAGCCAGCCTGGATTATCAGGCACAGGACTTACCGATGAGCCTGCGCCAGGGCAATGGCCGTTGCATCAGCATTCGCCTGCCAGGCGGCCGGCTGGTTGTACGCATCGACCGCGCCAGCCTGCTGGGTCGTTGTCACTACACCAGCGCCCCTTATTTCAAAGGCAATAACCAGAGCTGGCGCCCGCTGGACGCCCATGAACTGGCACGCCTGCTGTGTACCCCGCTAAGTGGCGCCGAGCGCGTCGGCGAGATGTTGCAGCAAGTCGCCAACAGCCTGCAGATCACCCGTACCTTCCTGCGCCATTCCCGTCCTGCCAATCAAGTGGCCGACAGCCTGCTGGCATCCGAGCAACATCAGCTGTGGGGTCACGCACTGCACCCGACCCCGAAGAGCCGCGAGGGTATTTCCCATGAGGATTTGCTGGCCTGCTCGCCGGAAGTCGGTGCGCGTTTTCAGTTGCACTGGTTCAAGGTCGATCCGGCGCTGATCAGGCATCAGGGCGAAGACCCGCGCAGCACCTTGCGCGAACTGTCGGGGCGCGACGACGCCTATCCATGCCACCCCTGGGAAGTCGCGCGCATTCTCGCCGATCCGCTGGTTCAGCGGGCCCAGCAGCAGGGGCTGATTGCCTACCTCGGCGCTCTGGGCCAGTCCATGTACCCAACGTCGTCGGTACGCACGCTCTATCATCCGCAGCTGCCGTATTTCATGAAGTTCTCGATGCACGTGCGGCTGACTAACTGCGTGCGCAAGAACGCCTGGTATGAGCTGGACAGTGCCGTCGCTCTGACCCGGCTGCTCGGCCCTGTCATGAACGAGCTGGCGACGCAGCAACCGGGCTTCAGGCTGATGCCCGAACCCAGTGCCACCAGCCTGGACCTCAGTGCTTTGGGCACCCTTGAACAGGCCCGGGAAGTCACTGAATGCTTCGGCATCGTGTACCGGGAAAACCTGTGCGCCGCTGACCGCGAGCGTTATCAGCCGCAGGTGGCAATGGCCCTGTTCACCTGGGACCAGCAAGGTCGCAGCGTGTGTCGTGAGCAGGTACAGCGCTATGCCGACCGCGCCGGTTTGAGCATGGAGCACGCCACGCTGAACTGGCTGGATGCCTATGCCGCCCGGATGCTCGGCGGCGTGCTGTATTGCCTGTTCCGTCAGGGTGTGGCCCTGGAGCCGCACTTGCAGAACACCGTCATCGGTTTCGCTGAGGACGGGCTGCCAAGCCAGGTGTGGATCCGCGATCTTGAAGGCACCAAGCTGGTCCCGGAAATCTGGCCAGTTGAACGCCTGAGTGCACTGGATGAACGTACCCGCAACTCGGTGTATTACAGCGCGCAAAAGGCCTGGCAACGGGTGGGCTACTGCGCCCTGGTGAACAATCTGGGTGAGGCGGTGTTCCATCTGGCCAACGCCAGTGCTGAGCTGGAGCAACAGCTGTGGGCACGTATCGGCGAGCTGCTGCAGGCGCAATCAGCGTGTCTTGGCCACCCTCGGCAGCTGCGTGAGTTGTGCGCCGGGGCGCCATTCCCGAGCAAGGAGAACTTCATGACACGCCTGATGATGCGGGCTGATCGTGAAGCCGGTTATACCCAGTTGCCCAGCCCGCTGGCAATCATTGAAAGGAGTCAATGCGCATGAACCTTCCTGCATCCGTCACCCACTGCATCGAGCAGCTCAAGGCTGAGCACGACGCACCGTTGTGTGCCTACGTCTACGATCTGCCAGCCCTTGAACGGCACGTAAAGGCCATGCGTCAGGTGCTGCCCCGAAACTGTGAATTGTTCTACGCCGCCAAGGCCAATCCGGAAGCCCGGGTGCTGAAAACCCTTGCGCCCTGGGTCGACGGTTTTGAAGCGGCCTCGGGGGGCGAACTGACGTGGTTGCATGAGCAGTGCCCCGACCAGCCGCTGATCTTTGGAGGCCCCGGCAAGCTCGATCGTGAGCTGGATATCGCCCTGCAGTACCGGATATCGGCGTTTCATGTGGAGAGCGTGACTGAGCTGCGCAGCCTGGCACGTATCGCTCGCGAACGTGGCGTGCAGGCCCCGGTGATGCTGCGGTTGAATTTGAAGCTGGCCCAGGCACCCCGCAGTCGCCTGGTCATGGGCGGTAAACCCACGCCGTTCGGTCTGGATGAAGAGGGGCTCGCAACGGCCCTTCAAGTATTGGCTGAAGAGCCGTCCCTGGCGCTCAAGGGGCTGCATTTTCATCTGTTGTCGCACCAGTTGGATGTCGACGCACACCTGGATTTGATCCGCAGCTATTGCCTGACCTTCCGCCAGTTGTGTACCGATCACAACCTGCAACTGCCGATCCTGAATGTCGGGGGAGGCATGGGCATCAACTATCAGGACCCGGCGCAGTCGTTCGACTGGCCAAGGTTCTGTCAGGGCCTGCAGGGGCTGATCGATGAGTTCGACATGGGTGCCACCCGCATCCGGTTCGAAATTGGCCGCTTTATCAGCGCTGCATGCGGCTACTACGTCATGCAGGTACTGGACATTAAAAGCAGTCACGGCGAGTTCTTTGCCATAGGCCGCGGCGGTACCCATCACTTCCGCACGCCTGCGGCTCAAGGCCACGACCATCCGTTCACGGTAGTGCGAGGTGCGCAGCACGCACAGATCAGCCATCAGACGGTCACGCTGGTGGGGCAGCTGTGTACACCCAAGGACGTGCTGGCCCGACAGCAGCCAGTGGCGCACCTGGCGATAGGTGACTTGCTGGTGTTCACCCTGGCGGGCGCTTATGCCTGGAACATCTCGCACCAGAACTTCCTGATGCACGAGCCACCCCTGAAGGTGTTTATCGAGGGTTGAAGCAGGGCAGTACGGCTGCGGGAGGGAGCAGGCTCGCCCCCGCAGTCGATGAACATCACGGCACGACGGGCTGCGGTGTCACGTTCGTGACGCTGTGGGCGGGCATCATTTCCCAGGCATCACGGGGCTCGTCCAGATCGCGGTTGAGGGTTTCCGGGGTCTTGAAGGTGGTGTACAGGGTAATCAGTGTCAGTAGCGACAAGTAGCAGGCAATCGGCAGCCAGGCGCCGATACCTGCACTGGCATCGCCATCGTGGCTTGCCACGACCAGGGCTATCAGGCCTGCGCCAATCAGTGGCGCGATGCCTCCGGCGATCACGGCCGAAGCTTCCCTGGCGATCGATACGCCCATATAGCGGTGACGCGAACCAAACAATTCGGGCATGAGCGCAGCCTGAGTGCCGAACATTCCCCATGTACCGATACCCAGAGCGATGGAGATGGCAATGATGCTCGCCACCACGTTGCCCTGACTCAGCACCCACCACACCGGAAAGGCCAATACCAGTTGCAGCATGGCAAAGGCCCGGTAGACCACCACACGACCAAAGCGATCGCTGAGCTTGCCGGCAATCGGCACCGTCAGCGCTCCAAGGCTGGCGGCGCAGATCAATGTCAGCACGCCCACCGGCCCTTGCAGACCCACCACGCCAACGATGTAACTCACCGCCAGGGCCTGATAAATCGAAGATCCACCGTTCTCTCCCAGGCGCAGGCCAATGCCGAGCAGCAAGGTGGGCCTGGAGTGTTTCATTGCACTTTTAAGCGGGTTCTCACAGACGCGCTTGAGTGCCTTGAGGCGGATAAATGTCGGCGACTCCTTGAGCGACAAGCGCATATACAGGCCCAGGGCAACAATCACCACGCTGCTGAAAAACGGTATGCGCCACAGTCCGCTCTCCAGCACGTTGTCACTGCTGCTGATCACCATGAAGTACACCAGGGCCGCGAGAATGGTGCCCAGCTGGATGCCCAGGAACGGCAGGGCGGCATAGAAGCCGCGTCTGCCTTCGGGGGCGTACTCGGTCATCATGACGGCTGCGCCTGCCTGTTCGGCACCCGCGCCCAGGCCTTGAAGCAGACGCAGAACCACCAGCAGTACCGGTGCCAGGTAGCCCACTTGTTCAAAAGTGGGCAGGGCGCCAATCAGGGTGCTGGAAACACCCATCAGCAGCACCGTGGACGTGAGCACGAACTTGCGCCCTACGCGGTCTCCGATCATGCCGAACAGAACACCGCCCAGAGGCCGTATTGCAAACCCCAGGAAGTAAGTGCCGAAGCTGGCAATCAGGCTCATGGTGCGGGTTTGTTCAGGAAAGAACAGCGGCCCGAAAATCAGTGCGGCGGCCAGGGTGTAGAGAGCAAAGTCGTAGTATTCCAGAGCACTGCCCAGGGAGCAGGCCCAGGCAGCGCGGTGCAAGTCTTTCTTGTGTGCTTGCGGTTCGGGGACCAGGTCAATGTCAGATGGAGAATGATCATGAGTCATGTTGGTACCTTCTGGTAGGTGCCTTTACGGCATCTTGTTATCGATAGGCAGCAGGGTTGTTTACAATTTCAGTCTCTGTATTTCCTGGAGCATGGCCTGCTCCATGATGTCGATGGGAGCGTCGTGTTCGGTGTACAACTCGATTTGCCGGCAGGCCTGGTGCACGAGCATGCGCGTGCCGCAAATCGTGGTGCAGCCCAGCGCGGCGGCTTGCAGCAGCAGGGCGGTCTGCACGGGCATGAACGCCACGTCCATGACAATCAGGTGGCTGGCCAGCAGGCCGTCCAGCGGGTTGCTGTCCGGTTGCTTGAAACCCACCGACGTTGCGTTGATGACGATGTCGAAGTCACGGGCTGAAAAGGCATCGACGCAGCCGCCCCATTGCGCACCCAAATCCTCGGCCAGTGCCTTGCCGCGCTCGCTGCTGCGGTTAAACACCGTGACCTGCGCGGCAGCTTGCAGACAGCCGTAAACCACCGCCCGGGCAGCGCCACCGGCACCGATCACGGCAATCCGCTTGTTGCTCAGTTCGCAGACTTCCTGCAGGGCGCGCACAGCGCCCAGGTAGTCGGTGTTGTAGCCGGTGAGAACACCGTCGATGTTATTGATGGTGTTGACCGCACCAATCACCTGGGCGGACTCGTCGATCACATCCAGATGAGCCATGACAGCCGTTTTGTAAGGCATGGACACGTTCATGCCGCGTACGCCCAATGCCCGGATGGCCGCTACGGCGGCCACCGGGTCTTCAACGCCAAAGCA
Organism: Pseudomonas sp. MF06569; assembly: GCF_059862735.1. Taxonomy (NCBI): domain Bacteria; kingdom Pseudomonadati; phylum Pseudomonadota; class Gammaproteobacteria; order Pseudomonadales; family Pseudomonadaceae; genus Pseudomonas; species Pseudomonas sp. MF06569. The sequence goes on along the minus strand of NZ_JCBCUZ010000020.1, from coordinate 64,207 downwards.
GACAAAGGTGTAGTCCAGGCCCAACGCGACGTAGGCTGCGTTGTGGATTTTTGCGGAGAGGGAAAACGGCGACCCCATGATCGAACCGCACAGGGTTGGCAGGGATTGGGGCATGGGTGCCTCCTTGAATTGGATTTATGAGTGGGGCAATGCCGCCACTTTCAACCCCTCCCGGCCTTGAGTGCCAATCGTATATGGTGATGCCGTGATCACGGATCGTGATCACCAAAAGAGCGGTGCCGCTGGTGTTGGATGTTGTGTGCCATTAACCCTGCAAGTGCTGTGAAAGTTTTCGTCGCCGCCGCCTCGTGCTACTCGTCAGCGGCTACAAGGCTGCCGCAGGGATGGTGTAGTCGCTGAGGAGCGGAGCGAGGCTGCGAACGGACACCACATAAACCCAGAAAAATACCGGACTCATCAGCTCAAGGCGGCGATCAGACGTTCAAGCTGTTTGCAGGCGCCATCGTCCAGTGGCGATACCGGCAAGCGCGGGTTGCCGACGTCCAGCCCGGTGGTGCGCAAACCGGCCTTGATGGTTGCCGGCAAGCCACCCTTGAGGATGAAATCCAGCAGGGGTAACTGGCGGTAAAACAACGCCCGCGCCTGTGTCAGGTCATTGGCCAGGACGGCCGCGTACAGCTCAAGGTTGAGTGCTGCAATCAAGTTGGGGGCAGCGGTGCACCAGCCCTTTGCGCCTGCGGCAAAGGCTTCCAGTGCCAGAGGATTGCAGCCGTTGTAAAACGGTACCTGGCCCTCGCCCAGCAGTTGCAAGCGATGCATGCGCTGGATGTCTCCCGTGCTTTCTTTGACCATGGTGACGTTCTCCACGGCGTTGAAGATCCGCAGGATCAGCTCGGGCGACATGTCCGTGCCACTGGTGGCCGGGTTGTTATAGAGCATGATCGGCAAATCGATGCTGCTGCCGATGGCCTGGTAGTGGGCCAGGATTTCGGCTTCGCTGAGCTTCCAGTAGGACGCAGGCAGCACCATGACCACATCGGCACCCCGGGCCTGGGCAAAACGCGCGCGACGTATGGCCTTGGCGGTGGTCAAATCGGAAACGCTGACCACGGTCGGGATCCGCTTGGCCACGTGCTGGATGCTGAAGTCGCACACCTGGTCCCATTCAAGGTCACTCAGGTAGGCGCCCTCGCCGGTGCTGCCCAGAGGCGCGATGGCATGAACGCCGCTGTCGATCAGGCGGTCTATGGATTGCCCCAGGGCATCCAGGTCAAGGTGTTCGCCGTCAGCGGAAAAAGGGGTGATGGTATAGCCGATGATGCCGTGGATATCAGGTGTCGACATGTCAAAGTCCTTGAGGGAAGTGGTGGTCAGTTGAGGCAATCGGCATGACGACGAAGGTTCTGGCGCACGTAATAGTTGAAGGCGGCGGTGTGGCGTTTGGGTCTGGCAATCCAGTCATGGGCTTCGCGGCCCAGTTCAGGCTGGATCGGCTTGATTTCACCGGCGGCCATGGCCAGCAATTGCAGCTTGGCGGCACGCTCGATCAACTGCGCAATCACGCAGGCTTCTTCAATGCTGGCGCCGGTAGACAGCTGACCGTGATGGGAAAGCAGCACCGCCCGTTTGTTGCCCAGTGCAGCGGCAATCAGTTCGCCTTCTTCATTGCCCACCGGCACACCCGGCCAGCCTTCAAGAAACCCGCAGTCGTCATACAGCGGGCACAGGTCCATGTGGGAAATCTGCAGCGCAACTTCCAGCATCGACAATGCGCTGACATGGGTAGGGTGGGTGTGAATGATGCAGTTGACGTCCGGGCGGGCCCGGTACACCCAGCTGTGGAAACGGTTGGCCGGGTTGGGCATGCCGTGCCCTTCAAGCACCTCCAGGTCCTCGTTGACCAACAGTAGATTGCCCGCGCTGATTTCGTCGAACCCGAGCCCCAACTGTTGGGTGTAGTAGGTGCCGGGTTGCGGGCCGCGAGCCGTAATTTGCCCGGCCAGGCCTGAGTCATGGCCGTTTTCAAACAAGATACGGCAGGTAAGTGCCAGCTTTTGCCGGTCAGTCCACGTATTATCCGCCAGGGTGTGTTGCATCTGCTGCAGTGCTTGCTTGACCAATTGGTCCTTGGGGAGTGTTAGCGTCTTACCCATTAAGGTGTCCTCTGATGCGTTCAATAAGCGTCGAGTGCGCCGTTCACTCATCTCTGGGGAGGGTATGGGTGAATGCAAATGACACGAAAGATCCTATATGACACATTGTGTCATTGGCAAGCATGAGTCGTTTCCTTTTTTGTGAGCTGGCCGTTTTTTATGTCTATCCGATTGAAATTGCTAAGAAAAAAACTGGGGATGAGCCTGGAGGTCTTGGCTGAAAAATCCGGCATGACCAAGAGCTATCTGTCGAAAATCGAGCGCGGGCTTAATACGCCGTCGATTGCGGCGGCCCTGAAGCTGGCCAAAGCGCTGAATGTGAAGGTCGAAGAGTTATTCAGCGAAGAAAACGTCCAGCTCGACAGCTACAGCCTGGTGCGCAGCGATGAACGTCAATCGTTGGCGGCCAATGACCAGAGCCTGGGTTATGCCGTGCTGGCCCATCAGGTGGGTGAGCGCAGCATGCTGCCGTTCATGATCTACCCGCCGGCCGACTTCATCGACAATGCCTTCAAGGAGCACGTGGGCGAGGAGTTTTTGTTTGTTCACGAAGGGCAGGTCGAAGTGGACTTCATGAACGAGCGTGTGTTGCTCAATCGCGGGGATGCATTGCATTTCAACGCGCAGAAACCTCACCGCATCCGTTCGGTGGGCGAGCAACAGGCACAACTGCTGGTGGTGGTGCACAGCGCTCAAGAGTGAGGCAGGGGGGAGGGGCCCGAAGCCGTGATGGCGGAGCCCCGGACAGTCATTGAACCGGCAGTTTTTCCAGCGCCTCGCGCAACTCGTCAGCGGTAGCAAATTCCTGCTGGGAAACCAGGGTGCCGTTGTCCAGTTGCAGCCACAGCACCTTGTCTTCGGCGCCCGGGTAGTTGGCGGCAATGGTGCCGTCGCGGTCGAGGACCACACGGTAGTTGTAGTCACGCATGGCCGGAATGGCGATGAACTTGCCGATCAGCGATGGCATGCGCTGAACATCGGCCAGGAACACTACATGGCGTGCTTCCAGATAGCCTTTGGCCTGGTTTTCCAGGGCCGCCTTGAGCAGTTTGGAACCGTCCATGTTGCGCGCCACCAGTAGAACCCGGGTTTTCGTGTCCAGGGTATAGGGCTGGTCGTGCTGGTCCTGCAGGGTCCAGGGCGTCAGGCGCTCGCCGATATTCGCCGCGAAGGCCTGCATGGACAGCGCGCTCAACAGCAGCACAAGTGCAATTCTCACCGTTTGATACCCCTTCAGGTTGTGTAGTCGAAGCGTTGGAGCCCGACATGCATCGGGCATGGCGCGTATGGTATCCCACATGATCAGGTAAAAGTTCTGAGACGCATTTAGCTACAAATTGCTCTATGGTTAAACGCAACCGGCCATAGGAAGTGCACTGATGACTCGTCTTACCGCGAAAGACTTTGCCCCTGAGTTGCTTGAGCTTTATGACTACTACGCCCATGGCAAGATCAACCGTCGCGAGTTTCTGGATCGTGCCGCGTTGTTCACCCTCGGCGGGACGGCGCTTTCCGTGCTCACGGCCCTGAGCCCCAACTACGCGCTCGCCGAACAGGTTTCTTTTACCGACCCGGATATCGTGGCCGAGTACGTCATGTACCCCTCGCCCAAAGGTAACGGTCAGGTTCGCGGCTATCTCGTGCGCCCCGCCAAGGCGCAGGGCAAGTTGCCCGCCGTGGTGGTGGTTCATGAGAATCGCGGGCTCAATCCGTATATCGAAGATGTGGCCAGGCGCTTGGGCAAAGCGGGCTACATCGCCCTCGCGCCCGATGGCCTGACGTCAGTGGGCGGCTATCCCGGCAACGACGCGCAAGGCCTGGCGCTGCAACAAACGGTCGATCCGACCAAGTTGATGAACGACTTTTTTGCGGCGGTGGAATGGCTGATGCAGCACGACGCCAGTACCGGCAAAGTGGGGATTACCGGGTTCTGCTATGGCGGCGGGGTGGCCAATGCGGCTGCAGTGGCCTACCCGGAACTGGGGGCGGCGGTGTCGTTTTACGGACGCCAGCCCGCAGCCGATGAGGTCAGCCGTATCAAGGCACCGCTCATGCTGCAGTACGCCGGGCTGGATACGCGAATCAACGAAGGCTGGCCGGCCTTCGAGCAGGCGCTGAAGGCCAACGGCAAACGCTATGAGGCGCATATCTACCCGGGGGTCAATCACGGCTTTCATAACGACTCGACGCCGCGCTACGACGAAGCAGCGGCGACGCTGGCCTGGAACAGGACGCTGGACTGGTTTGGCAAGTACCTGGCGTAAGGGCTCAGTTGTTCTTTTTGCGCAAACTCTTGAGCCGCGTGCTGGCGCGTTGCACGGCGGCCATTTTTTCCGGGCGCTTCATGCTCCGCCACTTGCGGATGTCTTCCTTGGTACGGCCGCAACTCACGCAGAGCTCGCCACTTAACTGACAAACTGCAATGCACGGGTTTTCAATGTCTTTTGCCACAGATCAGCCACGCCCCGTTTGCTTCTGGGCCAGGCGTTTTGGCCAGTTTCCACCACAGCTGCGCTGGCATTCTTCTTCGGAATCGAAAAACACGTGGGCCGATCCATTGCGTACCTTCACCTGGGCATCTGCCAATGCCCGGGCCGTCAGTTCACCCATGAAGCTGGCCTCGCCATCTGCCAGGGCGAAGTCTTTGCTGGCTTGCGTGTCGAATACCCAGACCACTTTCAGGCTGGCCGGGAAGGCCTCGTAGTCGACCACGTGAGTCAGCCAGACAAACCCCGGGATCTGTGTTTTGGCTGTTTCACAGGCCTCGGTCAGGGTGGTGATCAGGCGACGTTCGATCTGTGCCTGTGTGCGCTTGCTTAAAGACATGGGTGAATCCTGTTGATGGGCGGAGCAAAAGCGCGATTATACCTGACACGGGCGCTTGGCCACTGCAACGACTGCCGCTTCGCCCAAAGTGCCACCTGAGGTAGAATGACGCGGTTAGTCGGCTGGCCGCAGTGGATCGTCGTGTCCACACCAGTTCCCCGGAAGGAGCTGCGAGCAGGTCGGACATCAAGGAGCCGCAAGTGCTGCACAAAAAATGTTACCCAAGTAGCTGAAGCCAAAACCAACAAGAGATCAGCGCCCAAGGTGCATAAAGTGAGGTCTGTAACGTGCACAGGCCTTATATATCTGCCCGTTCAAGGTTTGAGGGTCGGCTCGATTGCAGGCGACAAGCCTGTGGTGAGTCGAAGAATTTCATGCTCCGCGTGTCGGGTAGATGGCGTTTTATCTTAGGTACTACAACATGTTTAAAAAAGTGAACAAGGGGCTACTGGGCCTGGCGCTGACCATGGGGATTACCTCCGTGCACGCTGCCGAGCCTAAACACGTGGATGTACTGCTGATTGGCGGCGGCATCATGAGCGCTACTCTGGGTGTCTGGCTCAATGAGCTGGAACCTGGCATGTCCATGGAGATGATCGAGCGTCTCGATGGCGTTGCCCTCGAAAGCTCCAATGGCTGGAACAACGCCGGTACCGGCCACTCTGCCCTGGCCGAGCTGAACTACACGCCAGAAGACAAGAACGGCAACGTTGAAATCCCGAAAGCCATTGAAATCAATGAAGCTTTCCAGGTTTCGCGTCAGTTCTGGTCGTGGCAGGTCAAGAACGGCGTATTGAAAGATCCGCGTTCGTTCATAAACTCCACTCCGCACATGAGCTTTGTGTGGGGCGATGACAACATCAAGTTCCTGAAGAAGCGCTACGAAGCCCTGCAGGCCAGCCCTCTGTTCGCGGGCATGGAGTACTCCGAAGACCCGGTGCAGATCAAGAAGTGGGTTCCGCTGATGATGGAAGGGCGTGACCCGGCTCAAAAAGTCGCGGCCACCTGGTCCCCTATCGGTACTGACGTAAACTTCGGCGAAATCACGCGCCAGTTCACGGCTTACCTGCAAACCAAGCCTAACTTCTCGCTCAAACTGTCGAGCGAAGTTGAAGACATCAAGCGCAATGAAGATGGTTCATGGCGTGTGGTGTACAAAAACCTGAAAGACGGCACCAAAACCGAGACTGATGCCAAGTTCGTATTCATCGGCGCAGGCGGCGGTGCACTGCACCTGCTGCAGAAGTCCGGCATTCCTGAAGCCAAGGAATACGCAGGCTTCCCGGTTGGCGGCTCGTTCCTGGTCACCGAAAATCCTACCGTTGCGCAGCAGCACCTGGCCAAGGCCTACGGTAAAGCGTCGGTTGGCGCACCACCGATGTCGGTTCCGCACCTGGACACCCGCGTACTGGATGGCAAGCGCGTAATCCTGTTTGGCCCGTTCGCGACCTTCTCCACCAAGTTCCTGAAGGAAGGCTCGTACTTCGACCTGCTGACCAGCACCACGACCCACAACATCTGGCCAATGACCAAAGTCGGCATCGAACAGTACCCACTGGTTGAGTACCTGGCCGGCCAACTGATGTTGTCTGATGAAGATCGCTTCAATGCGCTGAAAGAGTACTTCCCGAACGCCAAATCTGAAGACTGGCGCCTGTGGCAGGCCGGTCAGCGTGTTCAGATCATCAAGCGTGACGAAGAGAAAGGCGGCGTGCTGAAACTCGGTACCGAGATTGTCAGCGCCAAAGATGGCAGCATCGCAGGTCTGCTGGGCGCATCGCCTGGTGCATCCACCGCGGCGCCAATCATGCTGACCGTGCTCGAAACCGTGTTCAAGGACAAGGTTGCGACGCCAGAGTGGCAAGCCAAGCTGCACCAGATCGTGCCGAGCTATGGCACCAAGCTGAACGGTGATCCTGATCGCGTTGCTCAAGAGTGGGCCTACACGGCTGAAGTCCTGCAATTGACTCCGCCGCCGGCGATCCCGGCTGCAACTCACACCGCAACACCTGCTGCCGCGCCGGCCAAGCCTGCGCCAAGCAACCCAGCGGCTGACATGGCGCTGTAAAAAAACGGCCCCACCCGACACTGTTCGGGTGGGGCTGCTTTACCTCGCTACACCCCCCCTCGAACATCCTCCCCGCAGCCTCTTACTGCGTGTCGTGCTCTTACTGAGTACCGAACAGGGCCGTCCAGTAAATCCCTGCGTCACTTTTCGGGTCTACTGCATAGGCTGCGCCCAACTCGCGAAACTCCGGGTTCATCACATTGGCGCAATGGCCGGGACTGGCCAGCCAGCCGTCGACCAGCTTGCGCGTGGTGTCTTGTCCGGCCGCGATATTTTCGCCGATCTGCTGGGCGATATAGCCCGCCAGTTCTGCGCGATCGCCCGGGGTTGAACCGTCGCGACCCTTGTGGTCGAAATAATTGTTGTTGGCCATATCCCGCGAGTGGGTCTGGGCTGCGGTTGCCAGTGTGGCGTTCCAGGTCAGTGGCGCGGCGGGGCCAAAGGCCTGCGTGCCACACTGACGGGGTTGGTTGCGAGCGCTGTTGAGCATCTCCAGGACTTTCTGCCCTTCGGCCTGCCAGTCGCCCAGGCGTGCTGTGAGCAGGGGGCGGGCCAGTACGATGCGCCATTCACGCTGGTCATGGCTGACGCCGATATCGACAAACTGGGGGTCCAGTACCACGCGGCAGAAGCTTTCCTGCACGGCTTTCATGGCGGCCTGCGCATCACGGGGGCCGGAGAGATTGATCGCCTGTACGTTGACCATCGGGTATGCCGCCCGCCCGAGCGCTTCCTGCAAGTCACCAAAGCTGCTGGCGGGCAATACCAGCCGGGTGTCAGCGGACAGCGGTGGCAGCTCTTGCGAGGCTTGCCCCGCACACCGCTGGATCTGGCTGCGATACGCGTTGATCGAGTCGATCAGCTGCGACTCTTCGCTGGCGAGGGCCGAAACGCTGAACGCCAGCCCCAGGGTCAAGGCACCAGCACGGGCCAGGGTAAAGTGAGTACGCATACAGGTTCCCTCTCAACGTAAGGCGCCCATGATGCTTTATTTCAGCGACTTAGTCTTTTGCCTGGGCCACAAAGGCTTTTGCCCTGGCGGTCAGTTGATCGATCTGGCGATCGCGTTTCTTCTCGGCGTCCAGCATTGCCTTCTTGCCGTTGCGTTGCAGCAGGTAGGTGTGAATCTGGCGCACTTCGGTGGAGCTGTAGATCGCTGCAACATCGAGCACGCCCATCAGGCCGTCGGTGCTGTGATCGAGGGTATTCATCAACACTTGCGGGCCACGGGTGCCGATGACTTGCAGGCCCATCGCTGCAAATTCCCCGACCTTGGCCACGCTGCAGGTCAGCTCGGTATGGGGATGGCGCCGCACGACTTCCCCGACCAGTGCCCGGGTGACACCCAGGTGACGATGGCTGGCCAATTCGGCCATGTAGGCGATGCCGCAGGCTTGCGGATCATCCTTGACGGGCAGATACAGGGCGAAGCCGGTCACTTTTTCCGGGTCTTGAGCGTCAGTCGCCACAATCAGCTCAACCGCAATCCCCCTGGATCCGTCGAGTGCTTGCAGGTAAAGGTGCACTTCAAAGCCAATGGCATATTGGTAAATGCTGTACAGAAGATTGCTGGGCGCGATCTCCATGGCGCTGATGTCGGTGAGGTGGTCGACGACGATCTGCAGAATCTGGCTGTTGATCGGCTCGCTGACCGGAGTATCGAAATGGGTGAGGGTGGTCATGGGCGTCAAGTCTCTGTAGTCGCTGACGAGGAACGAAGGCTGCGAGCTTTTAAAAATCCAAAGCTCGCAGCCTTCGTTCCTCGTCAGCGACTACATGGGCAGTAGGTAGAATTCAGCGCTGGCTCAACCAGAAGTCATGCAGTGCACGCGCCGCCGGTGCAATGGCGGCAACGCTGTGCTGATGAGCCGCCACGTCCAGGTCTTCAGGCAGTTCAAAGTTGTCCTGCTCGGCGCACTCGGCAATGGCTTGCAGCAGGCTGGCCTGTGGCAGGGGCAATGCTGGCCAGTTGCAGATGGCAACGGCACGGGTGTAACCGAAGCACCATTCTTCAGCCAGCGTCACGTCTTGCCCCAGGTGCTCGGTCTGCTCGAAACGCGGTGCAAATGCAGCACTGTCTTCAGCCAGTTGCCGTGCCAGGGTGTTGATGTGGCGAACGCTCAGCTCGATGAACTGCTTGGCTTCTTCAGGGGTTTGCCAGGCCGGGTTCTGGCCGCCCCAGATTGCCGGGAACCATTCGGCGATGTCCACCCGAGTCGGACTTGAAACCAGAGCCGTGAAGTAGCCGTCCAGTTCTGAAGGGTTGAGCACTGAGTGATCGTCGCCGTATTTGAGCAGCGTGTTCTCGATCACTTCAAAGTCGCTGGCGTTCAGGGGTTGCGATTGCATGTACGGGCTCCTTGGATGGGGCGCTAAAGCGGGCGGTCAATGACTGACCGCCAGTGCGAAGTCAGTCCACTGAAACGATAGACTCAAGCTCGAAGTATTTGAAGCCAGCTTTGGCCAGGGCTTTTTTGGCCTCTTGCTCTGCGTTGAACCGGCTCAAATCCTTGGAATCGTGCACAAACTTTGTTTCATCACCGTCAAACACCTTGGTCACGCGCATGGTGACGCGAAGAATCGGGCCACTGCGCTTTTTCGGCGCAGGTGACTGAGCCTTTGCAGGGGCCGGGGCTTTCTTCACAGTGGGGGTGGTTTTTGCAGGGGCAGGTTCAACTTCAGGTTGAACAGGGGCAGCAGGTAGATCAAGGCCGAGCGCTCTGCGCATGTCGTCCTCGGTGAATCCGGCACTCATTGATAAGACTCTTGTAATATAAAAGACGCGCTTATAGGACAGCGATTCGGGTTATGGCAAGGAAATTTGTTCATAGGCTGCATATTATGGCCTTTTAATGGCTAAAAGTCCTTATCTGAACCGATTCAGGTGTCACGCAGCAAGTCGTGACCATCCAGTAGTTTGTAGGCAATTTCCGGTCGTTTTTCCAGGGCACGGCGGATGGCAGCCGGGATTGCCTGCCGGGTTTTTCGACACAAACCCGGTTGTTCGGCAAGGCGGATACCAATGCCGCGCATGGTGCGAACCTCGGTAAATCCCGGGTCGATCTGCACTTCAATCCCCAGTTGCTCGCGCAGGCGGCGCTGCATGTGCTCCAGGTCACTGAGGCTCTGGATATTCTCCAGTCGTTCCAGCAGAACTTTCTCGGCCTGGCGGGTCAGGTTGAAGATGCGCAGGTCGCTGTCGGGGGTTGCCAACAGCTGTTCCCGCTCGCAGATGCAGGCGCCGGGTGGGCAGGGTGAGCGGGTCGCTGCTGTAGGAGTCATGGGGTTCAGCATAGCTGCGCTACGATTCAAGCGTCCAGACGCAGCGCCATGATCACCGTGTGTTCGGGGCCGTTAAATTCATCGCGCACTTTGTGAAAACCCAACTGCGCGTAGAACGATTCGGCGGTCAGCGAGGAGGGCACTCTCAACTCGTCGATCTGGGCGACAAGGGCGGCGTCCATGAGCCGTGCCATCAATTGCTGGCCGATACCGCGCCCCTGATGGCGCGGGCTCACGAAAACGCTGCGCACCACCGCCCGGTCCAGGCTGGCAGTGCCGACCACGTGCTGCTCAACCACGGCCACATACATCTGGCGTTGTTTCATCAACGCCAGGATCGAGTCCGGGCAGAAATTCTGTTCTACCTGGGCGATCACTTCGGGCGGATAGTCCCGGGCGTTGGATTCTTGCAGGGCGCCAATCACCACCTTGCTGATGGCGTGTGCATCGACCGGCATGGCACGACGAATCTGACACTGCATACAGGCTCCTTGCTCTTCCAGGGTCAGGCTGAGGGATCAGGGCCTTCGGCCAGAATCCCCGCATACAGCTGACGATCAATATTGGCCCCGCTCAGAATGAGCGCAACCCGACGACCTTGCTGGCTGGACTGCTCGCTGATCAACCCGGCCAGCGCGGCAGCCCCCGCACCTTCGGCGGTGTTGTGGGTGGTTTCATGGTAGACCCGAATGGCGTGTGAGATCTGCTGGTCAGACACCCGAATGACCCGTGCCGCACCTTTGGCGATAATGGCCAAAGCCTCGGGCTGCGGCTGACGACAGGCCAGACCGTCGGCGAAGGTGTGGGCCGAGTCTGTGCACACCACGCGGCCTTGCTCAACGCTTTGCGCATAGGCATCGGCATGGGATGACACAACCCCCACGATTTCTGTGTCCAGGCCCAGCAGATCACGGGTCTGGATCAGCCCGCAAATCCCCGAACCCATGCCGATGGGTACATACACCGTGTCCAGTTCCTCGATGGCTTCAAGCAGTTCAAGCGCATAAGTGGCGACCCCGCGAATCAGGTCGTGATGGAAGGCGGGGACCAGATGCCATTGATGGGTTGCGGCCAGAGTGGCGGCTTCGGCCCGCGCTTCATCGAAGTCCTTGCCGCATTCAATGACGGTTGCGCCCAGTGCCCGCATGGCCGCGTTTTTTTCCAGGGAATTGCCTTCAGGTACCACGATACGGATTGGCAACCCCATGCGCCGGGCCGCCAGGGTAAGGCTTTGCCCATGATTACCGCGGGTGGCCGTGACCAGGCCTCTGGTGTTCGGTTCCCGTGCCAGCAAGCCCTGCACATACAACAACCCCCCGCGCACTTTGAACGCGCCGGTGGGCATGTGGTTTTCATGCTTGACCCACACCGTGCAACCCAGGCGCTGAGTCAACAAGGGCCAGGCCAGTTGCGGTGTTGGCGCCAGGGTCTGGTATACGGTTTGTGCTGCAAGGCGAAGGTCGTTCAAGTCAAACATGGCGCACCGTCATCGAGGGGTTTGACTCGATTCTAGGCACAACGCATTGTATGGGCCGATCCTTATATTGCATGGCCAACAATAAATGTGGATACCGACGCTCAACGACACGGACCAGCCGCGCTACCTGGCGCTGGTCGATGCCATCACCCAGGCCATCGCCTGTGGAGAACTGCAACCCGGCGCACGCTTGCCGCCACAGCGGCGACTTGCCTGGGCACTGGGCTGGAACCCCAGCACGACCATGCAGGCCTATCGCGAGGCGGCGCGTCGGCATCTGGTCTCGGGCGAGGTGGGCCGTGGCACCTACGTGCTGGCGAGCAGTCAGGAAGCGACCCTGTTCAGGCTGCAGCACGCCGATGAGCACGCGCAACGCATCGACCTGCGAACCAACGTGCCCGCCATTGATCACGTGGGTGAGCATGATGGGCAGGCGTTGTCATGGGTGCTCGACAGTCGCCAGGCCATCCGCTTGCAAGGCTACTTGAGTGCGGCGGACTTACTGCTGACGCGGGCTCAGGGCGCGGCCTGGTTCAAGGGGCGCGGGCTGGAGTTGACCGTGGAAAACATCATGCCGTGTACCGGCGCCCAGCAAGGGCTGTTCACCGTGCTCTTGTCGCTGTGCCAGGCCGGCGAGCCGGTGCTGGTCGAGGCGTTTACCGCTCCGGGGATCAAGGCTGCCTGCGCGCAACTGCGCCTGCCCATGCATGGCGTAGCGCTTGACCAGGAAGGCATCGTGGCGGAGGACTTCGACCGGATGATCCGCGCTACGGGGGCGCGGATTGCCGTACTGACGCCCACCCTGCAAAACCCCACGTCGGCCGTGATGAGCATTGAGCGCAAGCGGGCCATTGCCCACGTCGCCCGGCGCCACGGTGTCATGGTGATTGAAGATGACGTGTACGGGGCACTCACCGACAGCCCGCCGTTGTACCGTTTCTTGCCCGAACTCACGGTGCTGGTCAGCAGTTTGTCCAAGACTGTTGCGGCGGGCGTGCGCGTGGGGTGGATCGTGGCGAGCCCGCAGTTGCTGGCACGTATTGATCCCTATGCCCAGTCGGCGCACTGGGGAGTATCGCCCCTGTGCATGGCGATTGCTTGCCGATGGATTGGCGACGGCACTGCGCAAACCCGTGTGCAGTGGCAAAGCCGGGAAGTTGCCCGACGCTGGCGGCTGGCAAAAAAGATCCTGGGCCCCGGGATGTACCAGACACAGACCCCTTCGCCCCATATCTGGCTGACGGTGGCCGAGGGTCAGAGCCCGCTTGCCGAGGCGTGCCGCGCAGCGGGGGTCGATGTGGTGCCTGCGGATGTATTTGCGGTCAAACCCACCGCGACCAATGCGGTGCGCATCAGCCTGACAGCGGCTGAGAGTGTCCAGGTTCTGAAAGTGGCGCTGGAGCGGATTGCGGGTAATTGCTAAGTGGTACTCGCGATCCGTGGCAGCTGACGAGTGGAACGAGGCTGCGTCCGGCTGCGTAGCAGTCGTAAAATCAGCTTGCACGGTTAATCAGGCAAAGCGCGTGTTCTGGTTTTGCGCCCGCTACGTCGCAGTGGCGCACCATCTCGATCGCAGCCTCGTTCCACTCGTCAACTGCTACGACGCGTAGTTGACGACGAACCCGCTGCGAAGCGGCCCCATTGTTGCTAACAGGCTGGCCGGGTACATATCCGGCATTTTGGTTTAGCTGGAATATGGTTTTCGCCTTTAAACCGAGGAACTTCTTCCAGCCGCCGAAAAAGTATTCAAAAAGGCATCAATATGCTGGGATGTTATTCTTTCGTGGTATCGGATGAGGTCGCCCATGGGGAGTTGCGGCCACTGCGTAATCCCGACGATGGCGCTTGATTCGCTTTGGACGTCTGTGGTGAGTGTTGGTACGGTTTGCGACCACCAGTTATCAGGCGTTACACGTTAGAAAAAGCTCCAGATCTCTGGGTAGCTCCAACGAACAAAGCTGCTCTATAGCGCTAATTTGCTCCGAAGTAAGCTGGTAGTCGTATACGTAGTCATCGTCTTTTTCCCAGCCCATTATCGGTTTAAGATCCGCGACAGAAACCGGAATCTCCTTTTCAAAGGATGCAAAGTCCTCACCTTCAGAAACGCCCATAATCACATGTTTCATGGTTCTACTTTCCTTGTCGGGTCTGCTGCTTTGTTTTGAGTGCCCGTTTCGTGATCGAACTCGCCGAGGTGCTTTCCGCGTTTATTGTATTTCTCAACAGCACCATGCTGAAAATCCCATTCGTAGATTGTGCCGTCTCTGCTCTTCCAGCGCGGACGTAAGCCTCCTCCACCTTGAACTGACGTTTTTGATTTGGCCCATTTGGCATCCGGAAACGCAGGCAAGAAGTCAGGTTTTGGATAGTAGCCAGATCCTGACGTGCTCAGCGAGATGTAAATCGGCTGAATTCCAGTGTTCGGGAACCAGATAATCGCGTCTTGGTAATCGGGCGGGTGCACCGGATTGATCAGGATATGATTGGCATGTTCGGTCGGTGGATACACCCACGCAGCGGGTTGCATCAGAGCTCCCTCGAGTGCCGGAATACCCAACACTGCGCCGGGATCAACAGCTGGAGTCCAGATGACCTCGATGCCATCGCCCATATCCGCAACAAGTTGCTCGCCACGTGCCTGCGCCGCGATCACTGGTACACGCTGCCATTCCTGCTTTGTCCCGGTATAGAACCCATACAGGCTCACGGAACCATCTGGCAGGTGTTTAACGTTCACTCGCACTCGTGTATTGCCTTCGGTGAGCTGGGCGTATTGCTCGGACGTGTAGAACGCGCTATCGGGTGAGGTCGTGTTTGGCAGCACCATGCCTATGATGATCTTCACATTGGGCGGGGCCAGCGTCGACAAGCTGCCCCCTAAGCGCTTGGCCAGCTCGATGGAGCTGCCAGAACCGCCAATCCACTCCAGCGCCGTCCCGGCCGAAGAGACCGCTGTCCCCATGCCCAGCACCGCATACGCGCCATACTGGCTGAGCGACTCGACCGGCACAAACCCGTTCGGGTTGCTGTGGTTGATAATCCCATCTGGCAACGTACACGACTTGGCGAAGACGCAGCCCCTGAGCTGGGGCGAGGGAGCCTTTTTTACTGGAGGGGGAGGCTCTGGCCGTGGCGCAGGCTCGACCAATTGCCGGTTGCGTTTTGCAAGTAACAACGCATCTAGTCTCGCCTTTTCCTTCATCGCTTGCTCGTAACACACCTTGCAGTGGTGTCCTGCCCAGTTCCCTTCAGCCATTTCATGCTAGTCCTGATTTCAGACGACAAGCCTACCGGCCAGGGCGCAAGTGAAGCCAAACCTATGTGTGCAGTCGAGTAACATTTCGTTTAATGAACGATCCATAACTGATCAAGCAGGTCTATCTGCAAATCATGAAACAGTACTACCAGAGCTTAAGTGCACTTTATGTTCTGTTGCTCCCCAAGCCCGTAAAACGCCGTGGCGCATCGAAGGATAGGTACTGCGATAACAGCAAAAAACCTCGCACACCCGGTCTGCCAGCCAAACCGAAGAAGCTTATCTTGTGACCGCTGCGCCCAAAGGTCTTGTGTATCCTTTAACGCCCGCATTGTCCAAGGAACCCCCATGCGCAGAGAAATTGGCTACTGGCACCGTGAAGGTCGCGAGTTGTTCTATTACCTGGAATTCAAGCCCGACACTGCCGAGTTCTACCTCACTTGCGAGCACACGCCCAGTGAGGGCGAGGGCAGCGTGCGTTCGGTGTTGCTCAGCGAAGCTCGGGGCGAGCGCTACTACGAAGATGCCTTGTTGATCATCAAGGAGGAACTGTTCAGGCAATACACCCTCTGAGTGGTGTCGCGATCAATGATCTGGTTTGAGGCCAGGGCAAGATCTGTCGATAATGCCGCGGGCTCGGCAGGTGCCGGGCCAGGAAGTTGCAATTCAAAGGAGCTGTAGATGCGCGTGTTTTATATCTTTACCCTGCTGGGCACCTTGCTGTTGGCCGGTTGCGCAAGCAATCCAATGGACCCGGTAGCTGACCAGGCGGTGCAGCCACCTGCGCCAGGCATGGCACAAGTGGTGTTCATGCGCGATGCCTATACCGGCAAAGCCATTGTGTCCTCGCTGTATGACGTGACCGATGGCAAGACACAATTCATTGGTGTCATGGCCAACGGCACGAAAATCGCCCATCCCGCCACCCCTGGCAAGCACACCTACATGGTGGTGTCCGAAGCGGCCGATTTCATGGAAGCCGATCTTGTGGCAGGCAAAACCTACTACGCGCTGGTAACGCCGCGCATGGGTTTGTGGAAAGCACGCTTTTCACTGTGGCCGATCAGTAATGACCCTGAAGCCTCTCACAGCCTGAAGTCCAAGAACTTCAAAGGCTGGGTTGAAGACACGGACATGGTGACCAACTCACCAAAATCTTTGGCCTGGTACGAGCGGGTCAAAGCCAGCGTAGAGAAGAAACGCGCTGAATACTGGCCGGTCTGGCAGGAAAAAAGCGCTGACGCAGTAGCTGAACGCACGCTCAAGCCTACTGATGGCTTGTAATATTTGAGCCGGGGGGCAGGGTGGCGACAGTGACGTTGCCCTGTTCCTATCTCACCACTTCAGTGACCTGCAACACCCAGGCAATCGCCTGCGTCCTCTCATCCCACACATACCGAAAATGCTGGCCTTGCACCGGTAGCGAGAGCGCTGGTGGGCGGAACGCGGCAACGCATTCGTGTCCGTCAAGGCGCACGCTCTTGTAAAGCAGGCCCCAGGCGCCGTCTTCGCGCAATGGCCGGGCGAATGCCTGAGACAGGCCATAACCTGACGGCGACGGTTGATGCAGCCCCGGGTCGCCACGCACATCGATCATCGGCTGCACGACGCGGTTGATATAGGTACGCATGGTGATTTCGATGCTGGGCTCCTGTGTCGCCCGCCAGAATTGCTCCTGATGAAAACAGGTTTCGGCGATTGCCGCCTCTACGCTGTTGGCGCAGTAGTACACGCCGTAACTGCCATCGGTAAAACGACTGGCCCGCCCGATATGGGTAAAGGCAGCCATCACGGCGGTCGAGCCTTCGCCACACAGGCGGTCTTCTGGCCGGACCCTGTTGAGCACGCCTGCCTGATCGCGCAGCCGGTCATTGGTCAGGCTTTCGAGGACAAAGGCGATCTCCAGGTCGGCCGGGTCCAGGGTGTCTTCAAACACTGAAACGGGCGGGAACGCGCTGTTGATGATGCGATAAGCCTTGTTCCATTCAGGCAGCATTGCATCAGGCATCAGCCGCGCACTCCATCCAGATAGCGGCGCACATCTGCGAGGTCGACCACCTGGCCAGCGAGCATGTAACTCAAGGCGCTCTGACCGTTAAAGGGCGCAGCGGTGTTGGGTTTGTGCACCCATTCATAGGCACGTTCAGGCTGGTTGCTGAACAGGATGCGCAATGCCTTGTGCACGCCCATCAAGTACGAAATGCGCTCCAGGGTGTCGTGGGGCAGGCGCACGTTCGGCAGTTTTTTGTACTTGAAGTAGGTGGTATTGCCGATGGAACCGAGCAGGGTGCACTGCTGGTCCTTGGTACAACCCCAATGCTCCATGAGGCTGAAGAAAAAGGTCAGGGCAACCCGGCCCGCATCGCCGCTGGTGATCTCGGGTTCGGGATGTTTGGCTACGAGGTGCATGGCGGCCTCCAGAGAGTTGATACTTCCAGCTTACTCCGGATGTGGCTCTTTTCAACAAATCAGTTCATATATGATTTATGAAAATGTAACGGCACGGGCTCGCACGTGCCGGGGCCGTTGGGCTGGCCCCGGCGAAGGTGCACATGGCGCCTTACAGCTGTTCCATCAGCACTTCAACGATCCGTTCATGCCTGCGGTCATGGCTCGCTTGCCCCATAGCGGTTTGTCACCGCACAGTTCGGCGATTTCCCGTTGCTGAGTGGTGTGGGTGTAGCTGTCGAGTTTCTTAGAAAACACAACATTGCCCACGGTGCAGTTATGGGACTTGGACAGCAGCAGGTAATTGCCCAGGCAATTCAAGTAGCCAGATACAAAGCTTTCATCATATTTGCCGTAACCGTGGGGCTTGGTCTTGGGCTCGGTGGTTGGGGCAATGTGCTCCAGCTCAGGCAGTTTGATGTCATCGTAACGGGTCGGTTTGTAGCCGCGCTGGCCGCTGTTTTCGAGGTGGTTCTCATACTTCCACAGCAGGTACTTGGCGGTGGCGTGGTGGATGTCGTTGTTCAGCGCCGTTCTGAGGTTGTCGTTGTTCCAAAAACCCAACCAGGGGGCCTCCGCAATTTTCAACTGATTGATGCGCTCTACAATGGGCTCGATCTGCGGATTTTGTGCAGTGAATTGCTCATACACGTGTCTGATGCGAGAGGTGATGTCCGCACGGGTTCCAATCAGTCGGTGGCGCACGATTAACCCTTCAAATGCGCGGCACAGTGATTCGATCTCGTGCATCTCGAGGTTGAAGCGATAGGCCTTGATGATAAAAGGCAGAACAATCCCGATACTCCCCAAGGTCACCAGTGCGTGAATCGCAAAGTGTTTTTTCTCGTCGGGGCCGAAAAAATTGCACAAGTGCAGAAAGCTGGCCGCCAACGCCTGGGTAAATTCTCGGATAAAGATCAGCGAGTCTGGCTGGCCGAGCAGTTTGTCGATTTTATCCAGGCTGTCGCTTTCCCATAGAGAGTTGAACTGAACCCTCAGGGTGTAGAGCAATACCTCGTCTTCGTTGATGCGATAGTCAATCGAGGCAATGGATTTGTAGATCTCCTCAAAGCGGTCCTTGATTTCGCTGATCAGCAATTGCTTGTGGTCATCATCGTCACCGCGCAGGTGTACGGCATACATGAACTGGGCCTTGACCACTTCCAGGTTTGAAGGGCGCTTGCCACGGTTGTTCTGGAAGATGAACATTTGAATCGCTTCGGCTTCGTCCTGAACCCTGTGCGTCGTGCAAGCGGCCTGACAGACGATATCCAGCATTCGGCACAGGTAGGTTTCCGGCTTGTTTTTCAGTTGTCCCGTGAAGTAGTCGAATGCGTCGACAATGCGTTGGGAAGAGGTAGTGCTCAGGCCCTTGTGGTCATTCTTGACCTGGTCAATCACGTAATCGATAAACACCCGGTTGTCATAGTCCACGGTGTTGAAGCGAATCACATGGGGCGTGTGAATCACGTCGGCATAGCATGCCTGTTCCGTCTCGCTCAACGGGCGCAGGGCCTTGAGGCATTTGAACAGGGCCGACAAGAACAGGGTCAGGGTTGTCAGCCGCTGCTGGCCGTCGATCACCTGATACTTGCCATCTTTTTCCTCAAACAGAAAATGCCCGAAGTAGTAAGGGCTCCGGGCACTGCTGGTGCGGTAGTCCTCAAGGTCCGACAGGAATACGTCGGTCTGTGTGGTGCGTGTGCTGGTGGGGTTCGGCGTCTCCCATGAATAGGCGCGCTGATAGGCCGGTACGACGATGCGTTTGTTCGCCAGCATGTTTTGAACGGTGGTTGAGGGGTTCACGAGAAATCCTTGTCGATCGATACAAGACTAATGGCCATAAGCCATATTGTGCCATGCTCAGCCCTTGGGCAGTGACTGCGCCTTGTTGATGCACCGTGCCCGCCGTTCATCCACGCGCTTGGCAAACCAGGCGGTTGTCAGGTTGCGGGTGATCTTCGGACTTTGCAGGGTGATGCCCGGCAGCACGGCGCGGGGCAGGGGTTTGCCTTGCTGGCGGTCGGCAAGGGCGAAGACGCTCTGGTAAAGATCCGTGTCGTTAAATGCCAGGCTGTCGCCTTTTTCGAGTTGGCGGCGGATCGCGTTGTTGCTCAGGCCCACCTGCTTGCCAAGGGCGCGCACCGCCAATTCGGTGGAGCCGAGTGCGTAGGAGCCGGGGATGGTCAAGTCGCCATCCAGTGCCAGCGGGATGCCTGAAACGCGGCTGACGGCATTCTGAAACGCGGCATTACGGCTGGCATACCAACCCGCATTGAAGTCGGCAAAACGATACAGCGATTGCGTGTAGTCGACCGGGTAGCCCAGCAGATGGGCGATACCGAAGTACATGCCGCCCCGGCGCGTGAAGACTTCCTGGCGGATCGAGTGTGTCACGGGGTAGGGATAGTCCCGTGCCCGCTGTTCGGCAAAGGCGATGCTGACTTGCATCGGCCCGCCCGTGTGAACCGGGTTCAAACCGCCAAACAGACTTTTGCCCAACGGCACCATGCCGATGAAATCATCAAAAATGGCGCTCAACTGGCCTTCGGTACGGGCGGTGTCCAGGCGTTGATTGTAGGTTTTGCCGTTGGGCGAGGTGATGCTCAGTGCGCTGCGCACCACAAACTCGGGGATATGCAGTTTGCCGGCGCGGCGGTTGATTTCCGAGCGGGCGATGGTGGCCAGCCCTGGCACCGGCGGGTCGGCTTGAAAGGTCGACTCCTGCTCGGTCACCGCCAGCACGGAGCACAGGTTCTCATCGGTGGGGGCCAGCCCCTGAGCGGTAAACGCGACCTGGATATCCGCCGCCCAGCCCTGGCGATCCGCGGTTTTCACCGGTAGCAATTGCACAATGCGGGCACGTGCCTGGTCGGGGGTGATGTCCGGGGTTGTCCGCGACGCCTGGGTACCGCAACCCGCCACTATCACCAGGGGCATCACCGATAAAAAACACCTGAAGAATCGATTCACCCGATACAACTCCTTTAAATATGCGCTGCCAATCAATCGTCGCGCGTCAGCACTTCCAGCAGTTCGATCTCGAAACGCAGGTTGGAGTTCGGTGTGATGTGCGCGCCCATGCTTCTTTCACCATAGGCCAGGTGAGCAGGCACCTGCAGTGCGCGTTTGCCGCCGACCTTCATGCCCATCAGGCCGATGTCCCAGCCCTTGATCACACGTCCGGTGCCGATCACGCACTGGAACGGTTTGCCACGTTGATGGGAAGAGTCGAATACCGTGCCGTCTTCGAGCCAGCCGGTGTAGTGCGTGGTAATCAGGGCGCCCTTGACCACGGTTTTGCCGTCGCCCGGTAACAGGTCAGTGATGTGCAGTTCGTCAGTCATGGCGATGGAACTCAAAAAGTAGGTTTAACGATTGTTCTGGGTAGGGTTTCTCTCAATTCGAAGACGGTTTGGCAATGCATTTTGATTTTTTTTACGTAGGAGAAGGCTCTAAAACAAAGGGATTGGGGAACTTTGTAATGAGGATGATTGTCAATTGCGCTTTACTCTCAACTGAGAATGTTTATCATTGCAGCCCTGGCAGTGCCGGGGAACGCTAATCACGTAGGTCCTTTCAAGGTCGTGCGTCAGCAATTTCCAGCCCTTGGCCTGCTGAGCACACTCCATTGTTAAGGGATCAACTGGACATGTCGTCTCGATACAAACGCAGTCATCTTTCACTGGCTCTCATGGCCGCTCTGGCTTCGCCTACCTTGCTCGCCGATGCACTTGAGCGCGAGCGTGACGAAGTACCCGTAGAGGCCACCGATTTGCCGGTGGATGGCACTCGCCAGGCGTTGCAGCTCGAAGAAACCCGCGTACTGGGCACTGCTGCACAGGAGTTGAAGCAGGCTCCGGGTGTCTCGATCATCACCGCCGAAGACATCAAAAAGCGTCCGCCTGCCAATGACCTGTCCGACATCATTCGTCGTGAGCCCGGGGTCAACCTCACCGGCAACAGTTCCAGCGGCGCCCGCGGCAACAACCGCCAGATCGACCTGCGCGGCATGGGCCCGGAAAACACCCTGATCCTGATTGACGGCAAGCCGTCTTCTTCACGCAACGCACAGCGCTATGGCTGGAGCGGCGACCGTGACACCCGCGGCGAAACCAACTGGGTCCCGGCCGAAGAAGTCGAACGCATCGAAATCCTGCGTGGTCCGGCTGCGGCCCGCTACGGTTCCGGCGCAATGGGCGGGGTGGTCAATATCATCACCAAGCGTCCTTCGGACAAACTCAGCGGTTCGATGACGGCGTACTACCTGTCCCCTGAAGACGATTCTGAAGGCGTCAGCAAACGCACTAACTTCAACCTCAGCGGACCGATCACGGACGATCTGGTGTTTCGTGTGTATGGCGGCCTGAACAAGACCGATGCCGATGATCCGGGCATCAACACCGCCGCCCAGGCGTCCCCCGACAGCGTCGTGGCAGGTCGTGAAGGCGTGCGTAACAAAGACGTCAATGGCTTGCTCAGTTGGCAGTTCACCCCGGAGCAGAGCCTGGACCTGGAAGCCAGCTACAGCCGTCAGGGCAATATCTTTGCCGGTGACACCATGCTCAACAGCGGCGGTGATTTCGTTAACAGCCTGACCGGCAAAGAAACCAGCGTGCTGCAGCGCAGCAGCTTCTCGGCGACCCACAATGGCTCGTTCGACTGGGGCACCACCATGGCTCCCTGACCCATGACCTGACCCGTAACGCCCGCCTCAACGAAGGCCTGGCCGGTTATGGCGAAGGTGCACCGTCCGAGAGCGCGGGCAGGTTCGAATCGCGGTTGCGCAACACCCGTGCCACTGGCGAGGTCAACCTGCCGTTGACCATGGGCACCGCCCAAGTGCTGACCCTGGGCGGTGAGTACCTCTACGAATCGCTCAATGACCCGGGCTCGCTGCGTCCGCAGAGCTGGGATCCGGGTGCCGGCGGCACCCCGGGAATCCCGGGTACGGACCGTACGCAAACCAAGTCAACGGCCAACAGCTATGCGTTCTATGTTGAAGACAACATCGAAGCCGGCGCCAAGACCATCGTCACCCCCGGCGTGCGCTTTGATCACCACAGCGAGTTTGGCGGCAACTGGAGCCCGAGCCTCAACGCGTCCCACCAGATCACCGATGAGCTGAGCATCAAGGGCGGTATTGCCCGGGCCTACAAAACCCCGAACCTCTACCAGTCCAACCCCAACTACCTGCTGTATAGCCGCGGTAACGGTTGCAGTTCAGTAGAAGTGAATCTGGGTGGCTGCTACCTGGTGGGTAACCCGGACCTGAAGCCTGAAATCAGCGTCAACAAAGAAATCGGCCTGGCGTTCGACAAGGGCACATGGCGCACCAGCGCCACGTATTTCCGCAACGACTACCAGAACAAGATCAATGCCAGCAACGAATCGGCATTCCGCCTGCCGAACGGGCGTCGCGTGCTGCAATGGGAAAACAGCGGCAAGGCCATTGTGCAAGGGGTTGAGGGCAACCTGTTTGTCAGCCTGCGCGACGATCTGGACTGGAACACCAACCTGACCTACATGATCGAAAGCAAGGACAAGGAAACCGGCGATCCGCTGAGCATCATTCCCAAGTACACCCTCAACACCATGCTGGACTGGTATGCCACTGAGAAACTGTCGTTCCAGGTCAGCGGTACTTACTACGGCAAGCAGGAAGCGCCCAAGCGCAACAACCGCGCCAACGAAGCACTGGACAAGTCGGTACAACAGCCGGTTGACCCTTATGGGCTGGTGGGCCTGAGCAGTGGGTATGAGTTCAATAAACACTTCAGCGTGCGGGTGGGCATCAACAACCTGTTCGACAAGCAGCTCTACCGCAAAGGCAACGCTGACGAAGCGGGCGCGCAAACCTACAACGAAGCAGGCCGTGCCTACTTTGCGTCGGTGACCAGCTCGTTCTGATAAAAACCCGGGCCTGACCGCTGTTACCCGTGCAGGCACTTAAAGGCGCGACATCCGTGAAAACGGGTGCCGCGCCGTTGTCGCATCTGGTGCAGGCAAAATGCAGAGCTCGATGAGGAATTGAAAACATGAAACTTGCAACGTCGGCCTGGGCGCCGATTGTGTCCCGCACCCTGGCTGCACTGGTCGGCGGCTATGTCTTTACCTACGCCTTTACCGCTGCATTGGCGCGGCTGCTGCCGCTGGACAATGTGGACTCGCTGATCGTCGCCAGTTTGCTGTCGTTTGTGATCTACACCTTCGCCATCCTGTGGGCGTTTGCCGCCCGTCATCAGTGGTCGGCCTGGATGGGCGCGGTACTCGCCGTACCTTTGGCGGCCATCGGCTTTTGGCCACAACTGCTGGAGCAACTGGGATGAAACAGACCCTGACCCAATCCATGGCCTGGCTGCATACCTGGGGCGGCCTGATTGTCGGCTGGTTGTTGTTCGTGATTTTCTTGACCGGCAGCCTGGCGGTATTCGATCAGGAGATCGACAACTGGATGACCCCCGAACTGCCTGCGCACCACTTGACGGATGAGCAGGCCGCGCAACGGGCGCTGGATTACTTGCAAGCCAACAAGGCCGACGCCAGGCAATGGGGCATCAGCCTGCCTTATGAGCGTTCACCGCAACTGCAGGCCTCGACCGGCGGGCGCCGTGACGGGGTGTCGGTGACGCTCGACCCCAACACGGGTGAGGTAATGCCGGTGCGCGAGTCGGTGGGGGGACGGTTTTTCTTCCTGTTTCACTTCACCCTGCATATGCCGCGCATGATCGGGATCTACCTGGTGGGCGCACTGGCCATGGGCATGCTCGCGGCGCTGGTCAGCGGTATCGTGATTCACAAAAAGTTCTTCAAGGAGTTCTTCACCTTTCGCCCAGCCAAGGGCCAGCGCTCATGGCTGGACGCGCACAACGCCAGTGCCGTTCTGCTATTGCCGTTTCACTTGATGATCACCTACACCGGGCTGGCGATTTTCCTGGTGATCTACATGCCTGCGGCGATGGATGCCTTGTTCGATGGCGACCGCGAGGCCTTTTTCAAGGCACAGGACACGGCACCCGCAGGCGTTGAAGCCATGCGCCCGGCGACTGTAGAGCCAGCGCCGCTGGTGGCCCTGGGGCCGTTACTGAGCAAGGCCCGCGAAGTGATGGGGCCGTTGGGCGGGGTGAGTATCAGCAATCCCGGGCAGAGCAATGCCCAGATCCAGATTCGACCGATTCTGGGTAATCGCATTGCCCTGACCAAGGGGCAGGGCATGCGTTTTGACGGGGTCACGGGGGAGCAGATCTCCGGGCCGACCGAAATGCGCCCCACCGTGCTGACCCATCGGGTGATTTCGGGGCTGCACTTTGCCCAGTTCGGGGGGTATCCGATGCGCTGGCTGTACTTTGTCTGTGGCTTGATCAGCAGCGCCATGATCGCCAGCGGCCTGGTGCTGTTCACCGTCAAGCGGCGGCGTAAATATGCCAGCGAAAGCCGTGTTGCCCAGGTGCTCTACCGTCTGGTCGAGGCGATCAACGTGACCGTCATGGCGGGCTTGAGCCTGGCCTGTATCAGCCTGTTGTGGGGCAATCGCCTGTTGCCGTCGGGGATGAACGAACGGGCTGATGCTGAGCTGAACGTATTCTTCGGTGTGTGGGCGCTGAGCTTTGTTCATGCAGTGATCCGACCGCGCATGCAGGCCTGGCGCGAGCAGCTTGGGTTGGCAGGGATGATGTGCATGGCCTTGCCACTGCTGAGCGTGTTCACGGTCAGCCGGCCTTGGGCGTTGCATACCAGCATGGGCGTGGAACTGACCGCGATGGCGCTGGGTGCCTTGTTGCTGTGGGCGTGCTGGAAAGTATCGCAACCGGCGGTTGAGCGAGTACCGCGTAAAAAGACCGCTGTCATGGCCGAGGTGAACTGAGATGCTGGCTGATTTTTTTGCGGGTCTGGGATTCGCCTACCTCGGCATGCTGGCGCTGTGTCAGGGGTTGGACCGTCATTACAAACAGGTGTGGGGCAAAGCCCCGTCGGCCCGACTGAGCCGTTTGCTGCGCGTGGCGGGCTGGGTGAGCCTGGCGCTGAGCTTCTGGTTTTGCGGGCAGGCCTGGGGCTGGGCGATGGGGCCGGTGGGCTGGTTGGGCATGCTCTCGCTGAGTGGTTTTGGCCTGCTGATGCTGTTGCCGTACCGGCCTCGCCTGGCCGTGTGGTTGCCGATGGGTTTTGTGCCGGTTTGGGCGGTGATCGAAACCCTGACCCTGTAGATACTCTGTTGCCGGTCAACCGAGCTCCTCTATGGGGTTCGCCCTTACGGCGAGGGAGGTGGTACTCGCGATCCGTAGCAGCTGACGAGTCGTGCGAGGCTGCGTCAGGTTTGGCGCACCATCTCGATCGCAGCCTCGTTCTACTCGTCAGCGACTACACGAGGGATGGGGTCGAAACCTTTAGATACTCTGTTGCCAGCCGACCTGTTCAGAGCAATGTGCTCCGCTAAAAAGGGCGGCCTGTAGGCCGCCTCGGCGGGCAGTTGATCTTGTTTTTGCACTGGTTTTTGATCTGCCTGCCCTTCGGGAGGCCGAGAGGAGGTTCTGCGTAGTGGGTCGACCGGCATGGATGCCGGGAGAGCCGTGTTGGGCCAGGGATGGCCCGTCACGGCTGGCGCGGCGTCCTGCCGCGCCACCCCCATAACAGCACCTGCGTTCGGCCTTCTGTGATGGGCATTCGCATCGTCTGGACATACGTGTGGCTCCAGCAAAAGCAAAATGCATCGCAGCCTCGTTCTACTCGTCAGCGACTACACGAGGGATGGGGGTCGAAACCTGTAGTCGCTGCCGAAGGCTGCGATGGGCTGCGCAGCAGCCCCGCTTTCAACGTCGCGAGCGAAGGCCAGGTTCTAGCGTTTCACCAGACGATTGGCAATTACATCCAGACTGCTGCAAAACACAAAGTACACCAGGGCCACAAACAGAAAGATTTCAGTCGGGTGCACCATCACCCGATTGCTCACTTGAGTGGCGACAAACGACAACTCGCCCACCCCGATCACATACGCCAGCGAAGTGTCCTTGATCAGTGAAATCCATTGATTGAGAAAGGAGGGCAGCATCATCGGCAACGCCTGCGGCAGGATGATCAGGCGCAGCACTTGCCAGGTGCCGAAACCCAGTGCCTTGCCCGCAGCCCATTGCCCAGGCGGCAAGCTGCTGATCCCGGCATACACCGAGTGCGCCAGATAGGCGCCACCAATCAACGACAGCGCGCACACCACGGTGGCCAGTGCAGGGACATCGACCTTGAACACGATGGGCAGCAGGAAGTAACTCCAGAAAATCAGCATCACCACCGGGATCGCCCGCAAGAAGCCCAGCACGCCGAGCAACAGCCAGCGCACCTTGCCGCGAATCATCACCAGCGCAATACCCAGCACCAGCCCCAGCACTGCCGAGATGATCCCCGACAACAGGCTTAGCACCAGCGTCAGTGCCGCGCCGCCCAGAGGTCCGTTGGGCCAGGCGCCGAGCATGAAGTACGAAAAATTGTCGCTAATAACCGAAAAGTCCATGACTCACACCACTCCCTGGCGATACCACTTGCTGCGTGCAATCCCTTGGCCGATCACTTCGATCAAGGCAATGCTGAGCACATACAGGAGCGTGGCAAAACCGAAGGCCTGGAACGTCTTGAAGGTTTCGGTCTCGACTTGTCGCGAGGCATACGACAGTTCGGCCAAGCCGATGGCCATGGTCAGCGACGAGTTCTTCAGGGCATTCATGTATTGCCCCAGCAATGGCCCCAACGCCGTGCGCAACGCCTGGGGGAACACGATGTAGCGCCACACCTGGGCAGGCTTGAAGCCCAGTGCCAGGCCGGCAGCCCGTTGCTCGATACGCACCGAACTGATGCCTGCGCGAAACTCTTCGCAAATGAAGGCTGCCGTGTAGAGCATCAGGCCCCAGAACCCGGCAATGAATTCAAAGGACGGCCATTCAATCTCAAGTACACCCAGAGACAGGCTGCGCGGCTGGTTGAGCCACATCACCAGCCCTTCGGGCAGCATCGCCGTGACCCCGAAGTACCAGAAAAACAACTGCACCAGCAGCGGCGTGTTGCGAAACAGGGCCAGGTAGGCCCGTGCAGGCCACGACCACAGGCGTGAAGGCGAGATGCGCGCCAGGCACAGCAAAAATCCCAGCCCGGTAGCCACCAGGCAGGTCAGCAGGGAAAGGATCAGGGTCAGAACAAAACCATCGAGCAGCCAGTGCAGGTAATGCGGGGCCAGCAGTTCACCGAACATAAAAAACGTCCATCCAGAAACGAGCAAAACCCGCCCGGTTGACCGGGACGGGCTTTCAAAGGTGTTGCGAGTTAGCTCTTGTCGCCGATTTTGTACAGACGGGTCAGCGGGGTCTTGGTGGTCGGGCCGAACCAGGCGTCATAAATACCCTGAGCCTTGCCCTGGGCTTCCAGGTCGGTGAGGGTCTGGTTAACCACTTCGGTCAGGCGCGCTTCGCCTTTTGGAATGCCGACACCGATCAGGTCATTGGAAATGGTGAACGGCGGCACTTCATATTTGTCCTTGTCCGGCACATTGGCCAGCAGGCCGATCAGCTTCGGGCCGTCCTGGGTGATGGCTTGTACGTTGCCGTTGCGCAGGGCAGTGAACGCGAACGGGGTGTCATCGTAGGCAACCACTTTGGCGCCGGGGAATTTCTCGCGCAGCACGCCTTCGTTGACGGTGCCCTTGTCCACGCCCACACGCCACTTGTTCAGTTCATCCGGGGATTTGAGGGTGCCTTTCTTGACGATAAATTGCTGGCCCGAAGCGAAATACGGAATGCTGAAATTCACCTGCTCGGCGCGCTCAGGGGTAATGGTGAAATTGGCCAGCACCAGATCCACCTTGTTTGCGACCAGCAGCGGCACACGGTTGGCCGGGTTGGTCGGCTGCAACTGCAACTTCACGCCCAGCTTGTCGGCAATGGCCTTGGCATAGTCCACGTCCAGACCTTCAATCTGCTTGCTCTTGGCATCGACAAAACCAAATGGCGGGTTGCTGTCAAAGGACGCTACACGCAGCACACCGGACTTTTTGATGTCATCCAGACGATCAGCGTGGGCCAGGCCAGACAAGACAGCCAGGGTCAAAGCGGTGAGGGCAGTGAGTTTTTTCATTTCGTTCTCATCATGAGTTGGAAGAGTTATGACGAGAGTCTTGCAGGAAATTTAGCTTTTAAAAAAGAATATAAAACGATTTAAATATTCCTTTAAGGAATATGAGATTTCGATGATCGCTGTGGGAGCGGGCTTGCTCGCGAGGGTATCCACGGGGTTTGCCTGACAAACCTCGCCGCCTCAATCGCGAGCAAGCCCGCTCCCACAAAAAAGGGGGGCTCAGCAAATTATTACCGCACTCGACTCATCGCCATCACACTCGTCAACACGATGGCTGCGCCTGCCATCACCCCCATGGAGACGGTGCTCTTCAACACCACTGCCGCCATCACCATCGCGACCGGGGGAATCAAATACATCACCCCGACCACGCGGCTGACCTCGGCTCTGGCCAACACAAAGGCCCAGAACAGATAAGCCAGGGCGCTGGGAAAAATCCCCAGCAGCAACACTGCCCCGTTTACCCGTGCGGGAGCATTCAAGACCGCATCCGTGAGCCCCGGCGCGTACACACCCAGCAGCAAGGTCCCGCTCCAGATCGTGTAGCACACCAGGGTCAGTGGGCTGTAGTGGTTGGAGTAATGCTTTTGCAAGGCGAAATAGACGCTCCAGGAAAACGCCGCCAGTAAAATAAGCAGGCCCTGGGGCTTGAATCCCGTGATGCCTTTATCGCTGATCACCACCACCAGCGCGCCCAGCAAACCCATGCCCACCCAGAACCAGCGCCAGCCGCTGACGGGCTCTTTCAAAAACACGCGGGCAATCAGGGTGCTGAACAGCGGTGCGGATTGCGCCAACACGCTGGAGGCGCCGGGGCTGACCCATCGTTGCCCGAAGTTGAGCGCCACGTGATGCAGCACAATGGCGAAAAAGCCCAACATGATCAGCCAGGGCACATCCCTGAGCCTGGGCAGATCAATGCGCAAAACCAGCGCAACCACCCCCATAAATACCGAGGCGATCAAAAAGCGCAACAGCGCCAGATGCCCTGGCGAGTAAGCGTGCAGACCGATATTGATGCCAATCGGCGAGTACGCCCAACACAGCACAACAGCGGTCATGGCGGCGACACGGCTAAATGGAGGCGGCACGTTGATGACCTGCAATCCTGTGGAGTGGCGGGCAGTGTTTACCGGCCTTGCCGTGGGTCACAAGTGAGTTATAAAGAACCCAGAAATCATCAGGAGTGAACAATGGAGTTAAGCCAGTTGCGTATGGTCAAGGCGGTGGCAGAGTGCGGCAGTATTGCCCTGGCAGCTCAACAGCTGCATTGCGTACCGTCGAATATCACCACCCGTATCAAGCAGCTGGAAAGCGAGTTGGGCACTGTGTTGTTCACCCGCTCGGGGCGGGGCTTGCGCATCAGCCCTGCGGGCAAGGTCTTTGTGAACTATACCGAGCAAATTCTGGCGCTGATCGATCAGGCAAAGCGTGCCGTACAGCCCCAGGCCGTGCCCGCTGGCAAGCTGCGCATCGGAGCGATAGAGTCCTGTGCCACCGGGCGATTGCCGCCACTGCTGGCCGAGTTTCATCAGCGCTACCCGCAAGTGACGCTGGAGCTGGTCACCGGCCAATGGCGGCAACTGATCGATGACGTCCAGCATCATCGACTCGATGGTGCGCTGATCGCAGGCGATAGCGATCAATCCAGGCTCAATAAAAATTCGTTGTATGACGAACCGCTGATCATGATTGCCAGCCCGACACTCGCACCGCTTGCCAGCCTTGGCGATGTGCATCAACACACCGTCTTTATGTGGCCACCCGGTTGCCCGTACCGTGCGGCACTGGAGAATTGGCTGGCGGCGCACCGACTTGAGGTCAACTGCGTCGATTACGCGAGTTGGGGAAGCATCATTGGCTGCGTCAGTGCGGGTGCAGGCTTGGCGCTGGTCCCTGAAGGGCTGCTCCCGCATTTTGGTGCTTGTGGGCACCTGACCGTCTACCGCTTTGCCGAGCTGAAGCCGATTCCCAATCAGTTTTTCTGGCACAGCGAAACCGGCAACCACGGTGCCCGGGATGCGTTTGCTGCACTGTTGGCTGAGCGTTTCGAGCCTTTGCCCGTTTTTTCAGAGTGATTGCGTAGCAGTTGACGAGTAGAACGAGGCTACGTTCGGCTGCGAAGCAGTCGTAAAATCAGTTTGTACGGCTTGCCAGATATGCCGCGTGTGCCGGTTTTACGACCGCTGCGTCGCAGTGGCGCACGATCTCGAACGTAGCCTCGTTCTACTCGTCAACTGCTACGCAACGGTGTGCGAGGCTGCACTCAGGTTTACGCCCGTGGATCAAAAGCATCACGGCAGGCTTCGCCGATAAACACCAGCAGCGAAAGAATCAGCGCCAGTGCACAGAACGCGGTCAGGCCCAGCCAGGGGGCTTGCAGGTTGCGCTTGGCCTGGCCGATCAGCTCGCCCAGCGACGCGGTACCCGGCGGCATGCCAAATCCCAGAAAATCCAGGGCGGTAAGGGTGGCGATCGCGCCCGTCAAAATAAACGGCAGGTAGGTGAGGGTTGAAGTCATGGCGTTGGGGAGGATGTGCCGTCGCATCAGCTCGATATCGCTCAGGCCCAGTGCCCGCGCTGCCTTGACGTATTCCAGGTTGCGACCGCGCATGAACTCGGCGCGCACCACGTCCACCAGTGCCAGCCAGCTGAACAGCGCCATGATCCCCAGTAACCACCAGAAGCTTGGCGCCACAAAGCCCGACAAGATGATCAGCAGGTACAGCACCGGCAGCCCGGACCATACCTCTTGCAGGCGCTGGCCCAGCAAGTCCACCAGCCCGCCATAATACCCTTGCAGGGCGCCAGCACCGATGCCCACCACCACGCTGATGGCGGTCAGGATCAAGGCAAACAGAATCGAAATCCGGGCGCCGAAAATCACCCGCGCCAGTACGTCCCGGGCCTGATCGTCGGTGCCCAGCCAGTTTTGCCTGCCGGGTGGACTGGGAGCGGGTTCCTTGAGGTCGTAATTGACCGTGTCGTAGCTGAACGGGATGGGCGCAAACAGCATCCAGCCTCCCTGATCGTCAATCAGCTTGCGCACGTAGTCACTTCGGTAATCGGGCTCGAACGGCAGTTCGCCGCCAAACTCGGTTTCGACGTAGCGGGTCGCCACCGGGAAGTACCACTGGTCTTTGTAGTGAATGGCCAGCGGCTTGTCGTTGGCGATCAGTTCACCGCACAGGCACAGGATGAACAGCGCGATAAAGAGCCACAGTGACCACCAGCCCCGGCGGTTGGCCTTGAAACGGGCCAGGCGCCGACGGCCCAGGGGGGAAAGGTTGAGCATCAAGCCTCCTTCGCCGAGAAGTCGATGCGGGGGTCGAGCAGGGTGTAGCACAGATCGCCGATCAGTTTGATCAACAGGCCGAACAGGGTGAACAGGAACAGTGTGCCGAACACCACCGGGTAATCCCGTGACACGGCTGCTTCGTAGCTCATGCGCCCGATGCCGTCGAGGTTGAAGATGGTTTCAATCAACAGTGAACCGGCGAAGAACACTTCGATCAGGGCCTGGGGAATCCCGGCCACCACCAGCAGCATGGCGTTGCGCATGACATGGCCGTACAGCACCCGGCGCTCGGTCAGGCCTTTGGCCCGTGCCGTGACCACATACTGGCGGCTGATTTCGTTGAGAAAGCTGTTTTTGGTGAGGATGGTCAGGGTGGCAAAGCCGCCAATCACCAACGCCGAGACAGGCAGCACCATGTGCCACAGGTAATCGCCGATTTTGGCGAAAAACCCCAGGCTGTCGAAGTTTTCCGAGACCAGGCCTTGCACCGGAAACCAGCTCACATAACTGCCACCGGCAAAGACCACAATCAGCAAAATGGCAAACAGAAACGCCGGCATGGCGTAGCCGATGATGATCGCGGTGCTGGTCCACACATCGAACGCGCTGCCATTGTGGATGGCCTTGCGTATGCCCAGCGGGATGGAGATCAGGTAAGTAATCAGCGTCGCCCACAGCCCCAGTGAAATAGTCACCGGCAGTTTTTGCAGGATCAGGTCCGTGACCTTGGCGCCTCGAAAGAAACTGTTGCCAAAATCCAGTTGCGCGTAGTTTTTGAGCATCAGCCACAAGCGCTCGTGCATGGGTTTGTCGAAGCCATAGTGGCGGGTGATTTCTTCGACAAGTGCCGGGTCCAGGCCACGGCTGCTGCGGCTGGCAACGCCAGTGCCGCCTGCCATGTCGCGGGCTCCGCCAGCCACGGCCGTACTGCTCACACCCTGCAGGCGGGCAATGGCCTGCTCCACCGGGCCACCGGGGGCGGCCTGCACGATCAGGAAGTTGACCACCAGAATGCACAGCAGGGTGGGGATGATCAGCAACAAGCGTCGACTGATGTAATGCAGCATCTCAGTGCCCCTCCGGCGATGTGCCGGTTGCTTGCATGGCTGCATTGGTCAGTGCGGTTTTGCTGACCTCCCACCAGGTGTCCAGCCCCTCGTCATACTTGGGCTCCAGCGCCGGGCGGGCGAAGCGGTTCTGGTACACGGTCGGGGTGCCCACCGAGTAATAGTTGGGAATCATGTAGTAGCCCCACTGCAGGACGCGGTCGAGGGCGCGGGCGTAGTGCACCATTTCGTCACGGGTATTGGCCTGTACCAATCCGTCGAGCAGTGTGTCCACGGCCGGGTCGCGCAGCACAAAGGCGTTGGAGGCACCGGGCTGGGTGGCACTGCGTGAGCCATACATGTCGTACAGTTCCCGGCCCGGGGAGACGATGGGGACGCCACTGCGCGGGAAACCCACCACGATCATGTCGTAGTCACGGGCATTGAGCCGGTTGACGTATTGCGCCGAGTCTATCTTGCGGATGTCCATGTGGATGCCGATCTGCGCCAGGGTCCGCTTGTACGGCAGGATCATGCGGTCGAATCCGCCCTGGCCATCGAGAAAGGTGAAGCTCAGCGGCTCGCCCTGTGCGTTGACCAGCGTGTTGTCTTTCGCGCTCCAGCCTGCCTCCTTGAGCAGCGCCAGGGCTTGCAGCTGTTTGTCGCGGATGTAGCCGCTGCCATCGGTTTTCGGCGCTTGATAGACCTGGGTGAACACCTCATCAGGCACCTTGCCGCGTAGGGGTTCGAGGATCTCCCGTTCACGGGCGTCGGGCAGTGCAGTGGCAGCCATTTCGCTTTTGGGGAAGTAGCTCTGCTGGCGCACATAAAAACTGCGCATCATCTGCTTGTTGGTCCATTCAAAATCCCATAGCAGGCTCAGCGCCTGGCGTACCCGGCGGTCCTGGAAAAACGGATTCTGCAGGTTGAAGGCAAAGCCCTGGGCAGCGCCCGGCTTTTGCCTGGCAAATACGCCTTTTTGCAAGCGGCCATCGGTCAGCTTGGGGCTGTCATAGCCGATGCTGAACCCTGTGGCCGAGAATTCGCGGTTGTAATCGAAAGCTCCACCCTTGAGCAGTTCGCGGGCCACGTCCGTGTCGCCGTAAAAATTCACGGTCAGGCGGTCAAAGTTGTACAGCCCCTTGCTGACCGGCAAGTCCCTGGCCCACCAGTTTTTGTTGCGCTCAAAGCTGATGCTGCGCCCCGGATCGACTTGCGACACTGAATACGGGCCGCTGCCCAAGGGCGGCTCAAAACCGCCGCCATTGCTGAAGTCGCGGGTCTGCCACCAGTGCTGCGGCAGGATGCGCATGCTAGCCAGATCCAGCGCCAGGGTACGGTTCTGGTTGCTCTTGAAGTCGAAGCGCACCTGCAGCGGGCCTTCGATCTCCACGGCCTTGACCTCGCCATAGAGCATGCGAAAGCCCAGGCTGCCTTGGGTCATCAGCAGGTTGTAGGTGTAGGCGACGTCCTGGGCGGTGATCGGTGTGTCGTCGGCAAAGCGTGCCTTGGGGTTCAGGTAAAACCGTACCCAAAGACCGTCCGGGTCGCGCTCCATTGTTTGCGCCACCAGACCGTAGACCGTGTAGGGCTCATCCAGTGAGCGAAAGGCCAGTGGCGAGTACACCCAGTCATCCACTTGCGTGACCCCCGTGCCTTGGTCGACGTAGGGGGTGATGTAGTTGAACTGGCCTATTTCCATTGCCGCCCGGCTCAGCGATCCGCCCTTGGGTGCATCCGGATTTACAAAATCGAAGTGCTGGAAACCGGCCGGGTATTTGGGTGCTTCACCATAGACGGTCATGGCCTCGCCGGGCGCTGCGCTCACGCTCAGGCACGCCAGCACAGGGGCCAGCAGGAAGCGGAGCAGGGGCAGGAGTGGTAGAGGCATGCGGGAGTTCCTTGTGCCGCGTGTTGAAAAAGCCACTCCCACAGTATTGATGATTAAAAAGCGGATTACCCGGGGTTAATCAGGCTTTGTCGACAGTGCAGGGTCAACCGGGCGCCGCCGCTTTCGCGGTTGCTGACGTCCAGGGTGAAGCCGTGCAGGTTGACGATGGCGGCGACGATGGACAGGCCCAGGCCAAAACCGCCGTGGCTATCATCGCAGCGGTAAAAGCGCTTGAACACGGCCTCCCGCTCGGCCTCGGGGATACCGGGGCCTGTGTCGAGGACCTCAATGCGCGGGCTGCCGTTGTCGTCAGTCGCCCGCAAAATCACTTCACCGCCGGGCGGGGTGAATTTGATGGAGTTGCTGAGCAGATTGGCCAGCGCCTCAAACAGCAATGCACGATCGCCCGTCAGGCTGGGCAATGCGGGCGGCGTGTCGAGCACCAGAGTGACCTGGCCTTCTTCCGCCAGCGGCAGGTAAAAATCGTACAGCTCCTGTAGCAGGGGCAGCGGATCGAGTTGCAGGAAGCCCGAGCGTCGTTGATGGTCTTCCAGCTCGGAAATGCGCAGCAAGCCGCGAAAACGTGCCATCAGGGTGTCGGTTTCACCGATGACTTCGTCCAGTTGCAGGGCTTCGGGGGAGCCTTCGACAGCATGCTGGCGCATCCGGTAGAGCTGGGCCCGCAAGCGGGTGAGGGGGGTACGCAGGTCGTGGGCGATGTTGTCGCACACCCCCTTGACCTCGTGCATCAGCAGTTCGATGCGATCGAGCATGGCGTTGACGATGGCCGCCAGCATGTCCAGCTCGTCACGCCGATTGGACAGCGGCAGGCGGTAAGTCAAATCCCCCGCGACAATCGCTTCGGCACTGGCCTGGATCGCCCGAATGCGTTGCAAGGGGCGTCTGCGCAGCAAATGCCAACCGGCAATGCCCGGGATGATGGTCAGCGACAGGCCCCAGAACAATGCATGCAAAATGATCCGGGTGACGGCAAACAGCGAGCCGTTGTCGCGCACCAGCACCAGCCAGCGCCCGTCGTTGGTTTGAGTGGCGATGGCATCGCAGCTGTCCTGGGGCAGGTTGGGGTCATCGGAGTCGATGCAGGTGCTCAAGGCGTGGATCCGGCCATCCAGCGGCAAGCCCGGAGGGAGCGCCTGGATAGGGCCGCTCAGGGGGTTGTGTTGGGCATCGAACAGGCCATAGGCATCCACTGCGCGCATGTCGAAGGTCATGCTGGTGGCAAGTGCTTCGTCCAGTTGCTCGCCTTCAAAGCGTGCAAACAGGTGCTGGCGCTGCATCAGCGAGTGCCTGGCCAGGTTGCCCAAGTAATCCGACACCTCGTAATAGAGCACCCCCATCAGGATGCAGCTCCAGGCCACGAACAGAAAACTGTACAGCGCCAGCAGTCGGCTGCTGGAAGAACGCCAGCCCTTAGAGGGGTTCGGCAATGACATAACCCGAGCCTCGGACAGTGCGAATCAGAGGCACTTGGCCCGGCGGATCGATTTTTTTGCGCAGACGGCCGATATGCACGTCGATCAGGTTGGTGCCAGGGTCGAAGTGATAGCCCCAGACTTCCTCGAAAATCATCATGCGCGAGAGGATTTGCCCGGTGTTGCGCATCAGGAACTCCAGCAACTTGTACTCGGTGGGCAGCAGGCTCAGCTGTTGTTCGCTGCGGCTGGCTTCACGGGTGATCAAGTTGAGTTCAAGGTCCGAGACGCGCAATGAAGTCTCGTATTTGTCGACCGGACTTTTACGCCGCAACAGGACTTCAACCCGGGCCGCCATCTCGTCGCTGGCAAAGGGTTTGGTCAGGTAGTCATCGCCCCCGGCGCGCAGGCCGCGAACCCGTTCGTCCACATCGGACAGGGCGCTGATCATCAGAATGGGCGTACTGACACCAATGGTGCGCAAGGTGGTCACAATCGCCAAGCCGTCCAGCTCAGGGAGCATGCGGTCAAGGGTGATCAAGTCGTAGTCGCCGCTGACAGCGCGTACCAGACCTTCGCGACCATTGGCTACCCAATCGACCTCAAGGCCGTGGCTGGTCAATTCAGCCACGATTTCTTTCGCCGTCACGGCATCGTCTTCAATGGTCAAAATACGGGTCATACCGTCACCTGATGGGCTATTTCAGCGTTGAGCACATTTTGCCCGCAAAAAGCTGAAACGTTTCTGAATATTTCTTCATGTTCAGCAAGTCGTCAGAAAGCGTAGTCCAAATGTCCATGACCAGGCTCGGTAGCCGGGTCGTTGATGATGCTCGACAGGAACATCTGGATACATTTGCGGTATAACTTCCGTTGGTTATTTTTTCAGGCCCTTTGTTCATGCAAACCCCTTCGCAACGGCCGCTGTGGCTGATCTACCTGATTTTTCTTGCGCCGATGGTGCTGTCCAACTTCCTTCAGAGTTTCTCCGGGACCCTCAACGGGATCTATGTCGGGCAATTGCTGGGTACGCAAGCGCTGGCCGCGGTGTCGGGGATGTTTCCCATCGTGTTCTTTTTTATTGCGCTGGTGATTGGTCTGGGGGCGGGCGCTTCCGTGCTGATCGGTCAGGCCTGGGGGGCGCGGGAAACAACGATGGTCAAGCAGATCACCGGGGCGACCCTGACCCTTGGGGCGCTGATCGGGCTGATTGCAGCGGTGTTGGGCAGCCTGTTGGCGCGGCCCGCCTTGCAGGCGTTGGGCACGCCGGTTGACGTGCTGGAGGAGGCCGTCGGTTATGCCAGGGTCATGATGCTGATCATGCCGTTGCTGCTGGTGTTTATTTTGTTCACGCAAATCCTGCGTGGGGTCAGTGACACGGTTTCGCCGTTGCTGGCACTGATGGTGTCCACGGCGGTGGGCTTGCTGTTGACCCCGGCGTTGATCCTGGGCTGGACCGGCTTGCCGCCGATGGGTATTCAAAGTGCGGCCTATGCGGGGCTGGTGGGTAACGTGCTGGCCATGCTGTTTCTGGTGCTGCGCTTGCGCCACAAAAACCATGTGATGGCCCCGGACCGCGAACTCTGGGCTGCACTGCGCCTGAACCGGGAGATTCTGGGCAAGGTCCTGCGTATCGGTTTGCCCACGGGCGTGCAGATGGTGGTGCTGTCGCTGTCGGAGCTGGTGATCCTGGCGCTGGTCAACAGTCACGGCTCCCAGGCCACGGCGGCCTATGGGGCCGTGACCCAGATCGTCAACTACGTGCAGTTTCCGGCGCTGTCGATTGCCATTACGGCCTCGATTCTGGGGGCACAGGCCATTGGCGCCGGTCGCATTGAGCGTATCGGGTTGATATTGCGCACCGGTTTGCTGATCAACCTGTGCCTGACCGGTGCCCTGGTAGTGCTCGGTTATGGGCTGTCGCACTGGTTGCTGGGACTGTTCATCACCGATGTCGAGGCGCGGGTCAGGGCTGAGCACCTGCTGCATATCATGCTGTGGAGCGTGCTTGTATTTGGCTTCCAGGCCGTTATTGGCGGGATCATGCGGGCCAGCGGCGTGGTCCTGGTGCCTATGGGGATCACGATCTTCTGCGTGCTGTGCATTGAGTTGCCGGTGGCTTATGCACTGGATGCGCATTTTGGTTTGCAAGGCGTGTGGATGGCGTTCCCGGTGACCTATATCGCCATGCTGGTGTTGCAGACTGCTTATTACCGGCTGGTCTGGCGGCACAAGCAGATTCAGCGGCTGGTTTGAGGTTTGCGCTGCCAGGCCGGGTATCGGGTACATATCCGGCTCTGCGACAACGTGCGGTGCCGCACTGCACACGTGTGCAAGGGCGACAGTCTGCGATGGGTTCAAGGCCTGACGGTGTTGGTTTTGCCTGGGACCGCTTGCAACGCGGTTACCAGTGCCGGATCGAAGTACGCCACATCCAGCCAGTAGGTTTTACCCAGCAACTGGCCAGACCCGTACCAGGGGATGCGGTTGAAGGTCAGGTTCAGGCCGTTGTAGTCGTATTCAAAAAGAAGGCCGCTACTGCTCACGAACTTGAAGCCGTTCTGCGAATAATCCCTTAAGGCAAACAGGGTATTTTTATCGCTGGCATACAGTTCCTTGACCCGCTGCAAGTATCGGGGGGCAATGGTTGCAAACAGGCTTTTGGCCCGCTGATTGTATTGATCCAGGGTCAAGCCAGGAGTCTGTGCCAATTGGGTCGCAATCATGGCAAATACGTCTGCATCAGACTTGGCGATTGCCAATTGCACCCGCATGAAGTTATTCAGCTTTTGCGGGTCGACAGTCAGTGTCTTCGACTGTTTGCCCTGCGGGTGTTCGGTGATCGTTTGCACCATAAACTCACTGGTTTTGGGCAGTACCATTGTCGACGTGGCGATGTAGGCTGCGCATGCGGTCTCCCGGTGAGACATGTCCGGATCCACCAGCAATGACAATGGATCGCCCTGTTGAGGCGTTTTGCTCAAATCAATCCCCTGTTTTTTCAAGGTTTCGGCAACTTGTTTGGCTGTGCTTTCGCCCCGTGCCATTGCGCAGACATGGTGCATCATCACATCGTTGCGTTGCCCTTCGACCATAGGCACTAACCCCATGACCGCTCCCTGGATGATTGGCAGCGCCGGGATCATGACTCCGTTCGGCTCCTTATGGGTGAGGTTGGCGAGAACTTGTAGAGCGCCGTCGCAGCCGGCCATCAGCGCCAATGAGAAAACCCATCCGGTTGTTTTGAGCAATGACATGGTATCCGCCCTGATTTTTGAGATTAACGCCCCGGCACCCATAGAGCCGTGCCGGGGCAGCAGTGACGGGGGGTAGACCGTCGTTTGTAGAGCGCTTTAGTTAAGGTTCACCACTGGTAGCCCACACCGACCCCTACCCCCAAATAACTCTGGGTAGTGGTACTGGCCTGGAGCTTGCCCACCCAGTGGCCGTTATCAGAAACTTTCGACACCCCGAGCGACAGTCCCTGTTGCCCGCGATAGGTGGCGGCCGCTATGGCTGTCATGCTGGCGCCTGCAACGTAAGGCTGGGGCAGGCTGGCCATGGCCATGGCCCCGGCGATCCCCGCGCTCAAGACGCGATCCTGTTTGTTCAGGTCGCTTTTTAGCTGGGAAAAACGTTGGTCGGTGTAGGTGTTGGCATTGTTGGTGGTGTTTGCCGTAGCGCTGTTGAGTTGGTCGAAGTTCACCGCATCGGTCCCTTGAGTTGCGGCTGCAACATGGGTGATCTGCCGTTCGCTGCCGGGGGCTCCTACCGAAACGCTGTTGTCGCGAGTGGCTGTCGAGTTGACACCCAATGCCACGCTGTTCGTTCCTGTAGCGGTTGCTCCGTGCCCGACCGCGACTGTGTTTTCTGCGCTGGCAATGGCATTGCTACCCACGGCCGTACTGTTGTTGCCGGAAGCTTGCGCGCCGCCACCGCCTGCGACCGCGTCGGTACCGGTTGCCGCAGGATTGGGCAATGCACTGGTGTTCTTGACCTGGAACATGCCTTCCGTGCCGTTCTGGATGTTGGTAATAGCGGTTGAATTGGAGGTGACCTGTTGATTGGTCGCATTGAGTTGCGAGCCATTCACTGCGTCGGTGCTGGTGGCGCTTATTTGGCCAGCCGCAACGTTGGTGATCTGCCGTTCTGCCCCCACGCTGCCGACGCTCACCACGCTGGCCGGAGTGGTCCCGGCAAAGGTGTAAGCGACACCGCCAATGGTTGCCCCGCTGGTGCCGACCGCGGCAGCGGTGGTGCTGCCAGCGCCGAGCGCAACGGCGCGGGCGTTGTTGGACGTTGCACCGGAACCCAGTGCCAGTCCCTGGGTCGCCCCGACCGCCACGATGGCTGCATCGCCGAGGGCAACAGAGCCTGCCTCGTTGGCTTGGGAGACATTGCCCAGTGCCACCGCTCCCTGGCCCGTTGCCGTATTGGTGTGGCCCAGCGCTACGCTGCCCTGGCCATTGGCGGTGTTTTCGTCGCCCATGGCGACTGCGCCGGTACCTGTTGCGGTGTTGGGGTCACCGATGGCCACTGCGCCGTTGCCGGTGGCGATATTGCCTGCACCGATGGACACGGCTTTACCGCCCGTAGCCTGTGCCGAGGTGCCTATGGCTACGGCATCTGCTGAGTTGGCTTGCGAGCCGTTACCCAGGGACACTGCTCCGGCACCGCTGGCAGTAGCTCCCGAACCGGCCGCCAGGGAGTTGCCGCCGCTGGCAATGGAATTGGCGCCGATTGCTGTGTCCGAGGCATTCAGAGACTGGGCATTGGGCCCGACCGCTGTTGCATCAAGGCCTGCCGCCGATGAATCGTCCAATAACGAGTTGGCGTGGAAGTATTTAATCCCGGCGCCGTTGTTCATGTTGGTAATAGCGGTTGAATTGTTGGTGACCTGTTGATTGGTCGCATTGAGTTGCGAGCCGTTCACTGCGTCGGTGCTGGTGGTACTTATTCGGCCAGCCGCGACATTAGTGATCTCCCGTTCTGTCCCCACGTTGCCGACGCTGACCACGCTATTCGGAGTGGTCCCGGCAAAGGTGTAGGCGACACCGCCAATGGTTGCCCCGCTGGTGCCGACCGCGGCAGCGGTGGTGCTGTTGGCGCCAAGTGCAACGGCGCCAGCGTTAAAGGAAGATGCACCGGCGCCCAGTGCCATCCCTTGGGCAGATCCGGTTCCCACTCTGGCCGAGTTGCCTATGGCAACCGCATCTGCACTTGAGGTATTAGTGCTTACTCCGACCGCAACAGAATTAGCGCCGATGGAAGTGGCACGGCGTCCGACAGCAGTAGAACTGTCGCCTAATGCATCTGAGTCATCACCGATTGCAATACTTCTGTTTTGGGCCGAGGCCCCGTTACCGGCACCAATGGCGATGGAAGAGCCGTCTACGATTGCTGCTGCCGTTGACCCGGTACCTAGCGCAGAAGTATCGCTAACGACCCCTCTCTGCATTGCCGTACCTGCAAGCGCGAGCGTGGACAGCAGCCCGAAAGAGAGCCCGACAGCCACGGCCACTAATATTTTAATGCCCTTGCAAGGCCCACTTTTGGATGTTTTTTGCGCCAACTCGCTAGTTACCACCCAACCGCTCAAGGAGTAACTCCACACCACAGAAAAGATCGTGTTCATAATTTTTTATGGCGTGATGTACGCCAGCCTCTGATGAAGGAATATTAGATGCGCCAGGAACTACCGCCTTTGCATACGGTGTTTAAGTGCGGGTTAAAGTTTGCGGCACCAGAGTGGAACGGGCAGGGGCTTTATTGCAAGCCAAGTGCTGGTTGCTCCGGCATAAGATAAAGCGTGCATATTATCTGGGGCCTCTTGGGGGCGTGGTGGGGTGTCGTTATCAACAGTATTGTTGGTTCCGGGTTTCAATAGTGCGAGCGCGCAATTGATGTGTTCGCCCTAAAGCGCAAACGGAACGAGTGCGGCCGGACAGCGGGCAGGTAGTGTTCGTGGTGCATAATCAAAAGTAGTACGGTTGTAGAGCATTGCAAGTTTTCGGAATTATAGTCGGATGTGTTTAATGTTTAGTGTGTGGAGGGCGTGCTGATTGCTTTCAATAAGGTTAACAGCGAAGTAACAGGTTGAGCGCCTTGTGCTGGAAGGCTTGTGGCGGGGTAAGTTTAAAACGCGGTTGTGGAAGACCAACCTATTGAAAATATGGTTTTATTTACATTAATCAGTTTCAGTGGGGCTTGCGCCTGATGTGTCTCAGTGGCAAAGAGCAGGCTGCTTGACTGTCCCTGCGCTAGAGCGTTCATGTAAAAGAGGTTAAACATCAATTTGAACGTGTGGTTATGATATTTCAGATGCTGGCCCGCGGGCAGGCGTGAGCTTTACAGTGATGCTTATACACTTTGTTTAAGGTAATAAGTTCTTGTGTGAGTGGCGGAAAGTTATGGGGTTTTGTTGGTGGTGGCTGTGCAGGTCTGGTGGTGTGTTTTATAGGTTTTAATATGTCAGCTTTAATATGATTTATCTGTAAATTGGCGCTTGGTAAGTTGTTGTGTTGTTATGATGGTTGACCGTAATATAATAAATATGGCAAGGCGAAAATCACGTGGCGTATTGTTTGTTTGCGAGGGCTTTTACTTCTGTAAGCCGGTCTGGCGGTCAATGTGTTTTGTACGGGTTATGCGTGCGCTTGTATTGAAGTTGCGGTGTCATGACAGTTATAGGTGTCGCAGACTGCGTATTACCGGCTGGTATGGCGCACCCTCTCGATCGCAGCCTCGTTCCACTCGTCAGCGACTACAGCGCGGGTAAACGTGAGTCTGTAGTCGCTGACGAGCCGTGCGAGGCTGCGTCCGGCGAGGTCGCCGTCGTGAAATCAACTTCCTCGATTAATCAGGTACTGCGCGTGTACCGGTGTCAGCGGATACAGGCGCAAAACCCTTCTCTATGGCCGTTTTTTCACTCATCCATCCGGGCTAGGCCGTTTGGACGATGTGCCTGTGACTGACCAGTCCGATGATCGAAGCCAGGTTCTGGATACCTCGCCGAGGAGCAAGCCAGAGCATCCAAGATAATAAAAAGAGGACTGGCTGCATGAACTCTGCCCAGCAATTGAATTGTGCAGCGAGGCATCTACCATGCGCTCAATGATCGGCTATCTGGTTTGCCTGATTGTCGCTGCAACCATCGCATTCACTTTCTCCCCCCGTCCTGCCTCTACCGTCGCTTCTGCTCAGTTGCGCCCGGACCGCCTGCAAATCAACGGCATGCTCTACCTCGATCAGCGTGTGGTCGCCGTGGGTGAGCGCGGCAATATTTTGCTCAGTGATGATCAGGGCCTCTCCTGGCAGGCCGCTGTGGTCAAGCCGCAACGGGATCTGACCCTCACCGCGCTGGTGGCCCTTGAAGACAAGAGCCTGCTGGCTGTCGGTCATGATGGCTGGATTCTGCGCTCTGAAGATGAAGGCGCGAACTGGTCCGAGGTCCGCTTCGATGGCGAAGTCGCCGAGCCGTTGCTGGGTGTCTGGAGTGCCGGTGGCAATCGCGTGCTGGCGTTCGGCAGCTTCGGCAAGTTTTACCAGTCCAATGATGACGGTCGCACCTGGCAAGCCCAACCCCTGGAAGTGGACAGTGCTCACCTCAACGGCATGGACGGCGGTGCCGACGGCCGGCGGATGGTGGTCGGAGAGCAGGGGCTGGTGTTGCGCAGTGATGATGCCGGTCTGAGCTG
This sequence comes from Pseudomonas sp. MF06569, assembly GCF_059862735.1. Taxonomy (NCBI): domain Bacteria; kingdom Pseudomonadati; phylum Pseudomonadota; class Gammaproteobacteria; order Pseudomonadales; family Pseudomonadaceae; genus Pseudomonas; species Pseudomonas sp. MF06569. The sequence continues at coordinate 20,259 of NZ_JCBCUZ010000020.1, read as the reverse complement.
GAAGAAGCTGGAACCGTTCTACAACGGTTCTTTGTTTGGTGTGGTGCGCCTGAGCCCCGATCGCTGGGTTACGTACGGCATGCGCGGCCATGTGTTTGTCAGCCAGAACTTCGGCAACACCTGGGAGCCTGTGAAGGTGGGCAATCAGTTGCCGCTCTATGGGCATGCGCTGTTGCCCAATGGCGGTGGCCTGCTGATTGTCGGCGCGGGCAGTTCTCTGGTGCGCCTGGACGGCAATGGTCGTCTGGTCAGTGCTACGCGCCTGCCTGGGCTGGGTACGCTGACCTCGGCGGTATTGATCGGCGCCCATCGCTTGCTGGTGGGCGGTGAGCGCGGCGTGTTTCAAGGTGCCGATGGCGGTGTTGCCGCGCTTGGAGGTGCTCAGTGAGCAGCGAAAAAACTGCAGTAAACCGCGTGGTCGAGCGGGTTGCCGATCGGTTGATTATCTGGCGCAAAGGCTTGCTGGCACTGTTTGTACTGCTGACGCTGGCCCTGGGTTACAGCGCCACCCACACTCAGCTGGACCCGGGCTTCAACAAGCAGATCCCGGTGCGCAACGGGTTCATGGTCAACTTCCTCAATTTCAGCCAGTACTTCACCGGTGCCAACCGTTTTCTGGTCAGCGTGAAGTGGAAGGGCGAGGGGGATATCTATAACCGTCAATACCTCGAAACCCTGAGTAAGGTCACGGATGACGTGTTCTTCATCAATGGCGTCAGCCGCGCCAGTGTGACGTCGCTGTTTACGGCCAATGTGCGGTATATCGAAATCACCGAAGACGGCTTTTTTGGCGATGTGGTCGTGCCGCCGCGCTTTACCGGCTCGGCCGAAGACCTGTCCCAGGTGCGCAACAACGTCGCCCGTTCGGGGCAGGTCGGGCGCCTGGTGGCCAATGACCTGACCTCGTCGATGGTGCGCGCCGACCTGCAGGATCTCGACCCGCAAACCGGCAAGTCGGTGTCTTATGCCGAGGTGGCCAAGCGGCTTGAAGATATCCGCGCCAAGTACAGCAATGACGATATCGAGATCAATATCGTCGGCTTTGCCAAGCTGGTGGGCGATGTGGTTGACGGGCTGACCACGGTGATCGGCTTCTTTGTGATTGCCTTTGTCATCACGGCCTTGATGCTATGGGTGTATTCACGCTCATGGCGCCTGACGGTCGTGGCCCTGGCGGTGGCGTTGCTGCCGGTCGTCTGGTTGCTGGGGCTGTTGCCTTTGCTGGGGCTGGGGATCGACCCGATGTCGATTCTGGTGCCGTTTCTGATTTTCTCGATAGGCGTGTCCCATGCGGTGCAGATGACCAATGCCTGGAAGCAGGACGTGCTGCGCGGCAGCTCTTCGGTGCAGGCCGCGCAGGGGGCCTTTTGCAAGATCTTCATTCCCGGCTCCCTGGCGTTGCTGATGAACGCCTTGGGCTTTGGCGTGATCATGCTGATCGACATTCCCATCGTCCATGAACTGGGTGTGACCGCCTGTATTGGCGTGATGCTGATGATCATCACCAACAAGTTGATGCTGCCGATCATCCTGTCGTATTTGAAACTCGAACCGGGCGCGTTGGCCCAGGGCCTCAAGGTGCAGGGCAGGCACGCTTTGTGGTGGCGCCTGTCGGCGCTGGCCGAGCCGAAACCGGCACTGGCGGTGTTTGTGGTCAGCCTGTTGCTGCTCGGTGTGGGGGCCTGGAAGGCCCGGGACCTGGCGGTAGGCGACATCGGCGTCGGCGCGCCGGAGCTGCGGGCGGATTCGCGTTACAACCAGGACAACCAGAAGATCATCAACAGCTATTCCATCGGTCTGGATGTGATGTCGGTGTTTGTTCAGGTCAAAGGCATTGAAGAAGGTTGCCTGGCCCCCCAAGTGATGCGCGCGATCGAGTCGTTCGACTTTCAGATCCGCAGTGTCGAGGGGGTGCAGTCGGTGCAGAGCGTGGCGGGCATGGGTAAAACCGTGATTGCCGGCAACAACGAGGGCAATCCGCGCTGGTCGGCAATCCCGGGTTCCGAACGTGGCTTGAGTCAGGGCTCCCGGGCTTACATGCCCGATGACGGGCTGGTGACCGAAGGCTGCCAGCGGATGCAGATCCTGGTATTCCTCACCGACCACGAAGGGGCGACGGTGAGTCATGTGGTCAACGAAACCCAGCGCATCATTGCCGGTTTGCAAGGGCCGAATGTGGAGTTCCTGATGGCGGGCGGCAACGTGGGCGTGATGGCGGCGTCCAACGAAGCGGTGAAGCAGGCCGAGGTGGTGATGCTGGCGGCCCTGTTCGGTTCGGTGGCGCTGTTCTGCTGGCTGACCTTCGGTTCATTGCGGGCCGTGCTGTGCATCCTGGTGCCATTGGCGATTGTTGCCATTCTGTGCAACGCCTTGATGGCAACCCTGGGCATCGGCCTGAAAGTCGCGACGTTGCCGGTGATGGCGTTGGGTGTGGGCGTCGGGGTCGATTACGGGATCTATCTGTACGAGCGTATTGCCCATGAGATGGCCGACGGCAAAGACCTGCGCACCGCGTTTTACGAGGCCATGTGCCAACGGGGCACGGCCGCGGTGTTTACCGCGCTGACCATGTCCATCGGTGTGTGTACCTGGGCCTTTGCACCGTTGAAGTTCCAGGCGGACATGGGCGTACTGCTGTCGTTCATGTTCCTGGTCAACGTGCTGGGGGCGATCTTCCTGCTCCCTGCGCTGGCAGCCTGGTTCAATCTGGGACGACCGCTGGTCAAGGTGAAAACTCGGGCACAGGACGCACCTGCCGGGCATTACCCGCTCAAGCAGAGCGTGGCGGCCAAGGACTCCACAAACCGCTGAACAGACAGCCTGCCGGGCTTGAATGACGGCCAGCATAAAGAGACACTGAGTCGTTTTTGCGCAGTTGCAGTTGCAGGGGCTGCGCACAAACAACCGCTGGTAATAAGAACAATAAAAAGGGCAGGTCCCGAACCTGACCCAACGCGAGGAAACATCCGTGGATACAGTGACCCTGAACCACCAAACCCTGGCCAGTCTGGGGCTCGAATTGGCCGATTACGATCAAATGGTCGGCAGCTTCTACGACGGTGCGCTGGACCCGAAAGCGATGGGCCGTACCTTGTGTGCCGTACGCAGCATGTTCAAGGCCAACTACGCGACCCTGATTTTGCGGGTTCCGGACCAGCCCGATCTGGGTCTGATGATTGTGGCCGGCGATATCGAAGGCGAGGGTGAGCTGACGTATCAGACTTACCCGCAAGCCAATACCCCGTTCGCAGGACAGGCGCTTGACCAGGTGTTTACGGTTGAAGACCTGATGAGCGAATCCGAGTGGGTGCAATCGCCGTACTTCAAGGCCTACTGCGCCAAGCAGGATGTCTTCCACGTCATGGGTGCCGATATATCGACCCCCGACGGTGGCAAGCTGCGCTTTCGTCTGACCCGGCCCAAAACCTCACCTGCCTTCTCCAGTGCCGAGCGCGCGTTGTGCAGCAGCTTCCTGCCGCATTTGCGCCGGGCCCTGCACCTGCACAACTTGCTCGATCGCAGCGAGTCCATGAGCGAGCTTTACGCCCAGGCCATCAGCCGCCTGTCCGTGGCCACCATCGTGCTCGACGAAACCGGCAAGGTGCTGCGCCTCAACCCGGTGGCCGAAGAAATCCTCAAGAATGCCGATGGCTTGAAGCTGGTGGGCGGCAGGCTGGAGGCCACATACCCCAGCGATAACCGTGAGCTGCAGCGTCTGGTCAAGCACGCCTTCAGCCAGGAAGTGCGCGACGGCGGGGTGACGGCCGACGCGATGTCCGTTACCCGGCCATCGGGGCAGGTCAGCCTGGGGCTGGTGGTCGAGGCGATTCCTTCCCTCGAATGGGCGGAAGGCAAGAGCAAGCCTGTGGCGGTGATTTATATCCGTGACTCGGTCGGCAAGTCCCTGGCCAGTGAAGTGGTGACCAAGCAGCTGTTCAACCTGACCAAGGCCGAAACCGCGCTGGCGATGGAGCTGGCAAACGGTTTGTCCCTGGAAGAAGCCGCTGAAAACCTGAACATCAGGCGCAACACTGCACGGGCGCACCTGCGTTCGATCTTCTCCAAGACCGGTGTGCGCCGTCAGACCGAACTGGTAAGGATTTTGCTAAACAGCGTGGTTGCCTTGGGAAAGCCCAAGTGCGCCTTGCGAGCGGCTGAATCCGTGATAGTGCCGGCGCCACAGTTGGCGCGACCCATTCGCAAAAGCGCTTGAGTTTTGATTCCAGGCCGGCAGCGGCGATTGAACGTCACTGCCAGCTGCCCTTCAGACAGGCCAACCAGGGCCTGAATCATCAAGGAAAGTCTTATGCCAGTTACAGCTGTCAGTGGTTCCGCTTCCGGGATCGGCGCCGCCGTGTGCGCGGTATTACGGGCTGCGGGGCACCGCATTATCGGGATTGATCGGGCCAGTGCCGAGGTGGAAGCCGACCTGTCGACCCGTGCCGGGCGTCAGGCGGCCGTGGCGCAGGTGCTTGAACAGTCAGGCGGCGTACTCGACGGCCTGGTGTGCTGCGCCGGGCTCGGGGTAACGGCGTCTTCCAGCAGCCTGGTGCTGGCGGTGAACTACTTCGGCGTCAGCGAGTTGCTGGACGGCCTGGCCGATGCACTGGCCAAGGGGCAACATCCGGCCGCGCTGGTCATAGGCTCGGTGGCAGCCACCCAGCCGGGTGCCGATCAACAGCCGATGGTCGCGGCCATGCTGGCCGGTGACGAAAACCTGGCGCTGGAGCTGGCCAACACACTGGGCCAGCCCCACATCGCCTATGCCAGCTCCAAGTACGCCGTGACCTGTGAAGCGCGGCGCAAGTCGGTGCAGTGGGCGGCGCAAGGCATTCGCCTGAACGTGGTTGCGCCGGGTGCGGTCGAGACTCCGCTGCATCAGGCTGCCAAGGAAGATGAGCGGTTTGGCAAGGCAGTACGTGAGTTTGTTGCGCCATTGGGCCGAGCGGGCAACCCGGCAGAAATCGCCCGGGTTGTCGCTTTTCTGCAATCGGACCAGGCCAGCTTTGTGACCGGCAGCGTCGTGTTTGTCGATGGTGGCATGGACGCAATGGTGCGTGCCCAGCGCTTCTGACCTTTAAGGAATCCTGATGAACAAAGTGGCATTTATAACAGGCGCCAGCCGCGGTATCGGTCGTGAAACAGCGCTGGCGTTTGCCCGCGCAGGTTTTGATCTGGCCATCAGCGCACGCAGCCTGGATGAAGGTGAAAGTCATACCCACGGCTTGCGTAACCCCGACGGCACGGCGCTGCCCGGCAGTCTGAACGCAACGGCCGCAGCGATCCGCGAACTGGGCCGCAAGGCGCTGGTGGTGCGGATGGACCTGCTCGACAGCGAGTCGGTGCTGGCCGCCAGCCAGGCGGTATTTGCCGAATATGGCCGGGTGGATGTGCTGGTCAATAACGCGATCTATCAGGGCAGCGACCTCAACGCGCCCTTTATGGACTTGCAGCCCGAGACCCTGGCGCGGGTGTTTCAGGGTTACATGATGACTCCGTTTCTACTGACTCGGGCCGTGGTCAGCCAGATGCTGGAGCAGGGTGGCGGGGTGGTGATCAATGTCACCTCAGGCGCGGGTGAAACCGATCCTCCGGTGGCGGCGGGCAAGGGCGGCTGGGGGTATGCCTATGGGGCGGGCAAGGCAGCGGTGTCGCGGCTGTCGGGCATTTTGTCGGTGGAGTTTGGCGAACAGGGGATTCGCGCCTACACCCTCAACCCCGGGGTGGTGACCACTGACGCCTTGCGCGCCACCATCGGTGACAAGGGCGTGATTGCCTTGCGTGCAGGCTCGGCGCCGCCTGAGGTGCCGGCAGCGGTGATGCTGTGGCTGGCGACCAATGATGCAGCAGTCGATCACCAGCGCAAGACCATCCAGTGCCAGCCATTTGCCCGGGAACACGGGATTGTTGAGGATTGGCGTTAATAAGGATTTTGAACACTCAAATCCTGTAGTCGCTGTCGAGGCACGAGGCTGCGATGGGCTGCGCAGCGGCCCCGGTTTTTTGAAGGTCCTGCGGCCCTTATCGCAGCCTCGTGCCTCGACAGCGACTACAACACCTCTGTGTTCTAGTCCATCTGAACGATGAGCCTGCCTCTCACCTCGGTGAAGATCTCTCGGTAAAGCGCCCTGGCCCTTAACCTGAGGAATAATAAAAATGACTAAACTCGCTGAAATTCACGTCGAGAACGCTTTGTCGCCGCGCTTTGGCCGTGGTTGGCATTGTCTGGGCGAAGCGGATGAGTACCGTGATGGCAAGCTGCATACCCTGAATGTGTTCGGCTCGCGACTGCTGGCGTTTGCCACCTCCAAGGGCGAGATCAGTGTACTGGACGCCCATTGTCCGCACATGGGCGCCGACCTGTCCCAGGGCACTATCGAGAATGACCGCGTAGTCTGCCCCTTCCACCACTGGCAGTACGAAGCCAGCGGCAAATGTGTCGAGATCCCGTATTGCAAACGCATTCCGCCAAAGGCCAAAACCCGCGCCTGGCAGACCTGCGAAGTGAACAGTCTGCTGTTTGTGTGGAACAACCCTGAAGGCAAGCCGCCTGCCGAAGACGTGGTGATTCCCCATCTGCCCGAAATGGACAGCGATGAGTGGTTGCACAGCTGGCACATGGACAAGCTGGTCATCAACACCAACCCTCGTGAATTGGTCGACAACCTGGTGGATGCCCAGCATTTCGGGCCGGTGCATGGCACCCCGACCAAGTATTTCCATAACGTTTTTGAAGGGCATATCGCTCAACAGATCTTCCACGGCGACTCCGAGCGTCTGGGGGGGGATCTGGTGGCAGAGTCGGCCTACTACGGCCCTGCGACCCACCTGACCCGTATGCGCGCGGTGTTCGAAGGGCTGGAAATCAAGTCCATTCTGCTTAATTGCCATGTGCCGATCGGCCCCAACAGCTTTGAGCTGCGCTTTGGCTGCATGGTGAAAAAAGTGCCGGGCTGGACCGAAGAGCAGAACGAAGCGCTGGCCATGGATTACGTGCAACGCAACCGCGACTCCTTCTATCAGGACGTTGATATCTGGACCCACAAGGTTCGGGTCAATAACCCGGTATTGGCTGAAGATGATGGCCCGGTGTATCAGCTGCGCGAGTGGTATCAGCAGTTCTTCACGGACGAGGCCAGTGTGCCGGCGAGCATGGCCGAACGCCGTGAAATCACCACTGTTGATCACCGCTGATTGATGGCTTGAGCGAAGGGCACTGCCGATGACGCTGAACCAACGTAGAACCCTGACCTTTATGTTGGCTGCGAGCCTGGCCTCGACCATCGGCGGTTTGCCCTTCAACACGCTGCCTATTTTGCTGGGCTCACTGGCGGACAGTTTCGGTTTTGCACCGACGCAAATCGGCCTGCTCGGGTCGGTGTGTTTCAGTGGCTACCTGGTGGGAACGCTGGTTGCTGTGGGCTTTATAGACCGTTGCAACTGGCGTGCCCTGACCTTGGGTTGTGCAGTGGGCGCGGCCCTGGCGTTGTTGGCGTCCTCCCAACTGCCAGCGGCTGCACAGTTGCCGTTGTGGGCCCTTATCGGCTTTTTTGCCGCGCTGATGACGTGCCTGGGCCTGCGGATCATGGCCGAGATGCCCAACAAGGAACGGGCGTTCGGCATGCGTCAAGGGATTGAACTGGGTCTGGTGGCGTTGGTGCTGTTTGTATTGCCTTCGCTGGTGATCAGCAACTTTCACTACGCCGGTGCTGCGCTGGTGCTGGCGGCAATGATTCTGTTGCTGAGCCTGAGCGCGTTCGCGTTGCCCCGGCGCAGTGATTTCACCGTGCATGCAGATCTGGCTGGAGACAGCTCCCTTCAAGGCCGTTTTCGCTTCCCGGTGCCTGCCTATTGGGCACTGGGTTTTTTCTTCGTGTTTGGCGCCGGGCAGATTGGGCTGTGGGCATTTCTTGAGCGGCTAGGGCACGGACTGGACGTCGCCCCGGCGCAAATGGGCGTGGTCTTTGCGGTACTCAAACTGCTGGGTGGCGGCGCGGCCCTGACCCTGGCGCTGATCGGCGATCGCCTGGGTTCGCGCTGGCCCCATCTGCTGGTACTGGCGGTGATCGGCACGGGCTTGCTGCTGTTGGCCTATGCCCAAGGGTTTGTGATGTATGCCCTGGGCGCCTGGATCTGGGAGGTGGGTTTCTGCTGGGGCTGCATCTACCAGACCGCCGCCGTGGCCCGGCTCGACCCAAGCGGGCGTTCGATCATGCTGATTCCTGCCGCGTTTGCCTTGAGCTCAATGGTCGGCCCGGCCCTGGCGGGGCAGTTGGTGGCAGACGGTTTTGCCGGGCTGCTGTGGCTGGCCCTGGCGATGGCTGTGGTACCGGTGGTGGCCTTTGCCGGACTCTTGGCCAGACGCTTGGCATCACCGCCGCTGGCGTTGCCCGTATAAGGCTAAGGTACTGCTGGCTTTTTGATCCGTGCTGCTTAAGATGGCCGTCAATCAACCGTCATCGGGCTCGGAACACGGCCAATGTTGAACAAGGACACCATCTCCATTCATCTGGTGCGCGAGGCGTTGCTGCAGAGCTGTGCGCCCGGTAGCGCCACGGATGAAGTGCTGCATAAAGTCGGCATTGCCCCCGGGTTGCTCAACGAACCGGATGGCCGTGTGCCTGCGCTGGTCTATGCACGGATGTGGCGACTGCTGGCGCGACGTCTGGATGACGAATTTTTTGCCATGGACCCGCGCAAGCTGCGTTCTGGCAGCCTGGCGTTCATGTGCCGCACCGCAATGGCTCAGCCGACCCTGGCCCAGGGGCTGGAGGTGGTGCTGGGATTTCTGTCGTTGATGCTGGAACGCTTACCGGCGCAACTGGTGCGCCAGCAAAGCCTGGCGGAAATCGTCTTGCACGAACCTGAGCAACCGGCGAGCCGTGGCTTTACCTACTTCACCTATTGGATGATCGTGCACGGCGTTGCCTGCTGGCTGGCCGGGCGGCGAATTCCTATTCTGGCCATTGAATTGCGCTGTGCGGCGCCCGATTACTGCGAAGACTACGAAGTGATGTTCTCCGAGAACCTGCGCTTTGAGCGGCCACGCACACGGATGATTTTTGCTGCCGATTGCCTGGATGCACCGATCAAGCGCAATGCTCAGGAACTGAAGCGCTTTCTGGCCGAGGCACCTGCCAATATCCTGGTCAAATACCGGGATCCCGAGAGTCTGGCCAGCCAGATCAAACAGCATCTGCGCCAGTTGCCTGCCGAGCAGTGGCCTGAAACCCCGGGCCTGGCGCAAAGCCTGTGCATGTCGGCATCGACCTTGCGCCGTCGCTTGGCGGACGAAGGGCACACCTTCCAGGGGATAAAGGACGGCGTGCGCAAGGAACTGGCGATTGGCTGGTTGGCCGAGCCCGACCACAGCTTTGCCGACATCGCCCTGCGCCTGGGCTTTGCCGACACCAGCTCGTTTTACAAGGCCTTTCGCAAGTGGTCGGGAACCAATCCGGGGCATTACCGCAGCTTGATTCTAGGCGGTGGCTGACCCCAGGCCGCGGGTCGTGCGCAGTCGGCCTTCCAGGCGTCGTTTCAACCCCTGGGGTTCAATGATCAGCTTCGAACCCTTGGCTGCATTGGCCCGTCCCCACTCTTCGAACAGCTCCAGGCAGGAATGGTCGATGTAGCTCAGGTTGCTGAGGGGGACATGCACGATGCTACCGGCCGGTACCCGAGCCAGTACCTGAGTCAATGCCGGTACTTTGAGAAAGGTTGCCGAGCCATTGAGCCGCAACTCCATTTCACCGCTGCGGGGCAGATCAATCAGGCTGATTTTCAGGCGCGCAGCCTTCCAGGCCAGATTGGCCAGGGTGAGGCCGAACCCCAGCAGTACCCCGGTCAGCAAGTCAGTGAAGATGATTGACAGGGCGGTTGCCCCATAGGTCAGCATCGGTATGCGGCCATAGCGTGCCAGGCCGCGAAACGCCTTGATGTCCACCAGTTTGATCCCGGTATACACCAGCACACCCGCCAGGCTCGCCACCGGAATGCTTTGCAGCACACTGGACAGCAACAGCACAAAAGCCAGCAGCCACAGGCCGTGGAACATTGTCGAAAGCCGGGTGGTGGCACCTGCCTGGACATTGGCCGAACTGCGCACGATCACACCGGTCATTGGCAGCGCGCCCAGCACGCCACAGAGCATGTTGCCGACCCCTTGGGCGGTCAGTTCCTTGTCAAAATCCGAGCGCTGGCCGTTGTGCATGCGGTCGACGGCTGCGGCGGACAACAGGGTTTCTGCGCTGGCAATAAACGCCACTGCAAACGCCGCGATCAACAGAGCGGGATCGGCAAAGTTCAGCAGGTCGGCCGGACGCAGCCAGTCGATAGCGTCCGCCAGATTGTCCGGGACTTCCACGCGCTTGACCTGTAACGCCATGACCAGGCTGACGGCCGTGGTCAAGCCCACACCGAGCAGGGCGCCGGGGACAAAGCGCAGCTTTTGCGGGCGTAATTTATCCCACGACCACATCACCCCGATGGTTGCAAGGCCCAGCAGGCCCGCCTGCCAGCCAAGGGTTGGAATGGCTTGCGCCACTGCCTGCGGGAAGCCGGCAAGGTTATCAAGGCCCGAGGGTTTGGGGGTGCCGTCGAGCATCACATGCAGTTGCGACAACACAATCAGCACCCCGATTCCGGCAAGCATGCCGTAGACCACAGCCGGTGCGGTGACGCGGAACCAGCAACCCAAACGCAAACGCCCGGCCACCAGTTGTAAAAAACCTGCCAGGAGCAGGATCGGCCCCAGCATGGCCATGCCATGCTGGCGTACCACTTCGAACACCAGCACTGCCAGCCCGGCTGCCGGGCCACTGACCTGCAGCGGCGATCCGGCCATCCAGCCCACGACCAGGCCGCCGATGATACCGGTGATCAAGCCTTTGGCCGGGGGCATTCCGGAAGCGATGGCGATGCCCATGCACAAGGGCAGGGCGACCAGAAACACAACCACAGAGGCCAATAGCTCCCGTGGCAATACTGCTTTTAATTGCGCAGTACGCATGATGATTCTCCCTGGGGATTCTTGGGGCGTGACAAAGCCCGGCGTCGTGCCTGGTTGCCACGGCTACCTCATTGGGACATGTTCAGAAACGCGCTTTGGGTGTCGCGCAAGGGATTGTCTGGAGATTGTCCAGTGGCAGAAAACTGCCGGATTCAGCGTCGTAGGCTTTGATTTGGCTGGTTTCGATGTTGTAGACCCAGCCATGGATAAACAACTGGCCGCTGGCCATGCGCGAAGCGACGGAGGGATGGGTACGCAAGTGCTGCAACTGAGCGATCACGTTTTCTTCGGTGAGCACGTGCATGCCTTCAGCTTCATTGGCGCACGCACAGTTTTCCTGAACCATGGTCCTGGCCACTTCGGCATGGCGCAGCCAGGCTTTGACCGTGGGCATTTTTTCAAGGCTTTGCGGGTTGAGCACGGCGCGCATCGCGCCACAGTCGGAGTGCCCGCAGACGATGATGTGCTGTACGCCCAGTGCCAGGTTGGCGTATTCGATCGCCGTGCTGACCCCGCCATTCATCTCGCCATAAGGCGGTACGACGTTGCCGACATTGCGGGTGACGAACAGATCGCCAGGAGCGCTTTGGGTAATCAATTCGGGGACGATTCTAGAATCGGCGCAAGCGATAAACATCGCCCTTGGGCGTTGAGCAGTGGCCAGTTTTTTGAACAGGTCTTTCTGTTGTGGAAAGACCTCACGATGGAAATGCAGAAAACCTTCAACAATGAGCTGCAGTGCTGCGTCAGCCTGTTCCGTTTCAGGAGGGGCAGTAGCTGCAGCCGAGCGCTGTGTGACCTTGATATCCATCGTTCATCCTCTGTGGTAGAGCAGGGGAAAGGCTAATGCGAGTCATTTGTGACTCGTCGGTCACGTTAGCGCCCGAAACTTAACTGAACCTTAATTGAATGCTCTAGCACGGGGTTTATATGAGGATGCTACCTATTTCGGGAGGGGGTTTTGTTGCCATGCAACGACAGCGGCGGTGGTGATTCAGGGTGCCACGATCACCGATTCTACGACTGCTTCGCAGCCTCGTTCCTTCGACAGCTACTTGTAGGTTGGCGCTAAAACGTTTTGCGCAAGGTTCTGTGGCGTCTGCGATGCATTTTGCTTTTGCTGGAGCCACACGTATGTCCAGACGACGCGAATGCCTATAACAGTGCCGGAGTGAGGGAACCACCAAGCCTGGGCGAGGCGGCCGTAAGGGCGGAACCCGTAGAGAGCCGTGACACATCGAATGGATATGGACTCGGCATCGCTGCGGGCGCTTCGCAAAACAACTGGCACACGGGGTACATATCCGGCATTCGCGGTTAACTGAAATGATGGTTTCGCTCTTACAGCGAGTCACTTTGCAAAAGCGGCAAAGTAACCAAAGCGCTTTCGCCCCAGCGTACGGCCCTCGCTGCGCTCAGGTGTCCCTCACTCCGGTCCCGCTCCGTGGGCCTCCCGAAGGGGCGGGCAGATCAAAAGCACTGCCCGCCGAGGCGGCCGACCGGCCGGCCTGGTTGGTGGGTTGCATTCACGATCTGTAGTCGCTGACGAGCCGTGCGAGGCTGCGATCGGCGGCGTAGCCGTCGTAAAATCAGCCTCCCAGGTTTATCAGGTAAACCGCGTATTCCGGTTTTGCGACCGCTGCGCGCTCGAACGCAGCCTCGTTCTACTCGTAAGCGGCTTGTATGTTGGCGCTAAAACGTTTTGCGCAAGGTTCTGTGGCGTCTGCGATGGATTTTGCTTTTGCTTTTGCTTTTGCTGGGGCCACACCCATGTCCAGACGACGCGAATGCCCATCACAGAAGGCCGAACGCAGGTGCTGTTATGGGGGTGGCGCGGCAGGACGCCGCGCCAGCCGCGATGGGCCATGGATGGCCCGTCGCGGCGTGCCCCCATGACAGTGCCGGAGTGAGGGTACCGCCGAGCCTTGGCGAGGCGGCCGTATGGTAGGGCAAGCCTTTTTGGTTACTTTTTCGGCGTCTGGAAAAAGTGACCCGCCGTAAGGGCGGAACCCGTAGAAAGTCGTGACACATCGAATGGATATGTACTCGGCATCGCTGCGGGCGCATCGCAAAACAACTGGCACAAACAAGATCAATTGCCCGCCGAGGCGGCCTACAGGCCGACCTGTTTAGCGAAGCACATTTCTCTAAACAGGCCAGCTGGCAACAGAGTATCTACAAGGAATACGTAGCAGTGGACGAGCTGTGCGAGGCTACGTCCGGCTGCATCGCGAGCAGGCTAGCTCCCACCGGGGACCGCTACAAAGTTCTGATCGAATTGCTGATCCCACGGGCACACTGGATAACGGTCGAGGCCAATTTATCTTCGGCTTCTTCCATGCTCCAGCGACTGCTCGGCACTACCACATGCACGGCCGCAACCGGCAGGCCGTTGCTGTTGAATATCGGTGCGGCAATGGTCATGTCCCCCAGGAACATTTCTTCCTTGTTGGTGGCATAGCCCTGATTGCGGCTGGTGATCACACGCTCAAAAATGGCGGTGGCATCCGTCAGGGTGTAGCGGGTCAGCTCAGCCAGCGTGCTGTCTTGCAGCACACGGCGAATTTCGTCATCCCCTAGGCCACTCAGATAGGCTCGACCGCCCCCGGTGCAATACATCGGGATTCGACTGCCGATGGGCATGTGGATCGGGATAAATTTAGGCGCCACAAAACGGGACACATAGACCATGTCCAGGCCGTCCGGCTCCGTCAGGTTGACCGTCTCGCCCGTGATCTGGTTGAGCTCGGCCAGGTAGGGGTTTGCGACATCGACCAATATGTCGGCGGCTAAATAGTTGTAGCCGATTTCCATAACCTTGGGCGTTAACTGGAAACGTCGGCTTTGCGGGTGCTTACGCACATAGCCGAGTTCTTCAAGGGTATGCACCATGCGCTGGGCCGAGCTTTTGCTGATGCCCGCAACCTGCGCGATATCCGCCAGAGTCATGGTGCGCCGCGCTGCCCCGAAGCCGCGAAGTACGGCCAGGCCCTTTTCCAGTGACTGGTTGAAAAGAGGGTTGTTGCTGTCGCTCATGGCGCATCCTTGGCTTTTTTCGACCTATAAATATCGATATGCGATATTTATAAATCTCTTTACGATTTAAGTAAATTGGTTATAGTCGATGGCGGCATTTTGTACCAGAGGGTGCAAGGGTGTTAAATGCTGCCCCGCAACAATAAAAGCGACCACAGGGAGATTCGCTATGCACAAACCTTTTCAAGTACTGACGCTTGTATGCGCAATGGCAGCCGGACTGATTGGATCAGCCAGTGCTGTTGCAGAGCCTGTCTATAAAGTCGGTGCAACGGCGACAGGTATCCCGTTCACCTTCCTCGATATCAAGAGCGGAAAAATCCAGGGCATGATGGTCGACGCCGCTGAAGCCGTCGGCAAAGCAGGGGGGTTTGACACCGAGATCCAGCAAACCACGTTTGCCGCGCTGATCCCTTCGCTGACCACCAACAAAATTGACCTGATTTCCGCCGCCATGCTCAAAACCCCTGAGCGTGAAAAGGTTGTGCAGTATTCCGATCCGATTTTCAGCTATGGCGAAGGCCTGATCGTCCAGACTGACGATCCCAAAGAATACAAAACCATGGATGACCTGGCCGGTGAAGTGGTCGGTGCTCAAGTGGGCACGGTATTCCTCGACGCCCTGAACAAGCATGGCGGCTTCAAGGAAGTGCGCAGCTACGACTCTATTCCTGACCTGATGCGTGACCTGAAGCTGGGTCGCATCAAGGCTGCTTTCGGCGATCGTCCGATCATCGCTTACCAGTTGGCCCAGGGCAAAAACCCTGAAGTGAAACTGTCGAGCACCTATGTGCCGGTCGTGATGGGTGATGTATGCCTGGTCATGCGTCAAGGCGACGCCGAGAAACTGGCGCAGGTCAACAAGGGCATTGCCGCCATCAAGGCTGACGGCTCGCTGCAGCGCATCATCGAGAAGTGGAAGCTGAACTGATGATTCTGTGGCCCCCGCTCTGCGGTGGGCCACTTCTTGTAGCGGTGTGCAGGTAGTTTATGTTTCTCCAGGACGCGTTGGACTTTCTTCCGATTCTGCTCAAAGGCGCAGTGGTCACTGTGCAGGTCACGGCGGGTTCGTTCCTGCTCAGTTCAGTGATTGGCCTGATGTTCGCGCTGATGATGGTTTCCAAAATCCGTGCCGTCGCCTTGTTCGCCATAGGCGTGGTCAATGTGATTCGCGGGTTGCCGATCATCGTGCAACTGTTCTACATCTATTTCGTCTTGCCCGACTTTGGCATCCAGCTCAGCGCCATGCAGGCCGGTGTGATCGGTCTGGGGATTGCCTATTCGGCCTATCAGGCCGAGAACTTTCGGGCCGGCATTCAAGCCATCGACATTGGCCAGATCGAGGCAGCCGAATCCTTTGGCATGCGCGGCCTGATGATCATGCGCCGCATTGTGCTGCCCCAGGCGTTTCGCATTGCCTTGCCGCCTTATGGCAATACGCTGGTGATGATGCTCAAGGACTCCTCGCTGGTGTCGACCATCACCGTGGCCGAGATGACGCGCCAAGGTCAACTGATCGCCTCTTCGACCTTCGAAAACATGACGGTCTACACCCTGGTTGCGTTGCTCTATCTGTCGATGAGTTTGCCGCTGTCTTATGGCTTGCGTCGTCTGGAAGGACGTTTTGCGCTGCGGAGGCGTACATGAAAGCAACGTCAAAACTCACCTTGCCGCCTTCGCTCTGGTCCGCCACGGCGCGCTCGGCTGCGATGACCCAGGCGCTCGCCGAAAACAAGCGCGTGGACGTGGCCATTGTCGGCGCCGGTTACACGGGGCTTGTGACCGCGCTGCGCCTGGCCGAGTCGGGTGTTAGCGTGTGTGTGCTGGATGCCGGTGAGCCAGGCTGGGGCGCTTCGGGGCGCAATGGCGGGCAGGTCATTCCCGGTCTCAAATACGATCCGGATCAACTGATCGAGCGTTTTGGTGCGGCCCGCGGCGAGAAGATTATTGAGGCGTGCGGCGGGGCGGCAGACGAAGTGTTTTCGCTGATTCGCGAGTACGGCATTGCGTGCGATGCAACCCGCAAGGGCTGGATTCAACCCGCGTACTCCAGTGCCACGATGAAGACCCTGGAACACCGTGCCCGCCAATGGCAACAACGTGGTGTGGCGGCTGAGTTGCTGGACGCCAGTGCCGTTTGCCAGCGCATCGGCACGCAAAATTACGTGGGCGGCTGGGTTGACCCCCGTGCGGGAAGCCTGCATCCACTCAATTACGCCCGGGGGCTGGCCAGATCGGCGCTGGGCCGTGGAGCGATGATTCACAGCGATAGCCGGGTGACCGATCTACGGCGCATCGGCACGCAGTGGCAACTGACCACCACCCAGGGCCACAGCGTCACGGCTGAACGGGTGGTGTTGGCCACCAATGGCTACACCGACGGTTTATGGCCCGGCTTGCGGCAAACCGTGCTGGCGGCCAACAGCTTCATGATTGCAACGCGACCGCTTTCGCCGGAGCTGCGCAAAACCATTTTGCCTGGTGGGGAAGTGTGTTCGGATGCGCGGCGCCTGTTGCTCTACTTCAAGCAAGATGCCCAGGGGCGGGTGCTGCTGGGTGGTCGCGGGCCGTTTGCCGAGCCGGGTCGCAATGAAGACTGGGCGCACCTGGAACGCTCGCTGATCAGCGTGTTCCCGCAGCTGGCGGGCGTCGCAATTGAGTACCGCTGGAGCGGTCGTGTGGCGCTCAACCATAGCGTGCTGCCACAACTGCATGAGCCGCAACCGGGCCTGTCCATCCTGATGGGCTATAACGGGCGCGGCATTGCGATGTCCAGCACCCTGGGCAAGCACCTCGCGGCCCGTGTTTCGGGAGTCAGCGATGACTTCCCGTTCCCGGTGACGCCGATTCGCAGAATTCCCTTCCATAGCCTTCAGCGCTTGTATGTGGCCGCAGGCATCAGCTATTACCGGCTGCTGGATGCGTTGAACGGGTGAGGGGCGGGCTGGCGCCGACCTTCAATCAGACTTGATGCTGGAGACGTCAGCAGCCCTGACCTTGATGTGTTTGCCTGCAATGTCCACAAACTCGTACAGGCCGTCCTTGTTCGTGGTAACCGGCAGGTCTTTGGTCAGGTATTGCGTGCCGTTTTGCAGGGTCACAACGCTCGGGGTTGCGCAGCCTGCCAGTCCCAGCAAGGCAACCACAAGCAGGGGTAAACCGATAGCGTTGATTTTCATGGGTGTACCTTGAGCTCTTGGCAAAGTGGAGAGTGTTCGCGCCGGGCGTCGTCGAGCAGCCAGCGCTGGAAAGTAATTGCTGCATCTGACAGCGTTTTATGGCGAGAGTGCGCCAGGTAGTCCGCATTCGTGCTTAAAAATTCAAAGGGCCCCACGCGTCGCAGTTCGCCCTTGTCGATTTTGTCCCTGACCATAAAGTCCCAACCCAGCCCCACCCCCATGCCCTGCACGATTGCCTGATAGGCGAGCGTGACCTGATTGAAGGTCGGTCGCTTGGCATCGGCTTTGTGTTCCAGGCCGAAATGCTTGAACCAGTCGTGCCAGTCCATGCAGTTCCATCCCGAGGCGTCGAGTTCGATCAGGGGCAATGTTTGAAGGTCGGCAGGTTCATCGACGCTGGCCAATACCAGGTCAGTGCGGGCGACAGGGTAGACCTTTTCGGCAAACAGTGGCTCGACATTCAATGATGACCAGTGACCGGCGCCGTATAAAATCGTGAAGTCGTAATCGGCAACGCTGGATTCATGGATGTCGTTGCTGGCGTGAATATTGACCGTGATTGACGGATGCTCGGTATTGAACGCAAGCAATCGCGCAAACAGCCAGAACTGCGCGACCGCATGGGTACAGAGCACAGTGACGGAGTTGGGGGCATGGGCTGCCTTGATCCGATTGACGCTGTGCTGCAGGCGTTCGAGCAGGGTGGTGACTTCGCTGAACAGGCTTGCTCCGGCCTGGGTCAGGCAAATGCCCCGCGCCTGGCGCTCAAACAAGGTGAGCTTGAGGTTGTCTTCCAGGGCCCGGATCTGTTTGCTGATCGCACTTTGAGTCAAACACAGTTCGCTTGCTGCACGGGTAAAGCTGCCATTGCGCGCGACGGCTTCGAAGGTGATCAGGCTGTCCAGAGGGGGCAGGTTTTTCGAGTAGCGATTCACAGAGACCTTAAAGCAGGTTGTGGGGGGGACGGTATAAGGCATTCCTGCACGGAATGCCAGCATGCCAAATGATCTTTTGTGCCAAATCGCAGGGCCGCTTACGCTCACTCGATATTGATCAGTTTGAGAGTCTTGAATGAAACGCGGGATAGTCTATGCCGGCATGGCCGGTGCAGTGTGGGGCCTGGTGTTTCTGGTGCCCAAGCTGTTGCCGGAATTCAGCCCGCTGTTGCTCAGTTGCGGGCGTTTTATCGTGTACGGGGCCGTGTCGCTGATTGTGTTGCTGCCCAACGCCCGGCGTTTGCTGGGCCAGCTGACTCGGCGCGATGTGCTGACACTGGTCAAGTTCGCGCTGCTGGGCAACCTGATTTATTACATGCTGCTGGCGGCATCGATTCAGTGGGTGGGTATCGCCGCCGCTTCCTTGATTGTGGGGGTGTTGCCCCTGAGCATTACCTGGCTGGGGCGCCGCGATGCTGCAGCGGTGCCACTGGCAAGGCTGGCGTGGCCGTTGCTGCTGGTGCTGGGCGGCGTGCTTTGCATCAATCTCGAGGCCTTGTTCGGCAGCACGTCGCAGCAGCCACTGGGGGACAAGGTGCTGGGCGTGCTGTGCGGGATCGGTGCCTTGCTGTGCTGGAGCTGGTTTGCGATCGAGAATGCGCGGTATTTGAAGCACAGTCAGTTTGACAGTGGGCAGTGGTCGACCCTGTGGGGCGTCACCACCGGTGTGTTGGGCTTGTTGATCTGGGGCGTTGCCCAGGGACTGTCCCTGGACGCGGTGACGGTCGAGGTCAGTGATCAGCGCTGGCAGATGTTCTGGATGGTCAATCTGGCGTGCGCCGTGCTCGGCTCATGGTTTGGCAATCGGATGTGGAATGCATCGTCCCGGCGTCTGCCGCTGACCCTGAGCGGGCAGTTGATTGTGTTTGAAACGGTCTTCGCGCTGTTCTATGGCTTTGTGTACCTGCAACGCTGGCCCACCTTTTCAGAAGCTCTGGCGGTGGTGCTGCTGCTGGGCGGTGTCAGTTGGGCGGTGCGCTGCCATGCCCCGGCGCGGATAATGCTCGCGCCGTGATCGAGGTGCGGGGTGATCAGCTCGGGCAGGTTTTGGCCCCATTGTTGAGGTCCTGTTTTTCGCTGCGGCTGAGCAGGGTGGCCTTGCCATCTTTCCAGGTCAGGGTCAGCACGTACAACGAGTCGAAGTCATTGCCGGGCCAGTCTTCTGTGAGCGAGGTTTTTTTGCCCAGGGCCTGGCTGGCAACGTTATTGATCAGGTCCGGCAAATAGCCGTGGGACCACGCGGTGTAGATGGTGGAGTTGTGATACTGGTCGCCGGTCAGTTCCCTGGCCAGTGCGCGTGTGTCGTTGGCCGAGTACTCCAGGTTGATCGGCAAGCCCAGCTTGATGGCGCTGGGGTTGATGGTCATCATCGGACGCACGTAGCTGTAGGCGTCATCATCAGCCCCTTCTTCCACTTGTCGCGACGGGTTGGCGGCAAACACGTAATCGGCCTTGCCATAGCGTTGTGGCAGCAGGGTGGCCAGATCAATTGCGCGGTTAAGCCCCTGGCAGGTGAGCTGGCCAAGGCCGTCGGCCGGTTTTTCGGCGTGACGCATAAACACCAGGGTTTGTACGCCGTCTACCGGCTGGGCAAACACATCATCCGCATGTACGGCCAGCGTCACGGCGCCTGCAACCAGTAACAGCGGGATTGCCGCCAGTGCGTAGGGTTTGAGTCGAAATTTTTTCCAAACAGACTGGGTCATGGGGGTCTTCTACTTACCGCATTAAGGCTGACTGGCCTGGCACATCGAGCGTATCGCCCGCGTGTTTATCCCTGTCATTGCTACACCACCTGTGTTTCTCATCCTTGGTCCAAGCAATCATTAGATGTCATTTTCAAATATGGTTCGATTTTACCTGCGCTAGATTGCGAATGGTCCTACAGGCCGAGTGCTATGGTGGCTTTTTTGTATGACAAAATCGTTCTCTCTTTAGTCGGGTCACTCTTCAGAGGCATTCGCCATGCTCCCAGCGCCACTCAGAAAACCGAGCAACCCCGTGCATGTGCGTGTTCGTGCCTGGCGCGGGCGGGTGGGGC
>NZ_JCBCUZ010000002.1:0-348750 GCF_059862735.1 Pseudomonas sp. MF06569 | reverse complement strand
GAACGCGGCCTTGAACGAGCGGGAGGTGTTCAGCGACTACTTTCGGTACCGCGGGATCTTCTTCGACACTCAATCCAACAACGAACTGTCGCTGCTGGTGAACGTTGGGCGCGTGGTGGGCGTGGCCTTGGCGGTGGCCAGTGTCGGCCTGACGATCAGGCGCCAGAACCCGCGTTATCTGGTGGGGCTGATTCTGCCAAGCCTGGGCACCCCGGTGCTTCGCGGCAAGGTGGAGTTCCCGTTTATCAATGCGTTTGACACCGTGACCCGCCTGTCACTGCCGATGATCGAAGACATAGAAACCGTGTGCGCCTTTACCAAAAACACCGGCGACGCAGTGAAAGCGGCCCAGGCGCTGCCCGTACCACCTGCACTGACCGAAAAAACCGCCACTACGGATAATTTGATTTCGATCCTCAAGGCCGCGCAAGCACTGGAAGCCAACAACCTGCTGGAACACGCGCTGCAAACACAAACGCCCCAGGCTGAGCCAACCAAGGGCTGGCTGGATCAGGCGAGGGGCGTGGCGGGAAGCTTCTAACTGGAATGCTCACACAGGTCGTGACAAGCACCCCGCAGGCGCCGCACAAAGCCACACCTACGGGGTAAACGCTGCACTCAATGCACCGGCAGCTCGACCCCTTCAAACAGCTCTTCGAGCTCTTGCTTGTTGTGGCAGGCGATGGCCTTTGCCATTACTTCACGGGTGAGGTGCGGGGCAAACTTCTCGATAAAGTCGCACATGAATCCGCGCAGGAAGGTGCCACGGCGGAAACCGATCTTGGTGATGCTGGACTCGAACAGTTCGCTGGCATCCAGGACCACCAGGTCGTTGTCGAGCTTGGTGTCCACGGCCATTTTGGCCACGATGCCAACACCCAGGCCCAGACGTACATAGGTCTTGATCACGTCAGCATCAGCCGCGGTGAACACCACCTTGGGGGTCAGGCCGCGATGACTGAAGGCTTCATCGAGCTTGGAACGGCCCGTAAAGCCGAAAACGTAAGTCACGATCGGGAATTCAGCCAGGGCTTCGAGGGTCAGCTTTGGCAGTTTGGTCAGCGGGTGACCTTGTGGCACGACCACGCAGCGATTCCAGCGGTAGCACGGCATCATCACCAGATCGCCAAACAGCTCCAGGGCCTCGGTGGCAATTGCAAAGTCAACGGTGCCATCAGCGGCCATCTCGGCAATTTGCATGGGCGAACCCTGATGCATATGCAACGCGACATCCGGGTACTGCTTGATGAAATTGCTGATCACCGGCGGCAAGGCGTAACGCGCCTGGGTGTGGGTGGTGGCAATCGACAGCGTGCCTTTTTTCTCGTTGGAAAACTCTTGAGCGATCTGCTTGATGCTTTCGACCTTGCGCAGGATCTCGCCAGCCGTCGTGATGATGCGCTCGCCCGCCGGTGTCACTCGGGTCAGGTGCTTGCCACTACGGGCAAAAACCTCGACCCCCAGTTCGTCTTCAAGCAGGCGGATCTGTTTGCTGATACCCGGCTGTGAGGTGTAAAGGCTCTGTGCAGTGGCCGAAACGTTGAGGTCGTGGTGCGCCACTTCCCAGATGTAGCGCAATTGTTGAAGCTTCATATGCATCCCTCAAAGCTGATAGACGCCAAGGGTATCGGCGGCGATATATAACTATATGGAAGGTTGGAATAAGAAATCTAGAACTTTTTATCGTTTTTATCGATTCATCAGCCTTACACATCAGCGCTGCGCCGACGCTGTGTCAGCGGCACCAGATATACCGGCATCTGCGCCAGCTCGATGACCCTGGTTGCGGTTCGCCCCAAATGCGACTCGCCCCCCGTGGGCTGGGCGTGACTGCCCAGGATCAGCAGATCTACGCACAACTTTTTCGACTGCTCCAGAATGACTTGTGAAGGTTCACCCTGAATAACCTTGACCGAGCGAATCAGGGCCAGTTCCAACTCCCACCCTGCCAACTCCTCACGAAGATTCTCAAGGACACGCAATTCAATATTCGACAGCATGGTGTGCATGCCCTGGCGGTGCAGTTCGTTCAACGCATGCTCATCGAGATAACTCTGCAGGACTGACTCGGCAAACAGCCCCATGGGTTCGACTACATGCACCACAAACAGATCGGCGCCGAAGCTGCGGGCAAGCCCCAGCGCATGCTGCATTACAACGGGCGCATAAACGCCGAGGTCAGTGGCATAGAGAATTGAGCGAATCATGCGACCTTCCCGACAGCTTTGATGAACGAGGTAGATTCAGCTTAGCAGCGCCCGGACAACTACGAAGCCCCCTCGACCACCTGCTTGCAGGCTTACTCGGGCACCGAATCCCGGGATTCATTGCTGATGCCGTGTGGAACATGACCGGTAGCGACAACCTGGCGCGCCCTTTCGCAATGACCCGCCTGATCATCAAAAAACACATCGGCAGCAAAGGCCTCCAGAAACGCCGACTTGTCCAGTCCTCCGAGAAACAGCGACTCGTCCAGGCGAATATCCCAATCGCGCAGGGTACGGATCACCCGCTCATGAGCTGGGGCCGACCGTGCGGTGACCAGCGCGGTACGAATCGGGCAGGCGTCATCAGGAAACTCGCGCTGCAGCAGGTTCAGCGCCTCCAGGAAACCCTTGAACGGCCCACCACGCAGCGGGTTGCGGGCAGATTCGCGTTCAAGAGACTGAAAAGCCTCCAGGCCACCGGACTGGAAAACCCGCTCCGATTCATCGGAAAACAGCACCGCGTCACCGTCGAAGGCAATGCGCAACTCGTTGCTCTCGGCCCGTAGTGCACCCCCCGACAGGATGGTCGCCGCCGCAAAACCTGCATCCAGTGCACTGCGCACATCCTCGGCATGGGTCGACAAAAACAGGTCACAGCCAAAGGCATTGAGGTACGGATGGGGATTGCGCCCGCCGCTGAAGGCAGCACGGGAAATATCCAGGCCGTAATGCTGGATGGAATTGAATACCCGCAACCCGGTATCGGCACTGTTGCGTGACACCAGCACCACCTCGACCCGGTCACGCCCAAGGCTTGCGTTGAAACTGAGGAGCTTTTTGACCAGCGCGAAGGCATCCCCCGGCGCCAGTACTTCATCTTCATGCTCGATCTGGTATTGCCGGTAGGCCTCGATCCCCTTGTTCAGATACACCTGATGGCTATCACTCAAATCGAACAGGGCCCGAGAAGAAATGGCCAGCACCAGCTTGCCCTTTAAGCCTTTGCTCATGTTGCCTCCACAGGTTTGAAGCGGGTTCGGACACCGCTTCACGGTAGCTCGTCAGGCTCATGCATCAAGGCGAGTCGAATATGGTGCGCCAGTTCGCCCTCACTCAGGCGAGACTTCAACTCACCGTAGAAGGCCCCGTCGTGCACCACAAACAGGGTGGGCAAATGGAAAATCTCGTAACGTTCGACCAGACCACCATTGTCACCGGCATCGATCCAGCACAACCGATCAACGGGCAACTGCATAGCGGGCAACATGCGCCGCGCAGTACGGCAGGCCGAACAACCCGCGCTGGTGAAGATCACCAGTGAAGTCCCGGGCAACGCCAGCAGGCGCTGATCGGCATCAAAGTCTGTCAGTTCCATTTCAGTCACTATACTCAAAAGACAATACTAATTTGATGGCACTTGGAGTCAGCTTTCATGGGTCGTTTTTTACCTCACCCTGACGATATTCCCGTTGAGATAACGCGACGCAAACAACCTTCACTTTCGCGCCACAAGCTGCACTCTATCAGCCTCGCAGGCGTGTCATGCAACACCGATAGAGCCTGGCGACGGGGTACCGCCGTCGACATGTACATGCCCACCCTGGGGGAAAGCGCACACTATCCGAGCTATATAGCCTGGTGCGAGAAACACCTGAACGGCTATCGCATCGGGGTGGCCCTGATCGACGAACAAGCGCTGTTCGGGGCGCGCATGGGCGAACAGATCTGCCAGATCGAGCACTACTCCCGCCTTCAGCAACAGCAAAGCTCATGCCCGCAAGACCTGGAAGCCCTTGCCCTGGAATGGGTCAGCCACCACGCCGTAGAGTTCTCTCAGGCAACCCTGGATCACGCAATGGCGCAGGCGGTACTGGATTAAAGCTGTGCCTGCCCATTGTCGACTTACCGGATAACGCGTTAAGGTTCGGCTCCCCGATGCGCTCAATCAAGCTGTGCTCCGCCGCACGGGGATCGCTGGCGGCCGGCACCCGTGACCTGACGAGTAACACGATGGCTGATTTACCGATCGACGACCTAAACGTTGCCTCCAACGAAACCCTGATCACACCTGAACAGCTCAAGCGCGAAATGCCTTTGCGTGAAACGGCTCTGCAGACGGTGACCAAAGGGCGTGAGGTGATTCGCAACATCCTGGATGGCACTGACCATCGACTGTTCGTTGTCATCGGGCCTTGCTCGATCCACGATATCAAGGCTGCCCACGAGTATGCCGAGCGCCTGAAAGTGCTCGCCGCAGAAGTCAGCGATACGCTGTATCTGGTCATGCGCGTTTATTTTGAAAAGCCACGCACCACTGTTGGCTGGAAAGGTCTGATCAACGACCCGTACCTGGACGACTCGTTCAAGATCGAAGACGGCCTGCACATCGGCCGCAAGCTGCTGCTGGACCTGGCTGAAATGGGCCTGCCAACGGCCACTGAAGCCCTTGATCCGATCTCCCCGCAGTACCTGCAGGACCTGATCAGCTGGTCGGCCATTGGCGCACGCACCACCGAATCCCAGACCCACCGCGAAATGGCCTCTGGCCTGTCTTCGTCGGTAGGTTTCAAAAACGGCACCGATGGCGGCCTGACCGTTGCCATCAACGCCCTGCAGTCGGTCTCCAGCCCCCATCGTTTCCTGGGTATCAACCAGGAAGGCGGCGTGTCGATCGTTACCACCAAGGGTAACGCCTACGGCCACGTGGTATTGCGCGGTGGCAACGGCAAGCCGAACTATGATTCGGTCAGCGTTGCGCTCTGCGAGCAGGCACTGAACAAGGCGAAAATCCGCCCGAACATCATGGTCGACTGCAGCCACGCCAACTCCAACAAAGACCCGGCACTGCAACCGCTGGTAATGGAGAACGTGGCCAACCAGATCGTCGAGGGCAACCAGTCGATTATCGGCCTGATGGTTGAAAGTCACTTGAACTGGGGCTGCCAGGCAATCCCTAAAAACCTTGAAGACTTGCAGTACGGCGTGTCGATTACCGACGCCTGCATCGACTGGGCGTCCACCGAGAGCACCCTGCGCAGCATGCGCGCCAAGCTCAAGGATGTACTGCCCAAGCGTGATCGCGGCTAAAGCGCACTGACAGGTGGGAGCGGGCTTGCTTGCGATGGCATCTACATGGTCTGGCTGAATGACCGTGTCGCCGGCATCGCGAGCAAGCCCGCTCCCACGTTGGTTTCAGGTTATGCGTTCTCCAGCAACCGCTGACTCGCCACCCTCTGTTCCCGCCCCTTGGCCACCATCCAGCGATGAAAGTCGCGACAGTGCGCCTTGTCAAAAGCCCCCTTTGCACCCACCAGAAAATACGCCGAAGGCAAGGGCAAGCCGTGGGCGAACGGCATGATCAGGCGCCCTTGCGCCAACGCATCAGCCACCATCGAATACTGCGCCAGCACCACGCCCTGCCCCGCCAGCGCCGCATGGATCGCCATGGACGACAGTGAATAGACCCGATAACCATCACGCAGGCCTTCACAGTCCACCTGCCGGTCCTTGAACCAGTCGCGCCAGGACGGTGGCGACGCGAACTTGGGCAACCAGTCAATCGACAGCAAGGGATACGTCAACAAGTCCTTGGGGCTATTGAGCGCAGCGTCGGCGCGTAATAACTGCGGGCTCAGCACGGGCACCACGCAATCGCGGTACAGCTCGATAGCGTTTTCGCCCGCCACGTAATCGCCGTAGGTGAAACGGAAGTCGATGTCATACCCCTCAGTCGAGGGCTCGGCATGGCTGGCGTCGAGAAACACATTGAGCTGCGGATGCTCGTCCTGCCAGGCATAGACGTGGGGTGCCAGCCACTCCGAGAGCAACGACGGCAAAGCACTGATGCGCAGGTTGCTGGCATTTTTCGAGCGTTCGACCTCGGTCTGGGCAACGCGCAGGCTTTCAAAAGCCGCAGCACAACTCTCGTGGTAACGCTGACCGGCAACGGTTAGGCGGATGCGCTTGCCGACCTTGTGGGTTAGGCTCAACCCCAGAGTGTCTTCCAGCAGCTTCATCTGCTGGCTCACCGCTCCTGCTGAAATCCCGAGGCGCCTGGCCGCCTCAACAATCCCGCCGAAACGTCCAACGGCTTCAAAAACCTGCAGGGCACGCAGGGAAGGCAAGCTGTTCATCAGCATCTCCTGAGGCAAATCGACGGACTGATACTTTAGCGCAGCTATAGGAAGCCACAGCTTTCACCCTCTTTTAGAAAAATGAAAGCCTCGTATTCTGGTCTTGCCACCCCCCGCAGCAGAACGAGGAAATTTCCCACACGAATGTAACTCTACGTAACGACACACCGTTGTTGAGTGACATGGCCCGTGCATTCCTGGCCCTAACCTATCCAGGCAACTGCTCTGGCACGCCATCCAGCGGAATTGGCCTGTAAATTGCTAATCATGTATATACAGGTACGATCAATGCACGACGTATTTGTAGCACGGTCATCACGCCGCCCCCGTCAGACAAAGGAAAATAAAAATGAAAAAACTTGTCCTCGCAGCTGTCTTAGCCCTGACATCCACCGGCATCCTGGCCAAGGACTTGACCGAGATTCGCTTCGGCGTCGACCCGACCTTCGCACCCTTCGAATCCAAAAACGAAAAGGGTGAACTGGTGGGTTTTGATATTGATCTGGGCAATGCCATCTGCGCCGAACTCAAGGTCAAGTGCAAATGGGTCGAGACCCCGTTCGACAGCAGCATCCCTGCATTGCGGGCGAAGAAATTCGACGCGGTGTTGTCGGCCATGACCGTTAACGAGCAGCGCAAAAAGAACGTCGCGTTCTCGGACCGTCTCTACAACTCCCCTAACCGATTGATCGCCAAAAAAGACAGCGGCTTGCTGCCGACCCCGGAATCGCTGAAAGGCAAACGCGTGGGCGTCGCCCAAGGCACCACTCAAGAGGCTTACGTCAAAGCCATCTGGGCGCCGCAAGGGGTGATCATGGTCACTTACCCCAACCAGGACCTGCTGTATCCCGACCTGGTCAGCGGCCGGATCGACGCCAGCCTGACCGATGCGGCAGTGGCCGATATCGGCTTCTTGCAAACCAGCAAAAACAACGGCTTCGCCTTCGCCGGCGACGCGGTGTCCAACATCGAGATCCTCGGCGAAGGCATCGCCATCGGTCTGCGCAAGGACGACCCGGTACTGCTCGAAGCCATCAACCGGGCATTGGCCGCCATGCACCAGGACGGCACCTACGACACGATCCAGAAAAAGTACTTCACCTTCGACATCTATAACTGAAGCCCGCGTCTGAACGGTGCCGGATCACCTGCATGCAGGTGATCCGGTGCCTTGCAGTTCACTTTCGTGCAACCGGTCTGCGGACCGTCGTTGCCCATGGAGCGACAGAACATGTTCTTACAGGGCTATGGCTCACTGATCGTCGACGGGACGCTGGCGACAATCCAGCTGGCACTGCTGTCGATGCTGCTGGCCGTCACGCTGGGACTGATCGGCGCGTCAGCCAAGCTGTCCAGGCAACCGGCCGTGCGCTACCTGGCAGCGGGCTACACCACGCTGATCCGTAGCGTGCCGGATCTGGTCATCATGCTGCTGCTGTTCTTCAGCCTGCAAATCTGGCTGAACAACCTCACCGAATGGCTGCAGGTCGAGCAAATCGATATCAACCCGTTCGCCGCCGGGGTACTGACCCTGGGCTTCATTTACGGGGCGTATTTCACCGAAACCTTTCGCGGCGCCTTTCAGTCCGTGCCGGCAGGCCAGCTTGAGGCAGCCGTGGCGTACGGCATGAATCGGCGCCAGGTCTTCATCCGCGTGCTGTTCCCGCAAATGATGCGCTTCGCGCTGCCGGGCATCGGCAATAACTGGCAGGTACTGATCAAGGCGACCGCGCTGGTGTCGATCATCGGTTTGATCGATATCGTCAAAGTCACCCAGGATGCCGGCAAGAACTCGATGGACCTGTTCTTTTTCAGCGTGATCGGCGGGCTGATTTATCTGGCCCTGACCACGGTGTCCAACGGTGTATTGATGTGGCTTGAGCGCCGCTATTCGGTCGGCGTCAGAGGTGCCCAGCTATGAACGAAATCATCCAGGAGTACTGGAAATCCTACCTGTGGTTCGATGGGTATCAACTCTCGGGCGTAGCCATGACCTTGTGGCTGCTGGTTGCCTCTATCGCCATCGGCGGCACCCTGGCCGTGCCACTGGCGGTAGCCCGGGTATCGCGCAATCCGCTGCTGCGCCTTCCGGTGTGGTTCTACACCTACGTGTTTCGCGGCACCCCCTTGTACATCCAGCTGCTGATTCTCTACACCGGGATTTACAGCCTGCAGGTGGTGCGCGACCAACCGACGCTGGATGCATTCTTTCGCGAGGGCATCAACTGCACGCTGCTGGCCTTTGCCCTCAACACGTGCGCCTACACCACGGAGATTTTCGCGGGCGCCATCCGCGCCACGCCCTACGGCGAAATTGAAGCCGGCCGCGCCTATGGCATGTCCGAGTTCACCCTGTACCGGCGCATCATCTTGCCTTCGGCGCTGCGCCGCTCGCTGCCGTTCTACAGCAACGAAGTGATCCTGATGCTGCACTCCACGACGCTGGCCTTCACCGCCACGGTGCCGGATCTGTTGAAGGTCGCCCGCGATGTGAACTCGGCCACTTACTCCTCGTTTGAAGCCTTTGGCCTGGCCGCCGTGTTGTACGCGGTGATGGTCTTTACCCTGGTCTGGCTGTTTCGCCGCTGCGAAAACCGCTGGCTAGCCTTCTTGCAACCGCAGGCCCATTGAACCGGCGTCACCTGGAGAACATCGAGCATGTACAAACTCAGTATCGAAGGGCTGCACAAGAAGTACGGCAATCACGAAGTCCTCAAGGGCGTGTCGCTCAAGGCCAAGGCCGGTGACGTGATCAGCATCATTGGCTCCAGCGGTTCAGGCAAGAGCACGTTTTTGCGCTGCATCAACTTTCTGGAACAGCCCTGCGCCGGCAGCATCACGGTGAACGACGAACCCATCCGCACCCGGCAGGATCTGAACGGGGCACTGTGCGTGGCTGACCCGCGTCAGCTGCAGAAAGTGCGGACCAAGCTGGCAATGGTGTTTCAGCATTTCAACTTGTGGCAACACATGACCGTGCTGGAAAACATCATCGAAGCCCCGGTCCATGTGCTCGGCATCAAGCGCAAGGAAGCCATCGAGCGGGCGCGCCAATACTTGCACAAGGTGGGTCTGGCACCCGAGGTCGAAAGCAAGTACCCGTCTCACCTGTCCGGCGGTCAACAGCAGCGTGTGGCCATTGCCCGGGCCCTGGCGATGGAGCCGGAGGTCATGCTGTTCGACGAGCCCACCTCGGCCCTGGACCCGGAGCTGGTCGGTGAAGTGCTCAAAGTGATGCAGGCCCTGGCCGAAGAGGGCCGCACGATGGTGGTGGTGACTCATGAAATGGGCTTTGCGCGCAATGTATCCAACCATGTGATGTTCCTTCATCAGGGGCTGGTTGAGGAGCAAGGCCCGCCGGGCGACGTGCTGGTCAACCCCAAGAGCGAGCGCTTGACCCAGTTTCTTTCCGGGCGCTTGAAGTGAGCAGGCAAGTCGTTCAACAGGAGCAAGGCATGACAACAGGTTTCCCTTCACACCGCAGTTTTACCCTCCAGCGTGAGCAGTTCCTGGCGGCGGCCAACGAGGCAGGCGCACAACTTTACGAGTACCCGCATCCGCTTCGCGGCCCGTTCGGCGAGGCGCTTGGCACCGACGTTGCCCTCATTGGCAACCCCCAGGCAAAACACTTGCTGGTGGCCCTGAGCGGCACCCACGGTGTAGAGGGTTACTACGGCTCCGACTGTCAGCGCCAATGGCTGCAGACCTTTGGCGAGCGCAGCCTGCCCGATGATGTCGCCGTGCTGATGATTCACCTGATCAACCCGTGGGGCACGGCCTGGATGCGCCGGGTCAACGAAGACAATATCGACCTCAATCGCAACCATCTGGACTTCAACCAGCCACCGCCCGACAACCAGGCTTACGAAGCGTTGCACGGGATCTACACCTGCGACCAACTGCGCGGACCGCAACGCGAACAGGCCGATGCCCTGCTCAATGCACGGGTTCAGCGCGACGGCTGGTCGGCGGTGATGTCGATTGTCGAAGCGGGCCAGTATCACCATCCCGACGGGCTGTTTTACGGCGGCAATGGCGCCAGCTGGTCGAATCGCACCTTGCACACGATCTTGCAGGAGCATGTGGCCCACGCCAGCAGCGTCATGTGCTTTGACCTGCACACCGGTGCCGGTGATTACGGCCATCCGATGCTGATGACCATCGCCCAGGCACCTTATCCGGCACTGGAGGATGCCCAGCGACTGTTTGGCCCGTGGCTGTTCACCCTGATGACCGGTGCTGGCAGCCACAGCGACACAGGCGTCGCCGCCACGGCTACGGGGTACACCTCGCAAGCGCTGATTGATGCCCTGCCGCACGTGCGGTTGATGCCGTTTGTAATCGAATGCGGCACCTATCCCGGCGAGCAGATTCACGGGGTGTTGCGCGACGACCAGTGGCTGCACCTGCACGGTGACCTGTTCAGCCCGCAAGCCCGGCAGATCAAACTCAAACTGCTGGAGCAATTCTTCCCGGCCGACCCTGACTGGCAAGAGCTTGTATGGGTGCGTACGCGGCAGATCTGGGAGCGGGCGCTAGCGTCACTTACCCGGTAGACCCTTGTCCTGTGGGAACGGGCTTGCTCGCGATGGCATTAGCGCAGCGTGCCGGATGTGCCGTGTTGCTTGCATCGCGAGCAAGCCCGCTCCCACAGTTTTTTTGCGCATCCGATGCCTATCAGTTAAGAAAAACTAAAGCACACAACAGTTTTAGACCTCTATTCTTACTCATGCGATGCCTCTTATTCTGGTCTCGTCCTCGCACAGGGCACCACCAGAATAATAAGGAGAGACCGCATGTTTATGCGCAACGCGTGGTATGTCGCAGCCAGTGAAACCGAGTTGGGTGAGGAGTTGCTTGCGGTCAAGCTGCTCAACGAATCTGTCGTGTTGTACCGCAAGGGTGATGGCACCCCGGTAGCCCTGGAGGATGCGTGTCCGCACCGCAAGCTGCCGCTGTCATTGGGCCGACGCAAAGGTGATGACATCGAGTGCGGCTATCACGGCCTGACCTTCGACTGCTCCGGCAGCTGCGTAAAAGCCCCTGGCAGCAGCCATGTGCCCAAAGGCGCCAAAGTGCGCAGCTACCCGCTGCAGGTGCGTTACGGCCTGATCTGGATCTGGATGGGCGACGCCGAACTGGCCGATGCCGACAAGATCTGTCACGTACCCGAGTGGGGCGATCCTGACTGGGGCCTGAACCGTGGCGACAGCATGATCATTCCTTGCAACTACCTGTACATGACCGACAACCTGCTTGATCCGTCCCATGTGGCCTGGGTCCACCAGTCCTCTTTCGGCAATGCCGCCTGTGCCCAGGAACCGCTGCAAACCACAGTGACCGATGTCGGCGTGATCGTTTCGCGCTGGATGCGTGACGTTGAAGTCGCGCCCTTCTATGCCAAGTTCGTCAAATTCAGCGGCCACTGTGATCGCAAGCAACACTACGAAGTCCACTACCCGGCACAGGCCATCATCAAGGCCATCTTCACCCCGGCGGGCACAGGCAGCGATGACGGCGCGCTGCATGAGCAGGTATTCCTGATGAACTCCTACAACTTCATGACCCCCATCGACGACTCGAACACGCGCTACTACTGGTTCCAAGTGCGTAATTTCGACCAGGACAACGAGGACATTTCCCGTCAGTTTGACGAAGACGTGCGCCACGCGTTTGCCGAGGACCGGGTTGTACTCAGCGCTGTGCATCAGGGCATGACCCACAAGCGCAGCCCGAATATTGACCTGGCTTCCGACGCGGGGCCGCTGCGGTTTCGACGCAATCTCGCGCGACTGATTGCCCTTGAGCAACCCCAGGAACTGATTCCGCTGGTGTCCGCCATGCCGAATGCCGTGGAGGCCTGAGATGAGCACTCAAACACCGGGTTTCAGCGCCTGGCGGGTGATCGACAAGCAACCTGAAAGTACACTCATCACCTCCTTCGTCCTGGCGCCCGCAGACGGTATCAGCCAGCTTGATTTTCGCCCCGGCCAATTCCTCACACTGCGCCTGACACTGACAGACCGCAGCACGGTGCTACGCAATTACAGCTTCAGTGCCTGCGCTGCCAATGGGCGCCAGGTGCGGATTTCGGTCAAGCGCGAACCTGCGCCCTTCGACCAGCCCCATTTGCCCTCCGGGCTGGGCTCCAGCCATCTGCACGACTGTGTGCAGGTGGGAGACCTGCTGGAAGTGGCGGGGCCGTCCGGGACGTTTGTGCTGGACGAGATCAGTACCCGGCCTGTGCTGCTGTTCAGCGGCGGGGTCGGTCTGACACCCATGGTCAGCATGCTCCACACCCTGAGCCAGCAATCCGGTCGGGCCGTGCACTTTGTGCATGCCTGCGAGAACGGGGCGGTACATGCCTTGCGCGAGGAGGTCCTGGCGCTGGCCGACAGGCGCTCGGGCATTGCCGTGCATTTTTGCTACCGCAACCCGGTTGCAGACGACAGAGGGCGTTATCACAGCGAAGGCCTGATCACGCGCCAAACCCTGCAACAGCTGCTGCCACTGGACGATTACGATGTCTACCTGTGCGGTCCCCGTCCGTTCATGCAGGCAAACTGGCGCCTGTTACGCAGCCTCGGGGTCGCCAGGGAGCGTATTCACTATGAATTTTTTGGACCGGCCGCCGTGCTGGAAGAAGATGAAGTCAGTGCGGTTGCAGAACCTGCCATCGTCACGACTGCTGCACGCGCGGATGACGACACCCTGAGTGTCTGCTTCATGCCGTCCGGCACCCGGGTGATGTGGAATGAAAGCTGTAACTCGCTGCTGGAACTGGCCGAACAGGCCGGGCTGGAACCCGCCTTCAACTGCCGTGCGGGGCTGTGCAACACCTGCCAGGTCCGGCTGCAGGAGGGCACCGTGGAGTATCTGGAAGAACCACTGGATACACCCCAACCCGGCAACATCCTGCTGTGCTGCACACGCCCCACCAGCGCCATCACCGTGCAGTTGTAGCCAGACACAAAAACGCCGGGGCAAGCCCGGCGTTTTTATGAATCTAGTTTCAGGTATTGGCCTGAGGGCGCTTGTGACGCTCCATGTAACGTTCGACATACGAACATGAAGGAATCACCTCGTACCCCATCTTGTCGGCGTAATCGAGCGCCTGCTCCGTCAATGCTGCCGCAATACCCCGACCACGCAGGGCGTTAGGCACGAACGTGCGATAGATATCCAGAGTCTGCTTGCCCAAATCCATGTAGGTCAGGTAAGCACGATGACCGTCGACAGTGGTCTCAAACTGGTGACCTGCCTGGTCATGGTGGATAGACAACGCCTCGCTCATCATTGCTCCTTCGCGGGTCTTGTACCGTGACCCCTACCTTACTGTTGTTTTTCCGCCGAGGGAACTACTACGCCATCAGGCACGCGCTGCCAGCACAGAATGTGTGAACCGGCCTGATTAAAGAGTAGCCACTCTCAATGCAAATGTTCAATTCATGGGGTCGGCAATTGTCCGCAAAACAAGCCTGCTAAAACGTTTCGTCAGCCCGACAACCTTAAAGTAGCCCTGAACATTTCCGGAAGGTTGAGGCTATGACGTAGAACCACACTTAAAGTCACGTTGTGCCCTCAACGAGCACGCCCCTGACCGCACTCCAAACTGACTGTTTTACAAGCACAATCAGTTAAAGCTAGCCCATCAACAATGCTGGCCAAATATTTTTTTTGGTTCTTGCGCTAGGTCATTTTACTTACTACAAGTAATGGGTACTATGTACGCCGGCTGTTTCCTCACTTTGAAGGAGCAGCTTTAATTAGAAAGTCCTTGAAGGGGAACACGATGAACAACGTTCTGAAATTCTCTGCTCTGGCATTGGCCGCAGTTCTGGCTACCGGTTGCAGCAGCGTATCTAAAGAAACTGAAGCCCGTCTGACTGCAACTGAAGATGCAGCAGCTCGCTCCCAGGCTCGTGCTGACGAAGCCTACCGTAAAGCTGACGAAGCTCTGGCTGCTGCTCAAAAAGCACAACAGACTGCTGATGAAGCAAACGAGCGCGCTCTGCGCATGCTTGAAAAAGCAAGCCGCAAGTAATAGTCCTTCGGGATTGTTATCAAGCCGACCTATTTATAGGTCGGCTTTTTTATTGCCTGCCGGCCACTAAGCAGGCAATAAAAAAGCCGCCGAAGGTATTAACCGCGGCGGCTTTTTATTGCGCGTTTTTAGTGCGTTTTACTGCACGTAATCCAGAGACTGGCCATCCGCCACTGGCGAATTGGATATGCCGATCTCTGCAGGTATACCGGTCTCGGCACCCACAACAGGGAACGCCTTGTCTTTGTCTATCTGGATGTTGTTTTCCAGGGCTTTGTGCTTGAGCAGAAAGTTCATGAACGCGGCGTACTTGTTTTGCAAGTCTTCAGGGGTCAAATGGGACTTGTCGCTGACGGCCAGCAGCGAGCCATCCTTGACGTTCAACGGCTCATGGACCTCAAGGAAGACCTTGCCGCCGCTGACACCAATCTTGTACGGCTCGTTGATGATTCGCACCGGTGTTCCGACAGGCACCATTCGCGACATTTCAAGCACGTTCTGGTTCAGCATGCGGAAGCAGCCATGGCTGGTTCCGGTACCAATGCCGAACTTGGCGTTCGAACCATGGATCAGGTAACCCGGCATGCCAAGCGTGAACTTGAAAGGGCCCAACGGGTTGTCAGGCCCTGCAGGCACGACGTTGGGCAGCGGATCGCCGTTTCTGGCGTGCTCGGCCTTGATCGAAGCCGGTGGCGTCCAGGTCGGATTGGGTGTCTTGGCGGTGATCTTGGTCTGGCCCAGAGGCGAGCCCCAACCTTCGCGGCCAATCCCCAGCGGGAAGGTGTAGACCTTGTTCTGGTCCTTGGGGAAGTAATACAAACGATATTCGGCCAGGTTGATCACGATCCCTTCACGCTTGCCCGGCGGCAGGATGAACTGGGTTGGCAACACGATATCGGTGTCGACGATCGTACCATCCAGGTTCTTCTTGACCGGCAACCAGGCATCCACTCCCGGGTTGGCTGCGATCATTTCCGAATAGCCCAGTTCGTACTTGTTTCCCAGATCAGCAAAGGAGTCTTCGTACTTGCCCTTGATGACCTGCACTTCGCCGACCACATCTTCGCCAGGCGGTGGCAGCGGGAATTCAAGCGCAACAGCGGGACCCGCAACACAAAGTGCGGCAACTGACAGGTAGCGGGTGACGGCAGGTAGGCGCGACAACATCCGGAACATCCTTCGCATAATCAACGGGGGACAAAAAAGGGAGTGTACACCGCGCCCACGGGGAGCGTGAGCCGGCTAGGGCATCAAACAGGTAACATCATAGTTCAAAGCGTAACTCTGGCCAGATAGGCTCGGTGCCACGCCGCTGGGACTCGATAATTGCCCTGCACAGCGGGCATAGCCGGTGGTCTTGAAAGACCTTGCGCGTGACATCCGACCAGCGCGGCTGGGCAGGCAGCAATGAGCCACACAACGTACGGTCAATGGTGCCTCCCAGCTCCAATTGACGCGTCACCAGATGCACCCGTACCTCCTGGCAGGCGAACAGATCGAGCTGTTCGTCAGGCTCGATCAGTTGATAGGCATATAAAGACCAGGCAGGACGCGACATCGGGGGCTCCAAATCGGGGGGGCGCCACCTTAGCCGAAACACTGCCACTAGAAAAGCATCAAAGCAGGGGTTTTAGCGCCGGCCACACATTATCCAGCAAAAGCCCCTGCGCCCCGACCGCCGGGTGGATGCGATCGGCCTGCATCAGCTCGGGTTTGCCCCCCACGCCCTCAAGGAAAAACGGCACCAGCGGGACGTTTTTTTCCTTGGCCAGTTCGCCATACACGGCGGCAAAAGCCTGGGTGTAGCGCGCACCGTAATTGGGCGGCAACTGCATCCCCAGCAACAGCACCTTGGCACCCGCCTGCTTGGAGGCGTCAATCATGCCTGCAAGATTTTGTTTCAATTGCGCTGGCAACTGGCCACGCAGCCCATCGTTGCCACCCAATTCGACAATCACCACATCGGGTTTATGCTCTGCAAGCAGCGCAGGCAGGCGCGCAAGCCCTCCAGCGCTGGTGTCACCGCTGATCGAAGCGTTGACCACCTGGTCGTCGTATCCTTGCTCCTTGAGCCGCTTTTCGAGCAAAGACACCCATCCCAGACGGGTATCCAGTCCGAAAGCCGCGCTGATACTATCGCCAACAATCAGTATTGTTCCCGCCGTTGCCGTCTGCGCCATGCACATCAGGGCCAGAGCAGCACTTAAAAACCACACACGCATTGGATTCTCCATGGGCGAAAGTATTCTCACCGCGCAGAACCTTAGCAAAGTGGTTCCCAGCGCGGAAGGCGAGTTAACCATCCTGCACCCGTTGAACCTTGAATTGAGCAAGGGCGACAGTCTGGCGATTGTCGGCGCATCCGGCTCGGGCAAGTCCACCTTGCTGGGTTTGCTGGCTGGCCTGGACCTGCCAAGCCAAGGTGAAGTGATTCTGGCCGGTCGGGCCCTGAGCACACTGGACGAAGACCAGCGAGCCCGGATTCGGGCCGAACACGTGGGTTTTGTGTTCCAATCGTTCCAGTTGCTCGACAGCCTCAACGCCCTGGAAAACGTCATGCTGCCCCTGGAGCTT
The DNA here is from genome assembly GCF_059862735.1 of Pseudomonas sp. MF06569. NCBI lineage: Bacteria > Pseudomonadati > Pseudomonadota > Gammaproteobacteria > Pseudomonadales > Pseudomonadaceae > Pseudomonas > Pseudomonas sp. MF06569. Next base: position 331,792 of record NZ_JCBCUZ010000002.1, on the reverse strand, counting down.
GAGGGCCGAAAGGACGCCCGCGAACATGCCCGCCATTTGCTGGAACGTGTCGGCCTGGGCCAGCGCCTGAGCCATTCACCGCGCCAGCTTTCCGGCGGTGAACAACAGCGGGTCGCCATTGCACGGGCATTTGCGGCCAACCCGGATGTACTGTTTGCCGATGAACCCACCGGCAACCTGGACAGTCACACCGGCGAGCGCATCACCGATCTGCTCTTCGAACTGAACAAGGAACGCGGCACCACCCTGGTGCTGGTGACCCACGACGAACGCCTGGCCCATCGCTGCCGTCGCCTGATCCGCCTTGAAGCTGGCCATCTGGTCGGCCCTCTGGAGCCCTGATGGCACGCCTGCCGCTGTTGCGCCTGCTAAGCCTTGCCGTACGCCAATTGCTGCGCGATGCCCGCGCAGGCGAGTTGCGCGTGCTGTTCTTTGCCCTCCTGGTTGCGGTCGCAGCCAGCACCGCCATCGGTTACTTCGGTGCCCGCCTCAATGGCGCGATGCTGTTGCGCGCCACCGAGTTCCTGGGCGCCGACCTGGTGCTTGATGGCAGCTCCCCGGCCCGCGAAGAACAAATCAAGGCCGGTACCGATCTGGGACTCAAGCACGCTCGCGTGGTCGAGTTTGCCAGCGTGATCGCTACCGACAACGGCATTCAGCTGTCCAGCATCAAGGCGGCAGACGATGCCTACCCGTTGCGCGGCGAACTGAAAAGCGCCCCCCAACCCTATGCCGAAGAACAACCCGGCGGTGGCCCCAGGCCCGGAGAAGCCTGGGCCGAAGCCCGACTGCTGACCGCCCTGGATCTCAACATCGGCGATCAAATCGATGTCGGCTCAAAAACCGTACGCATTTCCCGCGTACTGACTTACGAGCCTGACCGCGCCGGCAATCTGTACAGCCTTACCCCGCGGGTGCTGATCAACCTGGAGGATCTGGCCGCCACCGGGATCGTCCAACCGGGCAGCAGGGTCACCTATCGCGAACTGTGGCGAGGTGAAGCGCCAGCCCTTGAATCCTATCGAGGGTTAATCAAACCCGGCCTGGACCCCAACCAGCGCCTGCTGGACGGCCGTGATGGCAATCAACAAATCGGCGGGGCGCTGGGCAAGGCCGAGCGCTACTTGAACATGGCCAGCCTGGTGGCGGTCCTGTTGGCGGGCGTGGCCGTGGCGTTGTCTGCAACGCGCTTTGCCAATCGCCGCTTCGATGCCAGTGCCCTCCTGCGCTGCCTGGGCCTGTCGCGGCGCGAAACCCTGTGGCTGTTCACCTTGCAACTGGCCGTGCTCGGGCTGCTGGCCAGCCTTGCAGGCGCCGTGCTTGGCTGGCTGGCCCAGCTCGGACTGTTCGCCCTGCTGCACGACCTGCTGCCCTCTGACGTGCCGCCCGGCGGCCTGATGCCGGCGATCGCCGGGATGGGCACCGGGCTGGTGGCGCTGGCAGGTTTCGCATTGCCGCCACTGGCTGCACTGGGTCGCGTACCGCCGCTGCGGGTCTTGCGACGCGACATGCTGCCGGTCCCGGCCAGCACCTGGACCGTCTACGGTGCGGCGCTGCTGGCACTGGGCCTGATCATGTGGCGCATGAGCCTCGATCTGGTGCTGACGTTCGCCCTGCTGGGGGGTGGCGTGATTGCCGCGCTGGTGCTGGGCGGCATACTGCTGCTGGGCCTGCAAAGCCTGCGCCGCCTGCTGGCACGCGCCTCGCTGCCCTGGCGCCTGGGGCTGGGCCAGTTGCTGCGCCACCCGCTGGCAGCCGCGGGCCAGGCCCTGGCCTTCGGCCTGATCCTGCTGTCGATGGGCCTGATCGCCCTGCTGCGCGGCGAACTGCTCGACACCTGGCAAAACCAGTTGCCCAAGGACGCGCCCAACTACTTTGCCCTCAACATCCTGCCCGCCGACAAGGACGCATTCGGCGCCCACCTGATGACCCTACAGGCTCAGGCTGCGCCGCTGTACCCGGTTATTCCGGGGCGCTTGATCAGTATCAATGGCGAGCCGGTGCAAGACATCGTCAGCAAGGACTCCAGCGGTGACCGGGCCATTCAGCGCGATTTGAGCCTGACCTGGGCGGCCAACCTGCCTGCGGACAACGAATTGACCGCAGGCACCTGGTGGACCCAACAGCCAGCCGCCGATGTACCCGGCGTCTCGGTCGAAGCCAAAGTCGCCGAAAGCCTGAAGCTGAAATTGGGCGATCGCCTGATCTTCACCGTGGCCGGGGTCAACCGTGAAGTACAGGTCACCAGTTTGCGCAGCATCAACTGGGACAACTTCCAGCCCAACTTCTTCATGATTTTCCAACCCGGCACCTTGCAGGACTTGCCGGCCACCTACCTCACCAGCTTTTACCTGGCTCCGGGGCACGACAAGGAAGTCATCGAGTTGTCGCGCCGCTTTCCGGCCGTGACCATTCTGCCCATCGATGCCCTGCTTGAGCAGTTGCGCAGCATCCTGGCGCAAGTGACTATCGCGGTGGAATACGTGCTGCTGTTCGTGTTGGCAGCGGGCATGGCGGTGCTGTTTTCCGGCTTGCAGTCCACCCTGGATGAACGCATTCGCCAGGGCGCCCTGCTCAGGGCATTGGGCGCCGAGCGGCAGTTGCTGATCAAGGCCAGGCGCATCGAGTTCGGCCTGCTGGGTGCCACCAGCGGCTTGCTCGCAGCGTTAGGCGCCGAGTTGGTCAGCCTGGTGCTTTACCGCTTTGCCTTTGACCTGCCGTGGTCTCCGCACCCGTGGCTGCTGCTGTTGCCGGTGCTGGGCGCCTTGATGGTGGGGGGTGCAGGCGTATTTGGGACGCGCAGAGCGCTCAATGCCAGCCCGCTGACAGTGTTGCGCGAGGGCTGATAGACTCGCGCCCTCCTCTGCACACGGATTGCCCATGAGCCGCTATCGCCCTCCCCGCCCTGCCGGCACCGCGCTGATCACCCCTGAAGGTGAAGCGCGGATGCGCGCCGAGCTGCACGAGTTGTGGCACGTGCGCAGGCCCCAGGTGACGCAGTCTGTCAGCGAAGCCGCAGCCCAGGGCGACCGCTCTGAAAACGCCGAATACACCTACGGCAAAAAAATGCTGCGCGAGATCGATAGCCGCGTGCGCTTCCTGACCAAGCGCCTTGAAAGCCTCAAGGTGGTCAGCGAAAAACCCAGCGATCCGAACAAGGTTTATTTCGGCGCCTGGGTCACCATTGAAGATGAAGACGGCAAACAGTCGCGCTACCGCATCGTCGGGCCCGATGAGCTTGACCTCAAGCAAGGCCTGATCAGCATCGACTCCCCACTTGCCCGGGCGCTGATCGGCAAGGCGCTGGATGCCGAAGTCCAGGTACAGACACCCACCGGGGAGCAGTGGGTGTACATCGTCGCGATTGACTACCCGTAGCGCTCAGGGTGCCGTGGCCTGTCGGTACTGACGCGGGGTGAAGCCGGTCAATGCCTTGAACTGTCGGGTGAACGCGCTGTGGTCGGTGTAGCCGCACTGCAGGGCAACTTCAGTGATGGGGATATCGGTCAGCAACAGCCGATGAGCATGCTCCAGACGAACCTTCTGAATCATCTGCCGCGGCGTAAGGTGGAACACCCGCTTGCAGTACCGCTCCAGTTGCGCCACTGAAATCCCGGCAATGCGCGTCAACTCGCCCAGGGTGACGCGACGGTTGAAATGCAGGCGGATATGCTCGTCTACCGCCGCCAGCCGCTGATAAGCCGGGTGAGTGTCACTGGCCGACTGCAGGTCAACCGAAATCCCGGCCAGGCCGATGATTGCACCGTCCCGGTTGTACAGGGGGCGCTTGTGCGTCAGGCACCAGCCCGGCTCCCGGCTCCCGTACAAATGCAGTTCCAGCTGATCTTCCAGCACCAGCCCCTGCTCCAGCACGCGTCGATCCTGTTCGGTATAGCCAGGCCCCAATTGCTCAGGAAATACATCGGCGCTGGTTTTGCCCAGCAGGGGTTGCAACTGCTTCAAGCCGCAACGCTGCACCAGCGTGCGGTTGGCCAATACGTAGCGCGCCTGAATGTCCTTGATAAAGATCGCGGCATTGGGAATCACATCCAGCATCGGCAGCAAAAGCGCCACGCCTGACAGCAACTGTTCAAGGGTCTCGGGACGACTCAGGTCGCTCCCCTGGCACAGGGCTGCAAAAGCATTCTGCGTCATGAATCTCACTCCAAAACTGCACAACCTGTGCGAAACCAGCCTTGGGCCATTGTGCCGATTTCGTCATCGGCATCAACCGAAAAGATCAATCGCAAACCTCTTCAGGCCTTCAATCTAAAGACATTGCATACCTCCCGGCCGCTGCTCTCTTCTAATGGATAGGTTTATGAAGCAGGTACATATCATTGACTCACACACCGGCGGCGAACCCACCCGCCTGGTGATCAAAGGTTTTCCACAACTGTCCGGTCATACCATGGTCGAGAAGCGCGATGCCTTGCGCGACCAGCATGACCAGTGGCGCCGGGCCTGCCTGCTGGAGCCTCGCGGCAATGATGTACTGGTCGGCGCGCTGTATTGCGAACCGGTTTCGCCAGATGCCACCTGCGGCGTCATCTTCTTCAACAATGCCGGCTACCTGGGCATGTGCGGGCACGGCACCATCGGCCTGGTTGCCTCGCTGCACCACCTGGGCCTGATCGAGACCGGCGTGCACAAAATCGACACCCCGGTCGGCCCGGTCAGCGCCACCCTGCACGAGGATGGCAGCGTGACCGTGGGTAATGTGCCCGCTTACCGCTACCGCAAGCAGGTGGCCGTTGAAGTACCGGGGCACGGTCAGGTGTTCGGCGATATCGCCTGGGGCGGCAACTGGTTTTTCCTGGTTTCCGATCATGGCCATGCCCTGCAACTGGACAACGTCGAAGCCCTGACCGAGTACACCTGGGCGATGCTCAAAGCCCTGGAGGCCCAAGGTATCCACGGCGAAGACGGCGCCCTGATCGACCACATCGAACTGTTTGCCGACGACGACCAGGCAGACAGCCGCAACTTCGTCATGTGCCCGGGCAAAGCCTACGACCGCTCCCCATGCGGCACGGGCACCAGCGCCAAGCTGGCATGCCTGGCGGCCGATGGAAAACTGGCTCCAGGCCAGCCCTGGGTGCAAGCCAGCATTACCGCCAGCCAGTTCGTCGGCAGCTACCAGTGGGAAGGCGAACGTATCCGCCCGTTCATTACCGGCCAGGCCTTCATGACCGCCGACAGCACGCTGCTGATTGACGAAAAAGATCCTTTCGCGTGGGGCATTTAAGCCCCCGGTTCCACACCCGTCCGAATAAACGACTCCAGGAGTTACAACAATGAGCGACAACATTTTCACCGGCTGCATGCCTGCCCTGATGACCCCTTGCACCGCCCAGCGCAAGCCGGATTTCGACGCCCTGGTCGCCAAAGGCCGCGAACTGATCGACATCGGCATGAGCGCAGTCGTTTACTGCGGCTCAATGGGTGACTGGCCACTGCTGACCGAAGCCGAACGTCAGGAAGGTGTGGCACGACTGGTGGCTGCGGGCATCCCGACCATCGTCGGCACCGGCGCCGTAAACAGTCGCGAAGCCGTGTCCCACGCAGCGCACGCAGCCAAGGTCGGCGCCAAGGGCCTGATGGTGATTCCGCGACTGCTGTCCCGCGCAGCCTCGCCTGCTGCACAAAAAGCCCATTTCGCCGCCATCCTGCAGGCGGCTCCAGAGCTGCCGGCGGTGATCTACAACAGCCCTTATTATGGCTTCGCCACCCGCGCCGACCTGTTCTTTGAACTGCGCCGCGAATACCCGAACCTGATCGGTTTCAAAGAGTTCGGCGGTGCTGCCGACATGCGTTACGCCGCCGAAAACATCACCTCCAAGGACGATGACGTGACCCTGATGGTCGGTGTCGATACCCAAGTGGTCCACGGTTTCGTCAACTGCAACGCCACCGGCGCCATCACCGGTATCGGCAACGCCCTGCCACGGGAAGTGCTGCAACTGGTAGCCCTGAGCAAGCAGGCCGCCACCGGCGATCCCAAGGCCCGCCGTCTGGCCCGCGAGCTGGAAGCCGCCCTTGGCGTGCTCTCGTCATTCGATGAAGGCACCGACCTGGTGCTCTACTACAAGCACCTGATGGTGCTCAATGGCGACACCGAATACACCCTGCACTTCAACGAAACCGACGCGCTCAGCGATGCCCAGCGCCATTACGCCGAGAACCAGTACACCCTGTTCCGCCAGTGGTACAAAAACTGGTCCGCAGAACAGAGCATCGCCTAAGGCTTCGCGGCGCACATCAGGTGCGCCGCCTTGCTCGCGCCCCAACCCATTTTCCCAGGAACACGTCATGACTCTGACAGGCAACATGCTGATCGGTCAGCAAGCCATCACCGGTAGCCGCGAAGCCATCCGCGCGATCAACCCCGCCACCGGCACTGCGCTCGATCCGGCCTACCCCGGCGGTACCGGCGAACATGTCGAGCTGGCGTGCGCCTTGGCCTGGGAAGCTTTTGACAGCTTTCGTGAAACACCCCTGGCGACTCGCGCCACGTTCCTCGAAACCATTGCCGATGAAATCGAAGCCCTGGGCGATGAGTTGATCGACCGTGCCGTGAGCGAGTCAGGCTTGCCGCGCCCGCGCATCGTCGGTGAGCGTGGCCGGACCTGCCAGCAGCTGCGCACATTTGCCCGCACCGTACGCGCCGGTGAATGGCTCGATGTCCGGGTAGACAGTGCCTTGCCAGAGCGTCAGCCCCTGCCCCGTTCAGACCTGCGTCAACGCCAGGTGCCCCTCGGGCCGGTGGCGGTGTTCGGTGCCAGCAACTTCCCGCTGGCATTCTCCGTCGCGGGTGGCGACACCGCATCGGCCCTGGCCGCTGGCTGCCCGGTGGTGGTCAAGGCCCATAGCGCTCACCCCGGCACCAGCGAACTGGTTGGCCATGCGGTTGCACGGGCGGTGAAAAAATCGGGCCTGCATGCCGGTGTGTTTTCGCTGCTGTTCGGCTCCGGTCGCGAGGTGGGCATTGCCCTGGTCAGCGATCCCCGCATCAAAGCCGTCGGCTTTACCGGCTCTCGCAGCGGTGGCCTGGCCTTGTGCAAGGCGGCACAGGCGCGCCCCGAACCCATCCCGGTGTACGCGGAAATGAGTTCGATCAATCCCGTCGTGCTCTTCCCTGGCGCGCTACAGGCTCGCGGCGAAGCCCTGGCACAAGGCTTTGTGGCCTCCCTGACCCAAGGGGCTGGCCAGTTTTGCACCAACCCGGGGCTGGTCATTGCCCACCAGGGCCCCGCTCTGGATCTATTCATCAGCGCCGCAGCCGAGCGGGTAAAGAGCAGCCCTGCGCAGACCATGCTCACCCCCGGGATTTTCCAGGCGTATGAAGCTGGCGTCGGCTCGCTGCACGAACTGAGCAGCGCGCAAGAAGCCGCAGCAGGCTTGAAAGGCGATACACCCAACCAATGCCAGGCCCACCTGTTTGTCACCCGGGCCCGGGACTTTATCGCCGATCCGGCGTTGCAGGCCGAGGTATTCGGGGCCGCGTCGCTGGTCGTGCAATGCGCCGATGATGAAGAAATCCGCCAGGTCTTCGAGCATCTGGAAGGTCAGTTGACCATCACCCTGCAACTGGATGACGCAGACCTGGAAGGTGCCAGGGCCTTGCTGCCCATTCTGGAACGCAAAGCCGGACGCCTGCTGGTCAACGGCTGGCCTACCGGGGTTGAGGTGTGCGACGCGATGGTCCACGGCGGTCCTTTCCCGGCCACCTCGGACACCCGTACCACGTCGGTCGGCACTGCGGCTATCCTGCGTTTCCTGCGCCCGGTCTGCTATCAGGACTTCCCGGACAGCTTGTTGCCCAGCGCACTCAAGCATGACAATCCTCTGCAACTGCGTCGCCTGCTCGATGGCCACAGAGAAGCCCAACCCAATGCCTGATCATTTCAGCTCGAACAGCGCGCACCCGACCCCTGACATTGCAGTGGTCGGGGCTGGCATTATCGGCGTCGCCTGCGCCCTGCAGCTGGCGCGCCAGGGCCTGCGGGTGGTGGTCATCGACCAACAGGAACCGGGCCAGGGTGCTTCGTTCGGCAATGCCGGGCACCTGGCAACCGAACAGGTATTCCCGATTGCCGACCTGTCCATTCTCAAGCGCTTGCCCGCCATGCTCATGGACCCGATGGGCCCCCTGCGCCTGGACTGGAAATACATGCCCCGCGCCCTGCCCTGGTTTACCCGCCTGCTGCTGAACCTGCGCCCGGCGCCATTCCAGCGCACCGTCGCCGGTATCCGCGCCCTCAACGAGAGCAGCCTGCAGGCCTGGCACCGGCTGCTCGACGGCATTGACTGCCCCGGCCTGATGAGGGAGGACGGCTCGTTGCTGGTCTACGAGCGACCTGAATCGCGCCCGGCGCTAGAAGCACTTCAGGCGCGCATGCGTCAGCAACAGGTACCGGTCGAGTTCTGGCAGGCCAGGGCGGTCCACGAGACCGCACCGCAACTCAGCGAGCAGATTCAGGGCGGGTTGTTTTTTCCGGCTACCGGGCATTTTATCGACCCCTATCGCGTGGTCTGCGAACTGGTGAACGCCGCCAAAACCTGCGGTGTGCAGTTCCTCAAGCAACCGGTCACGGGCGGGCAACTGAGCGAGGCCGGCGTGAACCTGGTTACCCCTCAGGGCCGTGTGACGGCCCGGCGGGTAGTGATCGCCTGCGGCGCCCACTCGGCGAAACTCACTGCCGAGCTGACCGGCAAAAAGGTCCCTCTGGATACCGAGCGCGGCTATCACCTGATGCTGCCCCACGAACATGGCCGGCTGCCTTTTGCCGTCACCTCGCTGGAGCGCAAGTTCATCATGACCCCGATGACTGATGGTCTGAGGCTGGCGGGTACGGTTGAGTTCGCAGGGTTGCAGGCCCCACCGAGCATGGAGCGCGCCTGGCAGCTGCATCGACTGAGCAAAGGGTTGTTCCGTCGGGACTTGAGCGCAGAAGCCGCCACGCCCTGGATGGGCTTTCGGCCGTCGCTGCCAGACTCGTTGCCGATCATCGACACCGTGTGCGACGGCAAGGTGCTGCTTGCTTTCGGTCATCAGCATCTGGGCCTGACCCAGGCAGCGGTGACTGCAGAAATGATTACGCAGTTAGCATTGCCCGGTAGCTCCCGTGATTTACCGGCACTGGAGCCCTACCGCCTGGATAGATTCTGAACCACGAAGCCTGTCGCTACTTTGTTGCTTGAAAACACTGTAACTCTGAAACCCCGTGGCCCTGTAGTCGCTGACGAGTAGAACGAGGCTGCGTCCGAGCGCGCAGCGGTCGTAAGCCCTGAATACGCGCTATACCTGACACATCGAGCCGCAAGGTTTACGACGGCTGCGCCGCCGAACGCAGCCTCGCGGAGCTCGTCAGCGACTACAGGGCTACAGGTGGATTCAACGCAGGGTTATCAACCCCTGACGGCACACGCGGGTCAGGTGGTGAATCACTCGCTCGGCATCATCGGCGCCGGGGGACTGGATCACTGCCAGGTCGAAACTGTCAGCGGCAAATCGCGCCAGCTGATCACCCTCTTCCACAAACTGGATCAAAAACGCAGTAGCCCGCCCCTTGCGACGCGGCCAGCCATCCAGGCAACGCAGCAGTGTGGGCTGGTGTTTACCGCCCAGGAGGATTTTTGGGTTGCGCAAGGCAGGACTGGCCGAGATCGGCGCAAGACGTACTAGGGGACGTGGGTGACTCATGTATCGGTTCTCCGCCTCAAGATTCTGCGTGGCAGGTGAGAGGCATCACCGAACCAGCGCTTTAGCGGTATTTCGAGGCGTGCTTCAAGCCTCTTAGACGGTCCCTGGCCCCTCTGGCGCCCCGCAAGTAGCTGTTTAAATCGGCGCAAGAAAACATCCTAGATAAACCGGCTTACAACTGTCAACAATCCAGTAAAACGAAAAAGGCCCGCGCTGGGCGGGCCTTTTGGCGAACATTCGGTTTTCAGTCGGTTATCGCACGGTCAAGGGACACCTTGCCTGCACCTTCGAACAAGACCGCAATAGTGCCGCCCAGCAAGGCCAGGGCAAATTCATAACCGTTGTTGGCCATGAACAGACCGTTGTGGATATGCACCGAGAAGATCGCCACCAGCAGGGTGAACGTCAGGCCCAATGCCGCAGGTCGCGCCAGCAGCCCCACGATCAGCGCCAGACCACCCAGAAACTCGGTACCGCCCGCCAGCGCTGCCATCAGCGTGCCCGGTGCCAGGCCGATGCTTTCCATCCATTGCGCGGTTCCTGCCAACCCGCCGCCGCCAAACCAGCCAAACAGTTTTTGCGAACCGTGAGCAGCAAAGATGATGCCTACGAAAATACGCAAAACAGTCAAACCATAACCTGCGCGGCTGCCCAGTACGGTATGGATCAATTTGCTCATGGTGGAATCCTTTAGGTAATCAGTTGGGGAATGCTCGCCATACTAATCAGTTTTTAGAATGTTAAAAGTCGAATAAACCCAAGATAACTATCAGTTTATTCGATTACTTGCGTGAAGCCAGTTCAGCTTTTGCGGGTTCCAGGGAGTCGCGCTCCCGATCAAAGGCCAAATAGTATTTATTCACGCTATTAACATAGCTGACAGCGCCCATTCCCACCTGCTCCATGGCAATGCGTTCAACCTGAAAGAACCATTGATTAGGGTTCAATCCGCGCCGCCGGGCCTCGGCCCGCATGCCTTGTACCCGCTCGGGGCCCATGTTGTAGGCCGCCAGGACAAAGGCCATGCGCTCGCGCTCGTTGAGTTTGGGGCTGGCAAAGAACTTGCGACGGATTAACGCCAGGTACCGGGCACCGGCCTGTACATTGTTATCGACGTTTTGAATATTGTTGACCCCCACCCGTTGCGCCGCAGAGGGGGTGATTTGCAACAGCCCCGTCGCCCCGCCAACGCCCTTGGCATTCGGGTCAAGGGTAGATTCCTTGAACGCCAGTGCCGCCAGGTTCAACCAGTCCATCCCCTGCTGCCGGGCATGCTTTTGCAACACCGGACGCAGTTTTTCAAGCTTCTGCCGGTCGGCTCGGGCCAAGGGGTAATGCACCCGGTACAAGCGGCGATAAACCCGCTCAAACGCCACATCCTGATCGGCCGGTGCCTTATAGCCGTCCAGAAAGCGGTCGATACTGGCACGCAACATCGAGGCATCACGGCGCACGTACCAGCGCATCGCTTCGGGTTCGCTGACCAGCACCTTGCGGTCAAAACGCAGCTTGGGCATCAACGTGGCCCAGCGCTCGGCAATCGGGCGCTCAACGATAGTCAGGTGAAAAATGCCTGCCTGCACCATTTCCAGCACATCTTCCACGGCCAGAGTCGGGTCTACCCATTCGATCCTGACCGGCGGCAATTTGCGCAGCGCCAGCTTTTGATTGATCAAATTGACCGCGGCACCCGCTGCACTGCCCGTGGTCAACGCCACCGTGCGTCCCGACAGTTGTTCCAGGTGGGTAAAGCGGCGCTCGCCCTTGACCCCCACCAGCAGCAACGGCACATCGTCGACGATCGGGTCACTGGCGCTGATGGCGCGGGTGGGCTTGAAATCGATCAGTTCCCCCGGCGCAACCACATCGCCTTCTCCACGGGACAAGGCCCCGAGAAGCTGGTCCTTGGCTTTGGGAATGATCTTGAGGGTGACTTCCTGGCCGTCGCGGGCATGGCTGTTCAGAAAGCGTTCATACGCCCGCAGGCGGTGGTATTCAACGCCAATGGCCTGGCCTTGCACTTCACCCGAACTGTTGCGGCTTTGATTGACCAGCACCCGCAGCACCTGACTGCTGCGGATTTGCGCCAGATCGCGGACCTGACTCGGCTGCCCGACCTGCAAGGGTCCGGCCAGTCGTGCCAGTGCCGGGAGTGGCATCAGCATCAGGCACAGCGCAATCAATAGCGTTGGTCTTGTCATCCGTTCTCCGGAAAGAATACAGCCCAGCACCCTGTCGGATTAACCGACAACCGGTTGCCCTTTTTGGGGCTTTTAAGCGCTGGAAACAGCGCGCAAAACAGTCAATGCGCCCTGAAGAAAACCGGGCATTGCGTTGTTGCGGCATTCAAAGACAACCATAACTGTCTGTAGTTCTTGGTTTTTCTTATAAATCTACAGCTCTGATATGCTTCGCGGCTTGTGGCCTGAGGTAGCACCATGCAACTCATCGATATCGGCGTCAACCTGACCAATCCAAGCTTCGACGGCAAACACCAGGCGGTCCTGGACCGTGCTTACGCGGCTGGCGTGTGCCAATTGGTGCTGACCGGCACCAGCGTTGAAGGCAGCGAACAGGCCTTGCAACTGTGCCGCGAGCTGGATGAAAGCGGTCAGCGACTGTTCTCCACCGCCGGCATTCACCCGCACTCGGCCAGTGACTGGAACGGCGACAGCGCCCGACACTTGCTAGCCTTGCTCAAGGAGCCCGGTGTGTGCGCCGTCGGTGAATGCGGCCTGGATTTCAACCGTGACTTCTCGCCCCGTGCCCAGCAGGAAAAAGTGCTGGAAGAACACCTGGCAATGGCTGTTGATCTGCAGTTACCGGTTTTTCTGCATGAGCGCGATGCCAGCCAGCGGTTACTGGAAATCCTGCGCGACTTCCACGATCGCCTGCCCGCCGCCGTAGTGCACTGTTTCACCGGCGAGAAAAAGGCGTTGTTCAGTTATCTGGATCTGGACCTGCACATCGGCATTACCGGCTGGATCTGCGACGAGCGCCGCGGCACCCACTTGCACCCGCTGGTACGGGACATCCCCCGGGGTCGCCTGATGCTGGAAAGTGACGCGCCCTACTTGCTGCCCCGTACCTTGCGTCCCAAACCGAAAAATGGCCGTAACGAACCGGCTTACCTGACCGACGTGCTTCGTGAAGTGGCCGTGCATCGTGGCGAGAGCGAACAGGACCTGGCTGAGCACACCACCGCGTGTGCGCGGGCGTTTTACGGGTTGCCGGTGGTCGCCTGATCTGAGTAGTCGCTGACGAGGAAGTTTGTCTCACCCGCAGGGTTGACCCACATCAACAAGATCGTCACTGAATAGCGGCACAATGATGGCACCTTGCCAATATTGTTTGCGCCAAATCAGAGAAGACCTCCCATGGGTACCTGGCTTAGCAACATCTCGCTCAAATACAAATTCTGGGCCGTCAACGGGGTGGCGTTTGTCACCACCCTGCTGCTGGTGCTTTACGCCGTGCAGCTTGAGCAACAATCGCGCAGCGCCGCCGCCCAGGCCAACGCCCGGGACCAGGCGCACTTGCTCAAGGCATGGCCCGCCGGGCAACCCTTGCCTGAAACCCTGCACTTGCTGCGCCTTGAACCCAACCAGATCGCCAGCGTCGACGATCAACCCCTGCCACAGCTAAACAGCGCCAAGGGCTGGATTTCGATCAATCCCATGCCGCTGTTCGGCCACGATCTGTTGTTGGGCGCCGATGTGCTGACCCGCGATGACGGACAAAAAATCGCGGTACTGGCCTATACGCCAAGCCTGGCCCAGGTATTTGTCGAGCGACTGCCCAACTATGCAGGCGCAGTGCTGATCCTGATGCTGGCCATGCTCTGCGCCTCGCAATTGCTGATCCGTTTTCTGCTTAGCCAGCTCAATACCCTGAAAGACGTGATGTTGCATGTCGAGCAAACCGGCGATCTGTCCGCCCGGGTTCCCTTGGCCTGTACCGATGAAGTCGGGCAGATGGCCAGCGCCTTCAACGCCATGCAGGCCGGCTATCAGCGCGTGGTCAATACCGTGGCCGAAACCGCCGCGCAACTGGATGCCGGTGCCGCCCGCCTGGCCAGCAGCATGGACGAGGTACGCCACGGCATGCTCGGCCAGCAAAGCGAGACGGACCAGGCCGCCACCGCGATCAATCAAATGACGGCCACCGTCTATCACATTGCGCAACACGCGGGCGCCACCCGCGACCTGTCACAGACAGCAGACAACCTGGCCGGCAGCGGCCAGCAGGTGGTCAGCCGCGTGCAGCAATCCATCGCCAGCCTGTCCACCGGGGTGCAAACCACTGCCGAGATGATCCAGCAACTGGCCCAGGACAGTCAGAAGATCAACAGCGTCGTCAGTGTGATTCACAGCATTGCCGAACAGACCAACCTGCTGGCCTTGAACGCAGCGATTGAAGCCGCTCGCGCAGGCGAAATGGGCCGGGGCTTCGCCGTGGTCGCCGATGAAGTGCGGCATTTGGCCAAACGCGTGCAAACCTCCACCGATGAAATCACCACAATGGTCTCGGCCCTGCAGGCGGGCACCCGTGACGCGGTGACTTCATGCAGGAAAGCTCGTTCAAGGCCGACGACTGCGTACAGCAGGCCCAGGAAGCGGGCGTGGCCTTGGCCGAAATCACTCATGCCGTGGCGCAGATGCGTGAAAGCAACACGCAGATTGCCGTGGCTGCCGAGCAGCAAAGCCAGGTGGCAGAAGAGATGAACCGCGCCGTGGTGAGCATCCGTGATGTCACCGAAAACACCGTGCAACAAACCGTCGAGTCGGCTACCACCAGCAATGAGCTGGCAACCCTGGCCGCTCAACTGAACATAGCCATTGGTCAGTTAAAACTATAAGGCCAATAGCCATTGTTGATTCGCCGTGGGGCGGCCATAAATCTATGATTTGTTTATCCGGTTCAGCGACAACTGAACCCTCGAACAAGGAGAGCAATCATGGGCAAACGTCATCCAAACTTACCGGCCTGGCAATGGCGCTCGAACCCACAAAGCCATCAGGGCAGCACGCATCAGGCCATCAACCTGATCGCGATCCCCATTATGGTGGTGGCCTTTCTACTGCTGGTGTCGGGCGTGTTCAGTGAAAACGCCACGAGCGCGGTGATCGGCCTGGTGGCCTTGTTTGCGGCGCTGATCCTGCAACACCAGGGCCGCACGCAAGAGAACAGCCAGACCTTTTGATCAGCCGAAAACGGCTACGGTCTGGCGACTGATTGCAATCAGCTCGCCACCCGGCGCCCACAGGTTGGCCGCCACATGGCCGTAGCCGTCACGGGCATGCTCGATGACCGCCAGGTACTTGCACCACTCCAGCGTGCTGGCCTTGGGCAATGGCTGCACAAATTCGATGGTCCAGGTCAGCGTGCTGCCCGCTGTCGGCTTGTTCAGCAGTGGCAGCAGCGCAGGTGGCCAGGCATCGACCAGTGCCAGCAAGTGGGTTTCAGTCAGGGGTTCATCCTGAACCTCCCCGGCAAGACGCACCCAACCCCCCATTTCTCGCGTCCCGCGGCCCGTAAACGGCAATGCACCAACGGCCCAGGCCATGGACAGGTGCCCCATGAACTCCGGGGTGATGCCCTTGATGTAGGGCAAGAGCGGGCACTGCGCCACCGCTTTCATTTCCGGGGCCGGCACGCTGTCGACGCTCACCGCTGATTCCCTCGACGCGCCAAAACTGGCTTGCACCAGCGTCATCACTTGACCGTTCTGCACGGCGCGGCCCACTACCTGGCTGACGGCCCGGCCTTCGCGCAACACCTCGACCTCAAAGCTGATCGGCACATCGGCGGCAACCGGGCCCACAAAGCTCACTGCCAGCGAGCGCAAGGCCCGCTCGACAGACACATGGGCGCGCATGGCTTCGTACTGCAAGGCCACCACCAATCCGCCGAAGCTGGCACGTCCCTGCCCCCAGTCTGCCGGGATTGTGACGTTCAGGGGCGTATTGCGCACCGCCGCAACCAATTCGCAAAACTGCATGAGCACCTCAAAACAGAAAAATATGACGGGATACTACCCATCGATCTGACTCTGCACAGTGCTGAATCGGACAAATATCAGGAGTGAAAGCACGCCGCACTCAATTTGATCAGCGCCTTGTCAGCCCGTTTTTCACCCCGCTCAAGGGTTGCCTGCCATTGAGCAACACAGGGCTGCAAATCGGCCTGCTGCTCGGCTTGCAACAACCACTGCCAGGCATCGTGCCACTCACCCAGGGCCTGTTGCGCGCCCTTGAGTCGCGTCACCACCAGAGGCGGTAACTGATTCAACTCAGGGTAAGCCTCTGCGGCGTAGCGCACGCGCTTGATCAACAACCTGACACGATGGCGGTCATGGCCCGGATCATTGAGGGCGGCCTCCAGGGTTTGCCACTGTTTTTCCAGCACCTTTTCGATCCGCTTACGCAAACCGCGCAGCATGTTTTCACGCTCGGCGGCCCGCAGAAAGCGCGGAAACACATCAAGGATCATCAACAGCTGAGCCAGCTGCTCGCTGTCAGCCACCCGGGCGTAACTGCCGGACAACTGTTGCAGGCGCCGTTGTGCCTGAGTCGGGAAGCCCTGCTGCTGCAAGTGCGCCGCCAGCACTTCAAGGTCGCGCAAGGGGGTCGTCAATGTGCCCACCTGGGCCGCCGACATTTCCAGTTGCACCACGCCCGGCAACCCGCGCAATGGCCGCAGCAGGCTGCGCAAACGGCGAACCGTAGTGCGCAGATCATGCAGGGCCTCAGGGTCCGTGTCGGCTTCAAGACGCGCCTGGCAGGCCAGCAGCCTGACCTCCAGGCGCACAACGTTTGCAACAATCCGGTCAACCAGCTCAGACATCCTCACCCTCCACCTTCACTGCGCCGGCTCAACGTCCGGCGCGGGATTCACGAATATAGAAACGTGCCTTCTCGGCTTTTTTGGTGCAACCCTCAAAGGCTTCGAATTGCTGCTGGGTTTTGGCTGCGGTCAGCAAGGACAAGGCCTTGGAGTAGCTGACAGTACCGGCAAAACCTTCCGCCTTGGCCAGGTCCAGCTCATGCCAGGCCGCATCAAGGTTGGTCGCACACGTATCACGGTACGCCTTGGTGCCCGCACAACCTGCCAATGCCAGTGCAATCAACGGCACACAAATCCATGCTTTCATGTTGTTTTCCTCAGGAATAAAGGTTCAGTGCACTCTCAGACGAACAACCCGCCTAAAAGTGCCACAACGCCACAATCAAAAAACAGACAGCGCCTACCCATCATGGCTACAAGGCACTAGCCTAGCTTGTAGATACGCGTTCATGCCAAAAGCTGTCACTCAGGGCCACAAAAAGGCATTGTGGGTCATTGTCAGGCAAAGGTTGGGCTCATGAAAAAACGTATTGCATTGGTATTGGGCTCAGGTGGCGCACGGGGCTATGCCCATATTGGCGTGATTGAAGAGCTTGAGAGCCGGGGCTATGACATTGCCTGCATCGCCGGTTGCTCCATGGGCGCGGTGGTGGGCGGGATCTACGCCGCAGGCAAACTTGATGTGTATCGCGACTGGATTCAAAGCCTGGATTACCTCGACGTGTTGCGTCTGGTGGATGTCAGCTTTCGACTGGGAGCGATTCGTGGCGAAAAAGTCTTCGGCCAGATCCGCAACATGGTCGGCGAAATCAATATCGAAGACCTGCGCATCCCCTACACCGCCGTCGCCACCGACCTCACCCATCAGCAGGAGATCTGGTTTCAGGAAGGCTGCCTGCACCAGGCCATGCGCGCCTCGGCGGCGATTCCCAGCCTGTTCACCCCGGTGATGCAAGGCAACCGCATGCTGGTCGATGGCAGCCTGCTCAACCCGCTCCCTATCGTGCCGGTGGTCTCCAGCCATTGCGACCTGATCATCGCCGTCAACCTGAATTCATCCCATCCCAGCAACTACCAACTGCCTGTCATCCAGCGCCCTGCCGCGTTCAAAGGGCGCTTTGACAACCTGATGACGTCCCTGGGTTCGCGCATGCCGTTTCGCAACAGGCACGCCGAGCAATTGCTCAATCTGGAACAGGAGATGCTCAACCCGCTGGTCGAGCCCCTGACCAATCCCTGGCTCGACTCGGCGCAACCTGCCCGCCCTGCCGCCGCCCAAGGCTCGCCCAAGTCGGCCACCGGATCGGTGATCGTCGACAACGTCGGCCCGGCTTCGCTGCTGGACTTGATCAACCAGAGTTTCGAGGTGATGCAAACCTCACTGGCGCAATACAAGATTGCCGGTTACCCGCCCGATATCCTGATCAACGTGCCCAAGCGGGTGTGCCGGTTTTTCGAGTTCTACAAGGCTCAGGAGCTGATCGCATTGGGGCGCATGATTGCCAGGGACACCCTGGACCGTTACGAAAGGGACGAGGCGTCCAACAACCGATAACCGACCCCGGCCTCGGTCACGATAAACCGGGGCCGGGTCGGGTCATCCGCCAGTTTCTGGCGCAAATGGCCGACAACGATCCGCAGGTAATGGCTGTTCTCGACATGGGTAGGGCCCCAGATATCCTTGAGCAATTGCTGCTGGGTAATGACCCGTCCGGGATGGCGCGCCAGTTGGGCCAGCACCGCGTACTCCTTGCGCGTCAGCGCCACTTCGACACCGTCGAGCAACACCCGGCGAAAGGCCAGGTCAACGGTCAACGGGCCGAGTTCAAGCGCCGCCTCCTGAGCCTCACCCGCGGGTGCCTGACGCAGCAACGCACGAATCCGCGCCAGAAACTCCTGGATACCGAAGGGCTTGGTCACGTAATCGTTGGCCCCGCCGTCCAGCGCCTGGACTTTCTGCGCTTCACTGGCGCGCACCGACAGAACCAGTACCGGAATGCCGGACCACTCGCGCAGCTCACGCAGTACCTGCTGGCCGTCCATGTCCGGCAAGCCAAGATCAAGCACCATCACGTCGGGTCGCTTGAGGGCCGCCTGGCTCAGGCCCTCGGCGCCGGTCGCAGCCTCAAGCACGGTGTAGCCCTGGGATACCAGACTGATCCGCAGGAACTTGCGAATCTGCGGCTCATCATCGATGACCAAAATAGTCGCGCTCTGGCTCATGGCTTCGGATCGTGGCAAAGGAATGGCCCCAGAGTATCAGTCTTCACGTTCCGGTCCTTCATGCTCAAGGCCCGGCTGAGTGCTGACCGGCAGATACAAGGTGATGCACGTGCCCTGCCCGGCAATGCCGTCGCCGACCGTGATACGCCCGCCGTGGGCGCCTACCATGCCCTGGCAGATGGCCAGGCCGAGCCCGGTGCCCTGTCCGCCGCGATCGCCACGGGCAGCGGTGTAAAACATGTCGAATATCTTCGCCCGATCTTCCTCCGGGATGCCTGGCCCCTGGTCACTGACGGCAAACCACAGCTCACCCTCGTCTGCGCCAGCCGTCAGTTGCAGCTGGCCGTGGGGCGGTGAAAAGCGCGCGGCGTTTTCCAGCACATTGACCAGTGCCTGTTCAATCAATGCACCGTGGACGTGGAGCAGCGGCAATTGCGGCGGCACATCCACCTGCACCTGCAAGGGCGCCAGCACCGCACGCAAGCGGTTCAGGGCACTGCCCGCAATGTCGGCGGGCGATACCCAGTCACGGGCCAGCTTCAATGCACCGTGGCCCAGCCGGGTCATGTCCAGCAGGTTCTGAATATAGCGGTCCAGGCGCTCCGCCTCATCGCGGGTGCCTTCAAGCAATTCGCGCCGATCGGCCAGGGGGATGGCCTCGCCCAGTGCCAACAGGGTGTCGATACTGCCGCGCATGCTGGTCAGCGGCGTGCGCAGGTCATGGGACACCGACGCCAGCAGCGCGCTGCGCAACTGCTCGGTTTCGCCGTGCAGGCGTGCCGCTTCCAGGTCCTGGGCCAACCGTGCGCGCGCCAGCGCCTGGGCCAGGGGTTGGCTCAAAGCCATCAGCAAGCGACGGCGCTGGCCGCTAAGCGACTGCCCCTGCCTGGGGCACACGCCGAGCAAGGCCAGCGGCCCTTCCTCGGCGCTTATCGGCCACCACCACCAACGCCCCATCGGCAACGTCCCCGTGCCCTTGCCCGCGGGCTGGTCATGGCTCCAGGCCCAGTCCGCAGCGGCGCGCTCGGCTTCGGAAAACTGCAGCGGCCCGCCCGTTTCAATCTCCCAGCCACCCTCGCCATTGCGGTTGAGCAGGCACACATCCAGTTCTTTCCAGCCGCTCAAATGCTGACTGGCAGCGTTGACCACGGCCTTGCGGTCGGTGGCGGCGGTGAGCTTGCGCGACAGATCGAGCAGCTCGGTGGTTTCTTGCTGGGTATCGCGCAAGGCCTGCAATTGACGACGCTGACGGGCCGCAAGATTGCCGGTCAATGCCGCCATCAGCAGAAAGAACACCAGGGTGAGCACGTCTTCTTCGCGCTGAATGCTGAAAGAAAAGTTGGGCGGGATGAACAGAAAGTCATAGGCCAGAAATGACATCGCCGCACAGGCCAGCGACGGCCCCAGGCTGCTGCGCACGGCAACCAGCAACACAGCGGCCAGAAACACCAGGGAGATATTGGGCAGGGCCAACACACTGGCCACCCCCCAGGCCAGGGCGCTGGCCAGTACCGTGGCAATCAGCGCCAGCCCATAGTCAAACCACACCAGCGAATGTTCACGACGGCTGACGGTCGGTGCGGGCGATTGCTCATTGTCGAGCACGTTGATTTCAAGGCCATGGGAGTCGCGCAACAAGCGCGCCGCCAACCCGCCACCGAACAGGCGTCGGCGCCACGTCAGCCGCGACTGGCCGACCAGCAGCAAGCTGGCACGGCGTTCAGCGGCGTGCTGGATCAGGGTCCTGGCCACTTCACCGGCACGCAGCAAGACCACTTCGCCCCCCAGGCGCTCGGCCAGTTGCTGGGCGCTTTGCAGGCGCAGGCGTGATTGCTCGTCGCGCACCGTGCCGTTGTCCACATGCACCAGGCTCCAGGGCAGATGCCGACGTTCCGCGACCCGGCTGGCGTGACGCACCAGGCGCTCGGCATGCTCATCGCCATCGATCCCGACCAGCAAGCGCCCGCGCAACGCCGGGGCCGACTGCCCCTGCTGGCGATAGCCCTTGTCCAGTTCATCATCGACGTACACCGCCGCCGTTTGCATCGCCAGTTCGCGCAGGGCGTTGAGATTGGTCTGACTGAAAAACGCATCAATCGCCGCCCGCGCCTGTTCCGGCACATACACCTTGCCCTCGCGCAGGCGCTCCAGCAGTTCACGGGGCGGCAGGTCGATCAGCAACAGCTCATAGGCTTCCTGCACGATCCAGTCGGGCAGTGTTTCGCGCACCTGCACCCCGGTGATCCCGCGCACCTGATCGTTCAGGCTTTCCAGATGCTGGACGTTGACCGTGGTGTACACGTCGATCCCGGCCGCCAGCAGTTCCTGCACGTCCTGCCAGCGTTTGGCATGGCGGCTGCCGGGGGCGTTGCTGTGGGCCAGCTCATCGACCAGCACCAGCTTGGGCCGGGCGGCGAGCAGACCGTCGAGGTCCATTTCTTCGAGCTGCACGCCACGATATTCCGAGCGCAGCATGGGCTGCTGGGGCACGCCGTTGAGCAACGCCTCGGTCTCGGCGCGGCCGTGGGTTTCGACGACCCCGGCCAGCACCTGGACCCCTTGGCGCAGTTGAGTGTGGGCGGCTTGCAACATGGCGTAGGTTTTACCCACACCGGGTGCCGCGCCAAGGAACACCTTGAGCCGGCCACGGCCTGCGCGGGGCAAATCAGCTAACAGCGCATCGGCGCGACCGGAATGACTCATGGGTTTACCTGTAAATCGGGTGTGTGTATGTGACCTGTGGGAGCGGGCTTGCTCGCGATGCAAACGATGCGGTCGTCAGATAAACCGCAGTGCTGCCATCGCGAGCAAGCCCGCTCCCACACATGAAGGTGTCAGTTCTTGAGCTGCGCCAACGCCTGATTCAACAGCAATACGTTGACCACCGGCGGCCCCACCAGTGGCCGTTCGGTATGTTCAGCCACCAACTGCTCGACGGCCTGCACCGGCACATTGCGCGCGCCAGCTACACGGGCCAGTTGATAGCGTATTGCCTCTGGTGGCAAGTGCGGGTCCAGCCCGCTGCCCGAGGTGGTCAGCAACGCCAGGGGCACCGGGCCCTGCCCCGGCACGGCGAGCTGGGCGGCGCTGTCCTTGACCCGTGTGGCCAGTGTCGGGTTGCTCGGCGCCAGATTGCTGGCCGAACTGGCCACGGTGGCATAAGCCCCCGCCGATGGTCGCGGGTGAAACCAGGTGTCACCGCTGAAGTCCTGAGCGATCAGCGCCGACCCCAGCACCTTGCCGGCGCTGTCGCGCACCAGGCTGCCGTTGGCCTGCTCGGGGAACGCCAGTTGCGCAATGCCGGTGACGGTCAGCGGGTAGATCACGCCGGTTATGGCGGTCATCAACAGCATCAGGCTCAGGGCCGGACGTAGAAAAGTAGTCATGGTGTAACCCTCCAATGCTTAAACCAGATGCAGCGCCGTGAGCAGCATGTCGATCAGCTTGATGCCCACAAACGGCACCACCAGCCCGCCCACGCCATAGATCAGCAAGTTGCGACGCAGCAAGTGCGCGGCACTGGCCGCCTGAACGCGCACCCCACGCAATGCCAGCGGGATCAGCACCACGATGATCAGCGCGTTGAACACGATGGCCGACACAATTGCGCTTTGCGGGCTGCTCAGGCCCATCACGTTCAACACGCCCAGCTGCGGGTAGATCGAAGCAAACAGCGCAGGCAGGATCGCAAAGTACTTGGCCACGTCGTTGGCGATCGAGAACGTGGTCAGCGCGCCACGGGTCACCAGCAACTCTTTGCCGATTTGCACCACATCCAGCAGCTTGGTCGGATCGCTGTCCAGATCGACCATGTTCGCGGCTTCCCGTGCAGCCTGGGTACCGTCGTTCATGGCCATGCCCACGTCTGCCTGGGCCAGGGCCGGGGCGTCGTTGGCACCGTCACCGCACATGGCCACCAGTCGCCCGTCATTCTGTTCATGACGAATGCGTGCCAGTTTTTTCTCCGGCGTGGCCTCAGCCAGCACATCATCCACCCCCGCTTCAGCGGCAATCGCAGCCGCGGTCAGCGGGTTGTCGCCCGTCACCATCACGGTGCGGATCCCCAGCTTGCGCAACTCGGCGAAGCGCTCGCGAATCCCCGGTTTCACCACGTCCTTGAGATGGATCGCACCCAGCAACTTGCCCTGGGCACAGACCAGCAACGGGGTGCCGCCGCTCTGGGCGATCTTGTCGATTTCCCGCGACAGGGCCGGCAACAGTTCGCCCCGTGTGAGGCCGACAAACGCCAGCACCGAATCCACAGCCCCTTTGCGGTACACCTGGCCGTTGTAATCGATCCCCGACAGACGGGTTTCGGCCGTGAACGGCACCGCCGTGAAATCGGACACCGGCAGCTCGTCCAGGCTGTGCTGGCCCCGAATAAACTCGACGATGGACTTGCCCTCGGCCGTCTCGTCCGCCAACGAAGCGCGCAACGCGCCCTCTGCCAGCTCCCTGGCCGTCACGCCAGGGGTGGCATACAAGGCCGTGCAACGACGGTTGCCGAAGGTGATGGTGCCGGTCTTGTCGAGCATCAGCACATGCACATCACCGGCCGCTTCCACGGCGCGACCGGACTTGGCGATCACGTTGAGGCGTACCAGGCGGTCCATGCCGGCAATCCCGATCGCCGACAGCAGCCCCCCGATGGTGGTCGGGATCAGCGTGACCAGCAGCGCCACCAGAAACACCAGCGGCAAGCTGCCACCGGCAAAGTAGGCAAACGGCTGCAAGGTCACGACCACGATCAGAAAGATCAGGGTCAAGCCGATCAGCAGGATATCCAGGGCCACTTCGTTGGGGGTTTTCTGGCGTTTGGCGCCTTCGACCAGCGCAATCATGCGGTCCAGGGTCGACTCGCCGGGGTTGGCGCTGATTTGCACCAGCAGCCAGTCACTGACCAGACGCGTGTTGCCGGTCACTGCCGAGCGATCTCCTCCCGACTCGCGGATCACCGGCGCCGATTCGCCGGTGATTGCCGCTTCGTTGACCGCGGCAATCCCCGCAATCACCTCGCCGTCGCCAGGGATCATCTCCCCCGCTTCGACGCGCACCACATCGCCCTTGCGCAAACGGGTGGCCGGTACGACCTCGAAACTTCCCGCAGGGGTCCGACGACGAGCACTCAGGCCCACGCTGCCAGCCTTGAGGCTATCGGCACGGGCTTTGCCCCGCCCCTCGGCCAGTGCTTCGGCAAAGTTGGCGAACAGCACGGTAAACCACAGCCACAGGGCGATTTGCACAGCCACCCCGGTGGGCACCGCAGGCTCGGGTACAAAGCACAGCACCGTGGTGAAAATCGCAGTCAGTTCAACCACCAGCATCACCGGCGAGCGCTTGAGCTGGCGCGGGTCGAGCTTGACGAACGCTTGCAGCAGCGCCGGGCGCCAGATATCGGCAAACGAAGTTTTCGGCGACTCGGGGGCCTTGGCCTCCGGGGTTGGCGTCAACGTTGAAACAGGAGCAGGCATAGTCATCATCGTCTCCTTAGAAGCCCAGGGTCAGTTGTTCAGCGATTGGGCCAAGGGCCAATGTCGGCAGAAAGGTCAAGCCGCCCACCAGCAAAATGGTCACGGTCAACAGGGCTACAAACAGCGGGCCGTGGGTTGGAAAACTGTTCTGGCCAATGGGTGCGGACTTCTTCAGCGCCAGGCTACCGGCCAACGCCAGCACCGGCAGGATGTAACCGAAGCGCCCGATCAACATGCCCAGCCCCAGCATCAGGTTGTAGAACGGCGTGTTGGCATTGAGTCCGGCAAAGGCTGAACCGTTGTTGGCACTGGCCGAGGTAAAGGCGTACAGCACCTGACTGAAACCGTGGGGCCCGGGGTTGCTGACCGAGGCCACGGCACTGGGCAGCACGGCCGCAATCGAACCCAGTACCAGCACGCCCACCGGCATCACCAGCAAGGTCACCACCAGCAGCTGGACTTCCCTGGCTTGCAGCTTTTTGCCCAGGTATTCAGGGGTGCGGCCAATCATCAGGCCGGCGAGGAACACGGCGATCAACACGTTGAGCAACATGCCGTAGAGCCCGGCACCGACGCCGCCGAAGATCACTTCGCCGACCATCATGTTGACCAGCGCCACCATCCCGGTCAGCGGGTTGAGGCTGTCGTGCATGCCGTTGACCGAGCCATTGGAGGCCGAGGTCGTGGTTTCGGTCCAGAGCACCGTGCCGGTTGTGCCGAAGCGCACTTCCTTGCCTTCCAGCGGTGCCGTCTGCTCAACCAGCGGGCTGTTGAGCGCCGGGTTCGGCTGATACTCGGCATACAGCGCAGTGCCGCCGCCGATCAGGAACAAGGCCAGCATGCAGGCCACAATCGCCCGGCTCTGGCGCAGATCCTTGACGTAGTGGCCGAAGGTGAACACCAGCGCCACCGGGATCAGAATGATCGAGGCCAGCTCGAACAGGTTGCTCCAGGCCGTCGGGTTCTCGAACGGATGTGCCGAGTTGACGCCGAAGAAACCACCGCCGTTGGTGCCCAGTTGCTTGATCGCGATCTGGCTGGCGGCCGGGCCCAGGGGGATGACTTGATCCACACCCTGCTGGGTGACGGCATTGACGTAATGGGCAAATGTTTGCGGCACGCCCTGCCAGACCAGAAACAGCGCCAGCACGACACACAGCGGCAGCAAGCCGTAGAGGGTGGCACGGGTCATGTCGACCCAGAAGTTGCCCAGGGTATGGGCCGAGCGACGGCTGATGCCACGGCACAGTGCAACCAGTACCGCCAGGCCGGTGGCGGCGCTGACAAAGTTCTGCACGGTCAAACCGGCCATCTGGCTGAAGTAGCTGAGGCTGGCTTCACCGCTGTAGCTTTGCCAGTTGGTGTTGGTGACAAAGCTCACTGAAGTGTTGAAGGCTTGCGTCCATTCCTGCCCCGGCAACTGCTGCGGGTTAAGGGGCAAATACTGCTGAAACAGCACAATTGCAAACAGCAGCACAAAGCCCATCAGGTTGAAGACCAGCAGGGCCAGGGTGTATTTCTGCCAGCTTTGCTCGATGCCGGGGTCTACCCCGGCGATGCGGTAGCACACCTTTTCGACGGGCCCGAACACCGGGGTCAGCCAGGTACGCTGGCCTTCCATTACCTTGTAGTAAAAGCGTCCCAGCCACGGCGCCGGTAACAGTACCAGGGCAAAGAAGGCGAGGATCAGCCCATAGTCATAACTGTGCATACCCGCTCCTAGTTCCGGTCTGCGCGCAACAGCGCAACCAGCAGATAAACGAACAGCGACACTGCCAACAGCAGCGACACCCCATCCAGAACGCCCATGACAACTCTCCCAAAGCGGCACTTGCCGCGTATGGAGAGAGTGTGGGGAATGAGGGCGTAAAGGATCGAGATCGAGAGGGATGCGGGGGCGTAAAGAAGGCGTAAAGAAGCAGGGATGCCTGCCGTAGCAGCTGCTACGGATGTGGGTGGAGGGCTCTTAGCGCAACAGTGGGGTGTCCAGCACCTCGGAGTGACCGCCGAGCACGCTTTCGCTCAACTGGATAAAGCTCGCGGTATTGACCTTGTCCATGCGCATCAGCGCCTGGCTGACGTCATCCAGGGAGCGTTTATTGTGGGTCTGCAAGCGAATTTCGCGGTCCAGCGACTGCAACAGCGTCACGGCCCGCGCAACCATTGCCGGGCCTGCCTGCTGGCCGCGCAGTCGGGTGACGTTTTTGCCGGCGGCATTGAACTTGTGTTGCAGGGTCTGATAACGCTCGTCACTCATGCCGCCTGCACGACGCATCAGTTCAATGGCGTAGTACTCGCTCAAGCCTTCGCCGATCCAGTCATGGCCCGGCTCGTCATTGATGCCGCTGAACACCTGCACCACTTCACGCAACAGGGTGCTGGTGCCGTTCTCACTGACCAGCGGCAGGCCGCTGTAGAGATAAATCGAGTTGCGCGCCGCTGCACCGCCCTTCCACATTGGGCTGCCCGCGCCGACTATCAGCAGCTTGGGCGGGTTGCGCGGGAATACCGCCTGGACTTGCGGCCACACAAACGTCAGCAAGGTCAGCACATCCATGCGGCGCATGCCCTGACCTTTAGGCGCACTCACCGTGACTTCGGTTTCGCCCACAGTGGTTCGACGGCTGCCCAGGTTACCCGCCAGCATCCAGCCGTTGGGCCGGTCAAACAGACGCGAGACATCATCGATGCGAAAGCGGTTCTTGCCGATGCGCGGCCAGGCAGTTTCGACGCTTTTCCAGCCGTTGGGCAACTCGAACTCAAGTCGCGACACCAGTTCAACGCCATCCTGCTGGTCGAGATTGGCAGGAGGGATCAACTGTTCGCCGCGAAACAAGGCCCACTCGGGTGTGATACGCGTATCAAAACTGCCGTTCTTGCGCGGCTGGTTCAACCGCACGCGGTAGCTCAGGCTGGCACTGCCCGGTGCGGGCCGCCACAACCCCCGGCTCTTGGCAGAAAGTTGCCACTGCCCGTCGGCCTTGAAGTCGGTGTAACTGCCCTGCTCGCCGAGGTCGAAATCCAGGCTGCGCACCGCAGAACCTTCAGCAAGGGTCAACCGCACCTCGGCCTGGTCGCTTTGCGGCAACAGGCGCACGTGGTAGTTGAGATCGACTTTTTGCCCGGCCCACAGCGGGCCGCAGATCAGCAACAGCAGCAGACTCAGGCCCAGTAGCCATTTGTAATGCAGCGCCATACACACTCCTTTGCTGCGCTGCGGCACTTAACCGGCGCGGAAAATCAGATGATCTTCCCAGTCGTCTTCAGGCACGCTGCCTTCAGCAAGCATGCGCCCCGACTGCGAAATGCGTTCATGGTGTACAGCGTCCGGGTCACCGCAGACCAGGTGGTGCCAGAGCGGCAAGTCCTTGCGCTCGCTGACCAGACGATAGCCGCAGGTCGGCGGCAGCCATTTGAATTCCTCGGCCTTGCCCGGCGACAGCTGAATGCAGTCCGGCACCGAATCACGACGGTTAGGGTAGTCGGTGCACTGGCAGGTTTTCATATCAAGCAATTTGCAGGCAATGCGCGTGTAGTAGACGCTGTTGTCGTCTTCATCTTCGAGCTTTTGCAAGCAGCACAACCCGCAGCCGTCGCACAGCGACTCCCATTCCTCTTGATCAAGTTGATCGAGGGTTTTGCGGATCCAGAACGGTTCAACGATTGCGGCCATGGCTCAAACATCAACATCAGGGAGTGGAAAAGGCCGCCAGTCTAGTGCCCAAGGCCCTTGGGGCCAAGGGCTTGTCGTCAGACTTGTCACCTTGACGACATCACAGTAGTTTTAGGCCCTGAATTAATACGTAACATTTACCTCAGGAAACCGCCATGCCTGCTAACAGCCGTAAAGCCGATCACACGATTGACGAGCAATTTACCCTGCGCTGGTCGCCCCGCGCCTTTGCCGACGCGACCATCGACAAAGCGACCCTGATGAGCTTTTTCGAAGCGGCACGCTGGGCGCCATCGGCCTACAACGCGCAACCCTGGCGTTTTTTGTTTGCCCTGCGCGGCACCCCGGACTTTGACCGCTACCTGAGCCTGCTGGTGGAGTTCAACCAAGGCTGGGCCAAGCATGCGGCCGCTCTGGTGGTGATTGTGTCCAAGACCACCTTTGGAGCACCGGGTACCACCGAAGAAAAGCCTGCGCCAACCCACGCCTTCGACACCGGCGCGGCCTGGGGCCATCTGGCGCTGCAAGCGCACTTGAGCGGCTGGCACACCCACGGCATGAGCGGCCTGGATTTCGAGCGGGCGCGCACAGAGCTGAAAATCCCTGAGGGTTACGCAGTGCAGGCGATGGTTGCCATCGGCAAGATCGGCGACAAGTCGACGCTGGTGGATTACCTGCAGGCCAAGGAAGTGCCAAGCCAGCGCGAGCCAATGAGCAAGCTGGTGGCTGAAGGCGATTTCAGCCTGTAATGCACCTCTTGGTGCAAACCTGGTAGTCGCTGCCGCAGGCTGCGAGCTTTTCAATATCAAAAGCTCGCAGCCTGCGGCAGCGACTACCGGTTTAGTAACCGCGTTCGAAATCCACTTCGCCACGCAGTGCTTCACCCGCCTGAAACGCCCGCAAGTTATCCACAAACAGCTGCACCATCATCGGTGGCGAGGTGGGTGCCGAGCTGTGGCCTGTCAGCAGCAAGCCCCAGGCAGTCCAGAACGGATGCTTGGCCGGCAATGGCTCCTGACGGCAAACATCAATCACCGCGCCCGCCAGATGCCCCACTCGCAAGGCCTCGACCAAATCGGCATCCACCACCGCTACGCCGCGTCCGGCATTGATGAACACGGCATTGGGATTGAACTGCGCAAACAGCGACGCATCGTAGACGTCATGGGTGTCTGCGGTATTGGGCAGCAGATTGATCACGTAATCCATCTGCCCGACCATGCGCGGCAAGTCGCTCAACACACCCACTTCCTTGAACGGCGCCAGTTCACGGGCGGTGCTGGCAATGGCATACAACTCAACACCAAAGGGCAACAGAAACTGAGCCACGGTCTGGCCAATGTCGCCGGCCCCGACGATCAAGACCTTGCGCCCGACCAGGCTCTGGCCCATGCGGTTGTCCCACTTGCGCTCGACCTGGCTGACCAGGCGGGCCATGACTTCGCGCTCGTGACCGAGCATGTAAGTCAACACGTATTCAGCCATCACCTGACCAAAAATACCCACTGCGCGAGTCAGACGGTATGAACGGGGCAAACCTTCCGCCAGTAACGGCGTGATCCCCGCCCAGGTCGACTGCAGCCAGTCCGGCGTGTGGCCCTGGCGCAACAGGGTCGCCAACAGGTCCGGCTGCCCCAGCCACACCTGGCACTCGCCAGCCATGCGCGACAGTTGCTCGGAGTCGCCGCTGGACTGAACCTCCAGATCCGGCGCGATGCGTTGCAGAAGTTGGGTGTAGAGCGGGTAGTCTTTCTCGGCGATCAGGATGCGCATGTTTCTAACCTTTCTAAACCACTGCCAGCACCCGTCGCCGAGGTTTGCCTCGGAGCGTTCGGCCACCGCCAATCTTAATGAGTTCGTTTAAGACAGGTGCCCGGAACCGGACACCTGGCGCTGCACTTACATCGGATCGTTGCGACGCAGCAGCTCTTCGGGCAAGTGCTCGATATATTCGTCTTCGGCCGGAGGCATTTGCAAGTGGTAGCCCTGGGTCTCCAGGTTTTCCAGCACCTTGTGAATGTCCTCGCGCGACAAGGTACGCTCAGGGCTCAGTACCAGGTCAAAGGCATGGAATGGCTTGCCGAAGGCAGCCAGCAAGGGTTCCGGCACGCGCTCCAGGGCATCGGCCTTGAGTACATAAAGATACATTTCGTTGCGTTTGGTGCTGCGATAAATAGAGCAAATACGTTTCAAGACTGTTCTCCAGCGGTGGCCAGGCAATCGAGCAAGGCCTGGCCCATCAGCTCACGGCGCCAGCCGCGCAGTGATTCCGGCAATTGGTAAGGGCCATTGGGAAAGCCGCTTTTCAGCAGGGCTTCCAGGGTTTTCTTGCGCAGCATCAGTTCCGGCGCAATGTTCAAACGCTCGGCCTGGGCCTGGCCGATGGCACGCAGACGCTTGATCTGCAGCGCCGCCTCGACCGGTAACGGCTCGGGTACGGCGGGCGGCCATTGCTCTGGCGGTAGACTGCCAGCACGCTTGATCAGATCAAGCAAAAACTCGCCATCCTGACGCACGGTACGCGGGTGCATGTCTTCGATCCGCGCCAGCGCGACCAGATTGTCGGGCTGCGTCTTGGCCAGAGGCCATAACGCGTGCTCACGTATCACACGGTTGCGCGGCAGATCCCGGGCACGGGCTTCGTGCTCGCGCCAGGCGCAAATTTCACGCAACACAGCCAACTGATCCCGTGAGAGTTTCCAGGCCAGCTTGGCTTCGCGGTACACCTCGTAAGGGTCTACTTCGCGGCGCAGGTTGGCGACAAGCTCGGCACCATCTTCCAGCACCCAGCTGTATTTTTCGTCAGACAGGCGTGGAAACAGCAACTTGTAGACTTCAGCCAGATGCACGGCATCTTCTGCGGCATAGCTGATCTGGGTTTCAGACAGCGGACGCTGCAGCCAGTCGGAGCGGGTTTCACCCTTGGGCAGGTCGATATCCAGCACTTCCTTGACCAGGCGTGAATAACCCATGGAGAAGCCAAGGTTCAGGTAGGCTGCTGCCAATTGGGTGTCGAACAAAGGCACCGGCAAGCTGGAGGTCAGACGCAGCAACACCTCAAGATCTTCGCTGCACGCGTGCAGGACTTTGACGACCGACGTGTTTTCCAGCAAGTCAGCCAATGGCTGCCAGTTGTCGATGGTCAACGGGTCAATCAGGTAAGCCCGCGTGCCGTCGCCAATCTGGATCAGGCCGGCAATCGGGTAAAAGGTATCGACCCGCATAAATTCGGTGTCGAGGGCTACGAACGGCAATTGTTGCCATTCGGCGCAATGTTGGCCGAGGCTATCGTTGTCGCGAATCCAGTGAATATCGATGGCCACACGGCTCTCCCTTGAAGAATGGCGCGCAGTATATATCGCCCTCAAGTATTTCCGGACATCGACTCGTCATGTTGTGTGCGAAAAAACCTACAAAAGTTAAGTCAAAAACCTGCATCTACTTACCGTTATTACCGGTAGGTTGCCTGACTTCACGCCCATACGATTTGTTACAACACATTATGTGACAAGCCGACAGGACCGGATCGTGACGACACGAGTAGATTTGCGCCCTATAAAAACCGAGGAAACTCCAATGAAAATATCCTGCAAACTGTCAGCAATGACTCTCTCGATGGTAGGTCTTTGTGCCTTTGCCAATGCTGCACTGGCTCAAAACCCTGAACCCGCGCTGGATGCCGCTGTGCAAGACGGTGCCCAAAAGGTGATGCAAGAGTACGCAGTACCCGGTCTGGTTATCGCCGTGAGCGTTAACGGCAAACAACACTTTTACAACTTCGGTGTAGCGTCAAAAGCCACCAAAGAGCCCATGACTCCGGACACTCTCTTTGAAGTCGGCTCCATCAGCAAAGTGTTTACCGCCACCCTGGCCACCTATGCCCAAGCCGAAGGCCAGCTATCACTTAACGACACCGTTGCCAAATACGAGCCTGAACTCGAAGGCACGCCCTTTGGCAAAATTACGCTGACCCATCTGGCCACTCACACTGCTGGCGGATTCCCGTTGCAGCTGCCTGACAGCGTGCAGAACCAAAGCCAGTTGATGAGCTATTTCAAAGACTGGAAGCCGGTTTACCCGACCGGCACGCAGCGCAGCTATGCCAACCCCAGCATTGGCATGCTCGGCCAGATTGCGGCCAAAAGCATGAATATGCCGTTTACCCAGGCAATGGAGCAGCAACTGTTCCCGGCACTGGGCCTGAAAAGCACCTACCTGACGGTGCCCGCGGACAAAATGGGGGTGTATGCCCAGGGCTACAACAAACAGGATGAACCCGTCAGGCTCAACCCTGGCGTACTGGGCAACGAAGCCTACGGCGTGAAAACCACGGCCCGCGACCTGATTCACTTTACCGAGCTGAGCCTGGGCCAGGGCGATGCCAGCCCCATCATTCGCCAGGCATTGGCTGACACCCGAGTTGGTTACTATCGCGTTGGCCCCTTGATTCAGGATTTGATCTGGGAGCAGTACCCTTACCCTGTCGAACTCAAATCACTGCTGGTGGGCAACTCGGACAAAATGGCCTATGAGAACAACGACGCCATCGCCCTCAACCCGCCCCTGGCGCCACAGCAGGCGGTGTGGATCAACAAGACCGGGTCAACCAACGGTTTTGGCGGGTACGCGGTGGTGGTGCCGTCAGAGCAAAAATCGATTGTCATCCTGGCCAACAAGAACTACCCGAACAGCGCACGTGTCGAGTTCGCGTACGAGATCTTGAAAGCGTTGAACTAAGTATCTTTGCGCAAGATATAGATGCTGCCCATGCCAAAACCGGGCAGCACTTCATACTGCTTGAGGATGCTGAAACCCGCCTGCTTGAACTGAGTTTCAATTTCGCCCCTGCTGACCACGATACGTTGCGGGTCATTGACCGGCTCTGCCCCACGGCCAAGTGGCACTGACAGGATCAGACTGTCGCGACTGACCCGGTGCAGCTCACGCAAAATGGCCAGTCGATGGTCACTGTCGCGCACGTGGTGGAACAGCTGCATGCAAAAAATGCAGTCCACCGCGTTCTCGGAAATATCGATGGAGAACACCGAGCTCTGAAACAGCTTGATGCGCGCCAGCAAGCTAGCTGGATGGTGGGTCTGGGCGTGATTGAGCATGTCTTGCGACGAATCCGAGGCCAGGATCACCCGATTGCCGTGCTCGGCCAATACAGGCCAGAAACGCCCGGCACCGCAGGCCAGGTCCATGACCAGCCCGGGTTCCCCCGCCACTTTCAGCGCACGGCGAACCAGACGCTTCTCGCGCCACAACGCCAACCTGCGAACAAACCCCTGGGGCTGAGCCTGCAGGCAAACCTTCGCATGCTCGCGGTCATAACGCTCGGCGAACTCATGCTCAATATGGGTAGAAGGTGGCTGCGATGACATGGCCCGCGAACTCTTGTGTTTGATGATGTTCGACACGGAGGTTAGCGGGACACCAGTGAAAAAATTGTCACAGAAGCATGAAAACCACAGGGATGAAGCAGTTTCGTTGTAGCCGCTGTCGACCCTGTGTTCACGCCTGCTGCAAATACCAACGCCAGTCCTGCTCACCCACCTCACCCATGAACTGTCGGTACTCCGATTTCTTCACGGCCAGGTACACCTTCAAGAAGGCTGGCCCGAACGCCTCTTTCGCCCACTGCGAGCCATCCAGCGCCCGCAAGGTGGTCAGCCAGTCGTTCGGCAGCATTTCGGTGGCCTGGGCATACCCGTTGCCTTCAATCGGCGCGCCCGGATCGAGCTGCTCACGAATGCCACGATGAATACCGGCCAGAATGGCAGCTGCGGCCAGGTAGGGATTGGCGTCGGCGCCACAAATACGGTGTTCTATATGCCGCGAGTACGCCGGACCACCCGGGATCCGCAAGCTCACCGTGCGATTGTCCACGCCCCAGGTCGCGGCCAGCGGCGCATAGCTGTTGCTCTGAAAACGGCGATACGAGTTGGCATTGGGGCAAAACATCAACAACGAATCGAGCAAGGTACTGAGCATTCCCCCAACCGCCTGCCTGAGTAACGGCGTACCGTCCGGCGCCTCACTGGCAAACAGGTTGTTGCCCTCCTTGTCGGCCAGGCTCACATGCATGTGCATGCCGGTTCCGGCCAGGTCATCGAATGGCTTGGCCATGAAGCAGGCAACCATCCCGTGCTTGTGCGCCACGCCCTTGACCAGGCGCTTGTAGCGCACGGCCTCGTCCATCGCTTGCAGCGCGTCGCTGCGGTGCTCCAGGGTGATTTCCACTTGCCCCGGTGCGTACTCGGAAATCGCCGTGCGGGCCGGGATCCCTTGCAGCTTGCAGGCGCTGTAAAGGTCGGCTAGAAACGGCTCGATTTGCTCCAGCTCACGCAGCCCGTACACCTGGGTAGCGCGCGGACGCTGACCATCGGCATCGCGCGCCGGTTGCGGGCGACCATTGCTGTCACGCTGCTGATCGAGCAGATAAAACTCCAGCTCTGCCGCCATCACCGGGTAGTAACCGTCCGCCTTGAGGCCGTCGATCACCTTGGCCAGCAAGTGCCTGGGGTCGGCCACGGTGGCGGGCATTCCCTGCTGCGGGTGCATGCTGACTTGCACTGCCGCCGTTGGAATCAAGCGCCACGGCATGCGCTGCAAACTGCCGCTGACCGGGTAAGCGCGGCAATCGATATCACCCACATCCCATACCAGCCCGGTGTTTTCCACATCATCGCCATTGATGCTCAACCCCAGAATTGTGCTGGGCAGCGGCCGTCCGCTCTCGTACACCGCCCGCAATTCGTCGCGGTGCAGCAACTTGCCCCGGGGCACGCCGTTGTTATCGATGATGAACAGCTCGAACATCTCGATGTCCGGGTGCTGTTCCAGAAAATCCAGGGCTTCTTGTAGCGGGGCAAACGCGGTTGAGGCACTCATGGCAATACTCGTAGATTCGTATCAGGCAGGCGCCCCCCTTGAGGGTACGCGACAGTCAGGATTTAACGGCTAACGAGCATCCGGCGGGCGGGCATGGCGGCAGTGAAACAGGGCCCAGAAAGCCAGTTCTGAGGGCAGGCATGGCACACGCCGCACGGCAGGAGCGCGCGACTGCCGTTGGCACTGAATACTGCTCAGACCACGCCTCATACCTGCAACCGTTGCCAAAAAGGGACCCCAGCCTCACACGGCTGGCCCGTTTGTTTAAATGCAGGGTTTTATACCTTTGGTTACACCTGCGCTAAACATTCCCATCCCGCAGGCCGGTGAACGTTTCAAAGACCGGCAAGGTCGCATGCAGTGTCTATCCTGCTTGATCCACCTTACTGCTTCGAGGAGCCAGCCCCATGACCAGAACGGTTGCCGATTTCATCACCGAAACCCTGCAGCAAGCCGGCGTAAAACGCGTGTTCGGCGTGGTGGGCGATTCCCTCAACGGTTTTACCGATGCCCTGCGCCGCCAGGAGCAGATCGAGTGGATCCATATGCGCAATGAGGAGTCCGCTGCTTTTGCCGCTGGGGCCGAGGCCCATTTGACTGGCGAGCTGGCGGTATGCGCCGGCAGTTGCGGGCCGGGCAACCTGCACTTGATCAATGGCCTGTTCGACGCCCATCGCAGTGGCGTACCGGTACTGGCGCTGGCCGCCCATATTCCCGGCAGTGAGATCGGTATCGATTACTTCCAGGCCACCCACCCCGAAAGCCTGTTCAAGGAATGCAGCCACTACGTCGAACTGGTGTCCCATCCCGAGCAGTTGCCGCAGATTCTGCAGCGGGCCATGCGCGTGGCCATCGCCAAACGCGGGGTCGCGGTCGTCGTGATTCCCGGCGATGTAGCGCTGCAGGCCACCGAGGCCAAAGTCCCGCAATGGATAAAGCCTGCCCAACCGATGATTTGCCCTGCCCCGGCCGATATCGACCGGCTGGCGTCGTTTCTCAATGATGGCAAGAAGGTCACGCTGCTGTGCGGCGCAGGCTGCGCCGGCGCCCATAGCGAAATCCTGGCGCTGGCCGAGCGCTTGAACGCGCCCATCGTGCATGCCCTGCGCGGCAAGGAACATGTCGAATACGACAACCCCTATGACGTCGGCATGACCGGACTGATCGGCTTCGCCTCGGGTTACAAGGCGATGATGAACTGCGACACCTTGTTGATGCTCGGCACCAATTTTCCGTATCGCCAGTTTTACCCGCAGCACAGCTACATCGCGCAAATCGACTTGCGCCCCGAAGCCCTGGGCAACCGTTGCCCGCTGCAATTGGGCCTGCTGGGTGATGTGAAGCTCACGCTACAGGCGGTGCTGCCCAAAGTGATGCAAAACCCCGATCACGAACACCTCGATGCCGCCCGCGCCGACTACAAAAAAGCCCGCGAAGACCTCGATGCGCTGGCTGAAAGCAGCCCCAACAGTTCGATCATCCACCCGCAGTACCTCAATCGCCTGGTCAGTGAACTGGCGGCAGAGGATGCGATTTTCACCTGCGATGTCGGCACGCCTACCGCATGGGCTGCCCGTTATTTGAAGATGAATGGCAAACGGCGCCTGATCGGCTCGTTCAATCACGGCTCGATGGCCAATGCCATGCTGCAGGCCATCGGGGCGCAAGCGACATTTCCTGATCGCCAGGTCATTTCAATGTCTGGGGATGGCGGATTCACCATGATGATGGGCGACTTTCTGACCCTCAATCAGGTGGGTTTGCCGGTCAAGGTCATCGTACTCAACAACGGCACCCTGGGCTTTGTGGAAATGGAAATGAAAGCCGCGGGCTTCCCGGATGTGGGCTGCGACCTGAAAAACCCGAACTTTGCGGCAATGGCCCAGGCCATGGGCGTGAAAGGGATACGGGTTGAGCACCCGGCACAGCTGGAAGCCGCACTGCGCGAAGCTTTCAGCCATGATGGCCCGGTGCTGGTGGACGTAGTCAGCGCCCGCCAGGAGCTGGTCATGCCGCCGACCAAAACCTTCGAGCAGGCCAAGGGGTTCAGCCTGTTTATGCTCAAGACAGTGATGGACGGCCGCGCACGGGAGCTGATCGATCTGGCCAAAGTCAATTTGTGGCGTTGAGCAACTCTGTGGGTACTCTGTTGCCGGTCAAACGCGTTCCTCTAGTGGCTGCGCGTAAAACAGGTATTTCGAGTACATCTCCAGCGTTTGTGTCCAACTGAACTATGGGTTTCGCCCCCAGGGCGAGGTGGGTGGTACTCGCGATCCGTAGCAACTGACGACGAAACCTGTAGTCGCTGAGGAGCGAAGCGAGGCTGCGAGGGGTTGCGCAGCGACCCTGCTTGAAGGGCCTTCGGCCCTTATCGCAGCCTGCGGCAGCGACTACACGTGGTGTTCAGGCCTTGGAAATCAGTCATTTCGTACGACGTTTCGCTTTCATTCTCGTGAGTGCTGGCAGCTCCTTGAGTACAATCGGAGTTACGCCATGAAAAAAATCACCCCCGATCCCCCTGCTTTACCCCTCGATGCTGCTGACAGTCACGACCCGTTGCTGGACCGTGCCGCCGTCGAACGTGCGCTCAGTTACTACCTGCAAAACCATAAGCCTTATCGCCCCATGGGCACGGCCATGCTGGCCATCCCGCACAGTGTCAATTCAGAAGCGGCTTTGGCCCAGGCGTCAGACTTGTTGCGCTGTGCGGGTGCTTGCGCGAATGAGGCGGGGAATGGCTTGAGCGGGCCTGCGCGCGATTTGGTGTTGTCGGTCATGCACTTGGTGGAGCTGGCCAAGGGGTATGTCGACACGTCGCTGGACACACTGGCAACGCACTGAAGCAGCACGCGCCTGATTGGCGACAGGCGCGTCATTTTTCAATGACAGAGGGGTTTCTGTAGCAGCTGACGAGT
The DNA here is from genome assembly GCF_059862735.1 of Pseudomonas sp. MF06569. Taxonomy (NCBI): domain Bacteria; kingdom Pseudomonadati; phylum Pseudomonadota; class Gammaproteobacteria; order Pseudomonadales; family Pseudomonadaceae; genus Pseudomonas; species Pseudomonas sp. MF06569. Next base: position 294,064 of record NZ_JCBCUZ010000002.1, on the reverse strand, counting down.
AGAACGAGGCTGCGTCCGGCGTGATGCGGTACCCCGACGTAGCCGTCGTAAAATCAGCTTTCACGGTTCATCAGGCATACCGCGTGTACTGGCTTTACGACCGCTTCGCGATCGAACGTAGCCTCGTTCAACTCGTCAACTGCTACGACGCGTAGTGGACGACGAGACCTGTAGCGACGGGTTGCGCTAGTAAATGCTTCGGTAAATGGCCTCCACGTCTTGCTCGGTCATGTCACAGGGATTGCTGTCGATCAGCCGACGAATGCCCACCACTACCTCACTGGCCATCACCGGCAGTGACGCTTGATCCACGTTCAAATTCGACAGGCGCTGCTCCAGCCCACTGGCTCTGACCAGCCCCTCGACGGCCTGGACAAACGCTTCGGCGGCGCTGGCCTCATTGTCAAAATGCTGGTCTGGCAGCAGGTGCGCGGCCAGTTCGGCGTAGTGGCGCTGAGCGCTGGCCAGGTTGAAACGGATCACCGGCGCCATGACCAGGGCATTGGCGTGGCCATGAGGGATATGAAAACGTGCCCCCAGCGGGTAAGCCAGCGCATGGATGGCCGCCACCGACGCATTGACGAACGCCATGCCTGCCATCAATGAACCTTGCAACATGGCGGTACGCGCTTCCAGGTCCTGGCCGTTGGCCAGAACCTTGGGCAAGTTGGCACCCAGCAGTGCCAGGGCCGCGGTCGCCAGACCATCGGAGATCGGGTTTTTACGGGTGCGACTGGTGTAGGCCTCGATGGCATGCACCATCGCATCCAGCCCCGTAGCCGCTGTCACTTTCGCTGGCAGGCCGAGGGTCAGTTGCGGGTCGAGAATCGCCACATCCGGCAGCAATTGAGGCGAATAAACCGCCTGTTTACGCTGTTGCGTGTCGGTAATCACCGAGACCCACGTCACCTCGGAACCGGTGCCCGAGGTGGTAGGCATCAAGACCAGCGGCGTGCGCTGGCCCAGGGCCTTGTCGGTGCCGTACAAGTCTTCCAGGGGTTGCTCGCTGTTGATCAGCAACGCCACCAGTTTGGCCGCGTCCAGGGAACTGCCACCGCCCAGTCCCAGTACCCCATCGGCCTTGAACCCTTGCGCCTGTTTCACTGCCCGTTCAACCAGCGCCGATGACGGATCGGGCGCAACCTGATCAAACACCGCCACTTCGCAACCTGCCGCCTCAAGCACTTTGCGGGCCTGCCCGGCAAAGCCCAGGCTGACAATGCCCGGGTCACACACCAGCATCACACGCTGTGCGCCCAGGCCTCTGAATACGTAACCGACTTCCTGTAATGCCCCGACTTCACAGACGATACGCGGCACACTTCTGAATTCATGGTTCATGACTAACTCCTGTAATAAGCGTGCCTACAGCACCGAGGCGTAAATGCCGTAGATGTCGTCGCGGTCAAGCGGGCGCGGGTTGTTGATCAGCAGGCGCTCGACTTTCAGCGCGTCATCGGTCAACCGGTCAAGGTCCTCAGCCGTGACACCCACTTCATGCAGGCGTTGGGCAAATGGCATGCGCGCCACCAGACCGGTCATGAAATCGATAAAGCCATCGCAAGCCTCGGCCGCACTGGCAAACCGCTGGCCCGGCAACACCGCCGCGGCCAGTTGCGCATAGAGCGGCTCGGCCGCTGAGCGATTGAAGTTCAGCACGGGCACCAGCACCAGGGCATTGCTCAACCCGTGGGGCACATGGAAATGCCCGCCCAATGGATAGGCCAGCGCGTGCACCGCCGCCACCGGTGCATTGGCGAATGCCATGCCGGCGAGCATCGAGCCCAGCAGCATGTCCGATCGCGCCTGCAAGTCACCGGGCTCGGCCAGCACCCGGTCCATGTTGGCCGCCAGCAAGGTCAGGGCCTGAACGGCCAGTCCGTCGGACAACACGTTCTTTTTGTGCACGCTGGTGTAAGCCTCGATGGCATGCACCATCGCATCGACCCCGGTCATGGCGCTGACCGCTGCGGGTAGGCCAACCGTCAGCCGTGCATCGAGCAAGGCGATGTCGGGGTACAACAAGGGGCTGACCACGCCCTTTTTCTCATGGCTGGGGGTGGTGACAATCGCCACCGCCGTCACCTCCGAACCTGTCCCTGCCGTGGTCGGAACCTGAATCAGCGGCAGCCGTGGCCCCTTGGCAAGGCCAATGCCGTAGATGTCCTCCAGGCACTGTGTGTGACCGCAGAGCAAAGCCACCAGTTTGGCCGTGTCCAGGGAGCTGCCGCCGCCCAGACCGATAACCGCCTGAGCACGACATTGACGCGCAACATCAACCGCGTCCTGCGCCGATGCCGCAGGCGGATCGGCCTGCACGTCACTGTACAACGTGACCTGCAATCCGCTGTCGCGCATGGCCTGCAGCGGTGCATCCAGCAGCCCCGCACGCAGCAGGCCCGGGTCGCTGATCAGCAGCACGCGCTCGGCTTTCAGTTCGCGGCACAGGGCGCCAAGGCGCAGCGCACCATCGATTTCGCAGATCACCCGCGGTGTGGTTTCAAAGATGAATTTTGACATTGTGGTCCCTACCCTACGGTCACGCTGCCGCGCTCAATGCGAAACAACGCATCGACCAGATCGGCAGAGTGAGTGTCATCAGATTCAGAAATCAGTACGCACAATCCTTCCTGACCCAGCTTGGCAATCACCTCGCTCAAACGCCGGGACAGCACCGGCGCCACACCTTCGAAGGGCTCATCGAGCAGCAGCAACTTGTTGCCCGGCATCAATGCCCGCGCCAGTGCCACCAGCTTTTGTTGCCCGCCGGACAATTGCATGGCCTTGCGGTCACGAAACTGGGCGATTTCCGGGATCAGGCTGTAGACCCACTCCAGGCGGCGCTGGCTGTCGGCCAACTTATTGGCCCAGACCGGCAGCAGGATATTTTCTTCCACGGTCAACGACGGGATCAGGCGACGGTCTTCGGGCAGGTAGCTGATACCGGCACCGGCGCGGGTAAACCCGGGCAGGCCGCGCAGGTCCTGACCGGCAAAGGTGATCGAACCGGAATCGGCGTCGAGCAGGCCCATGATGGCGCGGATCAGGGTGGTTTTGCCGGCACCGTTGTGACCAATCAGGCCAACCATCTGGCCGCTTCCCACCTGCAGGGACACGTCATGGAGGATGGGCACGCCTTCGATCGAAACGTGCAGATTGCGAATATCCAGACTCATTGCGCTGCCCTCTTGTGAGCGTTCGGGCCACCGGTCACAAACTCTTGCACCCGCGCGTTGGCCAGCACGGCCTCGGGTGCGCCATCGGCCAGGACTTCACCGCTGTAGAAGGCCAGAATCCGCGACACATAGCGGCGCACCACGTCCATGTCATGTTCAACGAACAGCACCGTGACCTGATGCTGGGCGACAACCCGCATCACCGTGTCCATCAATGCGGTTTTTTCCTCGGCGCTCACCCCGCTGGTGGGTTCGTCGAGCAGCAGCATTTGCGGATCACCGATCAGCGCCATCGCAATGTCGATCAGTTTGCGCACGCCTTGGGGCACGGCGGTGACCGGCGTGTCGCGCCAGCGGCTGATGTCGAATTCAGCGAGGATCGCATCTGCCTGGGCGATGCGGGATGCATTGCGCATGGGCGCCAGCAACGACGGAAACGGGCTTTGTGCGGCCGATACGGCGATGAGCAGGTTGTCCAGCACGCTCAATTGCGGGAATAACTGCGCCACCTGGAACGAACGGGCCATGCCCGCCCGAGTGATTGCCCGAGGGGTGTGGCCGATGATGGACTGGCCGTTGAACAGAATCTCGCCACTGCTGGGTTTCAGGTAGCCGGTGACCATGTTGATAAACGTGGTCTTGCCCGCGCCGTTGGAACCGATCACGCCGACCACTTCGCCTTTGTGGATGCGAACATTCACATCCTTGGCCGCCGTGACGGCGCCGAACGATTTGCACAGGCCCTTGGTTTCGAGGATGCAACTCATGCTTTTGCTCTCCGTGCTTGCCCGGTGAACAGGCTCCACAAGCCTTTAGGCAGAAATACGATGATTGCCAGCAGGGTGAACCCCAAAATCATCTGCCAGCTGTGTGGCACCAGTTCGATGGCGTAGGTGCGCACCACGGCAAACAGAATGGCTGCAATGAACGGTGCTGCAACATGGGCGGTACCGCCCAGCAGCGCGATAAAGACGAATTCGCCCGAAGTGATCCAGTAGGCCATTTCAGGGTCGATGTGCCCGGCAGACAAGGCCATGAAACCACCGCCCAATGCCGACACCGCGGCAGCCGCAACGTAGTTCATGTACAGCACCCAGCGTGGGGACTGGCCCAGGTATTCAACCCGCACTTCGTTTTCACGAATGGCTTCGCACATCATCCCGGCGCTGCTGCGGCTGTAGCGATGCAGTAACACCGCCAGCACTGCCGAGCAGGCAACGATGATGACAAACAACGCCAGCGGCGCCTGCCCTGAAGCCGGGGTCCAGCCGAACAGGGTCCAGGCCTTGACGTTGAAGCCGTCGGTGCTGCCCAGGGCCGAGCTTTTTACCAGCACGCCGTAGAGGATCATCGAGAACGCCAACGACAGCATGGCGAAGAAAATCTCGCGGTAGCGGGTCATCAACAGCCCCAGCAGCATGGCCAGCAGCACGGCGGCGCCCACTCCGATCAGCAACAGCACGGCCAGATCGGTGATGTCCAGAAAGTGCCCGCTCATGCCCACGGCATAGCCGCCCACACAAAAGAACAGGCCCTGGCCAAACGTCACCAGCCCGGCGCGCATCTGCATCACCACGCCTTGCACCACCATGGCCTTGGCCAGGGCCATCGTCAGCAGGAACACCAGCCATTGCGGCGCGATAAACCCGCCCGCCGCCAGCAGCACGGCAACGCCGAGCAGAATCAATTCGGTTTTACTCAGGCGCATATCAAATTTTCCTCGCCAGTACACGGCCGAACAGCCCTTGGGGACGCACGGCAAGTACCAGCGCCATTACCCCGTAAATCACAAAGAGTTCGAACTCCGGGGCGTAATGCACCGCCGCGGCCCGGCTCAAGCCCACCAGCAATGCGCCCACTGCGGCGCCTTCGATGCTGCCCATGCCGCCGATCACCACCACGGCAAACGCCAGCACGATGATTTCCACCCCCATGCCCGGCACCACCGAAATGGCCGGAGCGGTCAACGCACCTGCCAGCGTGCCGAGCATGGTGCCCAGCACAAAAACCAGGGTGAACATGCGCCGCACGTTGACGCCCATGGCCATCGCCACTTCGCGGTCGTGAATCACGGCGCGCAGCACCTTGCCCTGGTGTGTGCGCTCCAGCCACAACCACAGGCACAGCCCCAGCACGGCGGAAACGCCGACCAGCATCAGGTCGTAATTGGAGACTTTCAGTCCGGCCAGGGCGCTGCGGCCCATCTCGGCGTAAGGCTGATAAGCGAAATAAGGGTTCACGCCCCAGATCATCTTCATGGTGTCTTCAAGCACCAGCAGCAGGGCGTAAGTGATGATCACCATCAGCACTTCGTCGCGCCCGTACATAAAGCGCAACAGGCCTCGCTCGATGATCAGGCCGACGATCAGGCCCGCCACCAGCGCGCAGCCCAGCATCAGCAGATACCCGGCCCAGACCGGGCCGATGCCGTTGTTGAAATACCAGCCCACGAGCGAGGCAGCGGTGTAGGCACCAATGGCATAGAAACTGCCATGAGCCATGTTCAGGATGCGCATCACCCCGTAAATCACCGTGAGCCCGGCGGCCACCAGAAACAGCCACGAGGCATAGATGGTGCCGTCAATCAGCACCGCGAAAAGACTCATCATAGAGGTCCTACCTTGTCTTTGATTCTGCAGGAGGACGTGAGGCGCCCCGATAACTCGTAGCAGCTGCCGCAGGCTGCGTCCGGCGACGCAGTCGTCGTAAACCCGCGCACGCGATCATTCAGTCAAAACCCGGAGCGGGGTTTTACGATCGCTTCGCAATCGGACGCAGCCTTCGGCAGCTGCTACAAAATCGGTTCGGGACGCACATCCCCGAGAGTGATCAGTTGCACTGAGCGCCAGGGAAGCCCGCCTTGATCCACTCCAGCGCAGTGGTGCCATCAGGCGGGGTCACGCACTCACCGGAAAAGGCGATGACGTTTTGCACGCTGCCCTTTTTATTCGCCGGGTCGTACTGGTACTCGCCGTAGGCAATGCCCTGCATGGCCTGATGACCATCGGCGCGAGCCATTTGCACGGTGCCGGACACTGACTCGAAGGTTGAGCCCTTGAACGCCGTGGCGATTTGCAGCGGGGTCGGGATTTTCCCGGACTCGACCTTGGCGTTTTCAGCCGCGTGCTTGAGGCCAAGGATCGCCTGGGCCATTTTGCTTGCCGGGTAAGTCGGGGCGGTCTTGTAGGCTGCCACGTACTTGTCCTTGAACCAGCGGTTGAGTTCGTTATCCGGGGCAAAGGCGCCGAACGGACCACGACCGCCGATGATCATGCCGTTGGGTGCCTGATCCTTGTAGCGGTCGATGGCCGACTCGCCGCAGGTCAGGACAGCCGTTGCATCTTCGAGCAGGCCACGGGCGTTGGCTTGCAGCACCAGGGCCTCCATGTCGCCACCCCAGAAGCTGGAGTGAATGATGTCCGGACGCTTGACCGAGATCGCCGAGATCTCAGCGCCGTACTGCCCCTGGAATACCTTGGGCATCTGCGATTCGACCACCTTGGCCTTGGGCATCAACTGCTCCATGGAGTGGGTGAAGTCATTCCAGCTGTCCTGGCCCCAGGCGTAGTTTTGCTGAATGCCGGCGACTTTCTGCGCGTCGGGACGAACCTTGGCCAGGTATCGCGCCGCGCCGATGTTGTCCACGGCCGCATCAAGGCTGGTGCGGAACACGTACTGCGGGGTTTTGTCTTCCTTGAACAACTGCGACGTACCGCAGTCGTAGAACACCGTCATCGCGCCCAGCTCTTCCGCCACCGGCGCGATGGCCAGGCAGTCGCCGGACGAGATGTAGCCCACCACCGCATCGACTTTCTGGCGCTGCACCAGATTGCGGAACTCCTCGACCTGCTTGGCGGCCCCGCCCGCCTCGTCGATGATCACCACCTCGATTTCAGCGCCATTGATCCCCAGCTTGTCGTAGGGCGCAGGAAGCTGGCCCTTGTTCAGGCCTTCGACCAGCACCTTGGCCGCATTGGCCGACGGTTCGCCAAACGGCCCGGCAGCCGGGCCAGACAGGAAGGTCACGATACCAATGCGGAACTTGCCGTTTTCAGCCGCCTGCACACCCGTACTCAAGGACAGGGCCAGACCGGCAGCAGTGATGGCGTATGCCAAAGGGTGTTTCAACATGCTTTTCTTGGAATTATTCATGCTTGGTTCTCAATGGATGAGTGAGCGGCTAAGGCTCGTCAACGGGTTTTCGTGCGGCCAGTCGCCGCTTCAGCGTGGCGCTGTCGAGCTGTAGCTCTTGCGCCGAGTACACCGACCAGTTACCCAGCATCAGTTGGGCAGGCGGGTAAGCGGTCGTGGGCACCGGCGAGCCAATGGCCTGGCTCTGCTGGATCTGATGGGTGACGGGATCGATGCGCGAGTACGTACCGGGCGGGTCTTCCGGCAAGGCGATTTCCAGGCCTTCCAGTGCACGGATCAGCGCCTGGCTGTCGGTCACGCCCCCGGTCTTTTCAAAGGCTTTGGCCAACACCATGACGCCGGTGTAGGCGCCCTGTGCGGCATAGGTTGGATAGCGTCCGCTCAACTGATGAAAGCGCTCGACAAACGAGCGGTTGCGTTCGGTTTGCGGCCAGTTGTTGTGGTGCCGGGCAGACAGGATCAGCCCCGCCGGGGCCTTGTCACCCAGGGCAACCAGAAAGTCGAAATTGGCCCCGGTGTCGAAGTTGGCCAGGCGCGAGGTCTCCAGCAAGCGGGAACCGGCCGCCTGCTTGACGAATGCGTGGAAGTCGCCGCCCCAAATGGCCGAGACGATAATGTCGGGTCTGGATTGCTCCAGCGCGGTGATATAGGGCGAGTAATCCGGCTCATATAGACGCGGCCATAGCTCGATCACGTCGTCGAACTTCACGCCCAACTGGTTCAGGGCGGCGTGCAGGTCATCCCGCGACACGTGACCGTATTCGTAATCGGGGCCGATAAAGGCCAGGCGCTTCCAGCCGGTCTTTTTCTGCAGTGCCTGCAGATAACGGGCACCGGCCGCCATTGAGGTCCAGGTGTCGTTGGTCACACGGAAGTAGTAAGGGTGGCCGTTTTCCAGGGTCATGCGCGAAGACGCGTGATCGGTGCCGATCATCAGCACTTTTTCCTGGCGGGCCAGTTGGCTGACCGCCAGCGCCACCCCCGACGAGACCATGCCGCACAGCACCTGCACGCCGTCCTTGTGGATAAAGCTTCTGGCCAGGCTGACGCCGTATGAGGCCTTGGACTGATCATCATCAATGATCACCCGCAAACGCGGCACGGGCTCACCGGCCTGCTGGCGGGCCTGCAATTCATCGAGGGCGACCTGAATCCCGACAATGCTGTCTTGCCCGTAGATGGCCGCACGTTCGGTCATCGGATACAGGCAACCCATGGTCAGATCGGCCTGGGCCGCAGGCACGCCGAGCTCCAGCCGACCGACCTCGGCACAGGCAGACGAACCAATCAGCAGACCAGCCAAAGCCGGGGCGCAAAAACGCCATGAACGCATCGGGTGCATAAATTCCTTGGGGCGTTGAAAACGCCTCTTGTTGAGCAGCCAGAGGGATAGAGCAAAGGGTGTGCCAAGCGCCACCCTGTAACCGCAGCAGCCGCAATCAGCCTTCGGCAGCGGCTACGGATGGGGTGTTTGATGCCTGTTGAGCGCTATCCGCTCAACATGCGCGCAACCCTGAGCGGTTAGCGCTCGGGCGAGCGCTCAATGCCCAGGCGTTGCAGGCGGCGCTTGAGGGCGTGCCGGGAAATCCCCAGCAATTGCGCGGCCAGGCCTTTGTGGCCCGCCGTGCGGGTCAGGGCATCAGTGACCAGTTCACGCTCGGCACGTTCGAGCTGATCACCCAGCATCAGGGCCGTGTTGTCGGGCAATGGGGATTCTTGCAACTGCGCCGGCAGCATCCCGGCACTGATCCCTTGCCCCGGCAAAAGAATGGTCAGGCGCTCAACCAGGTTCTTCAACTCACGCACATTGCCCGGCCAGCGATGACGGCGCAGCCGTTCGACGCAGTCAGGCAAAAACCGGATCGGACTCACGCCCTCTTCCAGCGCCTGGCGCTGGGCAAAGTACTGGGCCAGAAGCAGCAGATCATCTTCGCGTTCACGCAAGGCCGGAATATCCACGGTGATCACGTTCAGGCGATAAAACAGGTCTTCACGAAACCGTCCTAGGCGGACATCGTCGGCCAGGTCCCGATTGGTGGCAGCCACCACCCTGACATCCGCGCTGCTGGCCTGGCTGGCACCCACGGCGCGGTAGTTTCCGTTCTCCAGAAAATGCAAAAGCTTGGCTTGCAGACTCAACGGCAGCTCACCAATTTCATCCAGAAACAGCGTCCCGCCATTGGCCTGGCTGACCAGCCCGGCACGCTTTTGATGGGCACCGGTGTAGGCACCCTTTTCGGAGCCAAACAGTTCAGCCTCAATCAACTGTTCCGGCAAGGCCGCGCAGTTGACCTCGATAAAGGCGCAGCCAGCACGTGAGCTGTAGCCGTGAAGGGCCTGGGCCACCAGGGTCTTGCCCGTGCCGGACTCGCCCAGCAGCAAGATCCGCGTTGCCGAACTGCGGGCAATTCGTTGCACGGCCCCATGCAATGCCAACATGACCGCGCTCTGGCCTTGCAGGCCTGCCGCCAACTCCCCACTGGCGACCGGCTCCGACCCATCAAGGGCCAGGGTGCTGCTGATGGTGGCGAGCAAGTCATCCAGTTCAAATGGCTTGGTCAGGTAATCGGTCGCACCGCCCTTGACCGCCTGAACGGCCGCACGGGTATCCCCATGGGCAGAAATCATGATCACCGGCAGCAGCGGGCAGCGCAGGCGCAAGCCGTCCAGAGTGGCCATGCCGTCAATCCCCGGCAGGCCAAGATCGAGCAGGACAATGTCGATGTCATCCAGGGCATGCTGCAGTGCCGCTTCGCCACTGCCGGCCGTGCTGATGCGCATGCCCTCCTCACGCAAGGCATAGCTGAGCGAGCGCACCAGCGCTTCTTCATCGTCGACGATTAAAACGTGAACATCGGACATCAGCGACTCACTTCAATTCGTTCTCTGTTGGGACGTGTCCTGCTAGCAGGGGGGATGGCGGCATCGGGCAATCCAGTATCACCCGAGTGCCCTCGCCTACGGTGCTGGCGATTTCCATTCGGGCGCCGTTGGCCTCCAGCAACTGCTGGCAAATGCTTAGCCCCAAGCCGGTGCCACGGGCCTTGAGGGTGAAGAATGGCTGGCGGATATTCTGCAAGTCAGCGGCCGATATACCGCAGCCCTGATCAGTGACCACCATACGTACCCGCCCTTGCCAGGGCTCGGCGTCAAGCCGGACAACCTGCCCCTCGCTGCTGGCCTGCAAGGCGTTCAAGCATAAATTAAGCAACACCTGCTGGGCCTGATCCGGGTCGATATACACCTGCAGGTCCGGCGGCGCAGCGCACTGAAAATCAATGTTGCGTGCCTGCATCTGGGGCCCGACCACATGCGCGGCGTGGGCAAAAAGCTGCGCCACCGACACCTCTCGCGGCTGAGCCGGGCGCGGCCTGCCGTACTCCAGCAAGTCATTGGTGACCCGTGACAGGCGGTCGATTTCCTTGACCAGATCACTCAGCAGCAGGCGTCGTTGCGGCTCTTGCTCCCGGCGCAGCAGGGCCTGGACGGTGGTTTTCATGGTTGCCAGCGGATTGCGCACTTCATGGGCAACACCGGTGGCGAATGTACCGAGCACCGCGAGGTTTTCGGTGCGCACGGTTTTTTCCATGACCTGGGCCAGGCGCTCTGCCATCACGTTGAACGCCCGGGCTACATGGCTGATTTCATCGTCACGGGGCTGCCGGGCCAGACGGTAGGTCAGGTCGCCCATGGACAGCTGGTGGGCACCTTGCAGCAGCGTACTGACCCGTGAACGCAGTTGCCGGGACAGGGTGAAAAACACGATCAGGATAAAACCGATGAAACCCGCAGCGACCCAGTACAGCCACCACCGGGCATCGTTGAGCGGCTTGAGGATCGCTCCCGGTTCCACGCTGAAGACCAACTGCCAGCCCGGCAGAATGACCGGTCCTTCATGCCATTGGGTCGGGGCCTTGACCTGACGGCCAGTGGGGTCGACAAACTCGCCTCCGGGCACGCGCAACAGCGGCGCAACCACACCGCTCATGCCTGCACTGACCAGCAGTTCGGTCAAGGACGCCAGGCGTAGATGCAGCGCAATCCGTACCCGCTGGTTGGTGCGGCCGTTGCGCACGCTCTTGCGGATCAGAAAGCTGCCCGAACCTCCCGCCTTGGGCAGCAGCGGGCCAATGACCTCCACATCCCCCACCTTTTGCACCGCCAGGCCCGCGATGGACCAGTGCTCACTGCCCCAGTAAGGCTCTCCGGAGGCAGACTGACCTGGCAATACCTTGACCAGCCGGTCCTGCTCATCGAAAAACAGCACCCCGTACATGAAGGGCAAGTCCCCCTCCAGCTTGAGCAACGAATCCACGTCACTGATCAGGGGTGACGGGTCGGCGATAAAGTCAGGCATGTTGGGGTGATTCGACAGGGCCGAGAGCTGGTAGAAGCGGTCATCCAGAAACGATGACAAGCGGTTTGCCGTCGACAGCGCCTGAGCATCGAGCCGCTCACCGGTCAGGCGGTTGAGCAGATCCTTGGCCAATTGCTCGTAAAGAACGGCAAGGGTGATCAGCGCAATGCTCATCACAAAAACCGAAAGCAGGGTATAGCGCGCCACCAGGCTTCGGTGCGGCCGGGCCAGCCAATGGAGCAGCGCATGGAAAGAGGCATTGAGGGTCATGGTGTGCTTGATTGTTTTTTTAATGGCACCAGCATAGGGATCGACCCTGCGCACTGTCCATGACAAACAGACCTTTGAGTTGCGATCGGGCACCCCTCTCGATTAATATACGTTTCATATACATTTCATATTGAGCATTCAGATGGGCATCGTAAAGATCTCGGACGCCACCCATGAAAACTTGCGGGTCGCCAGCAACGCACTCAACCGTTCGATCAATGCACAGGCAGAGCACTGGATGCGTATCGGCATGTTGACCGAATTGCATCCCGACCTGGATCACAACCAGATCTGCCGCTTGCTGATACAGGCCGAACTGCAAGGCGGTCTCGATTTGAAGCACGTGTGCGAACTGGCTGATGCCACTGCGGGAGCAAATCAATGAGAAACAACGTCGTTATCAATAGCCCGGCACAGATTGCCCAGTCCAAGGTGGCGGGCAAACTGGCCGCCGAGGTGCTGGCCATGATCGGCGAACACGTAAAGGCGGGCGTTACCACCGACCAGCTCGACCAGATCTGCCACGACTACATCGTCAATGTGCAGAAGGCCATTCCGGGCAACGTGGGCTACCACGGCTTTCCGAAAACCGTGTGCGCGTCGGTCAATGAAGTGGTGTGCCACGGCATCCCGTCGAACCGGGTGCTGCAGGACGGCGACATCGTCAATATCGACATTGCGGTGGTCAAGGATGGCTGGTTCGGCGACACCAGCCGCATGTACTTCGTCGGCGAACCCAGTGCCGCCGCACGGCATCTGGTCAAGACCACCTACGACGCCATGTGCGCCGGTATCCGCATGGTGCGCCCCGGAGCAACCCTGGGCGATATCGGCCATGCCATCCAGACCCTCGCCGAGAAAGAAGGCTTCAGCGTCGTGCGCGAGTACTGCGGCCACGGGATCGGCAAGGTCTATCACGACGAGCCGCAAGTGCTGCACTACGGCTATCCGGGCCAGGGCATGAGGCTCAAGACCGGCATGATTTTCACCATCGAGCCCATGCTCAATGCCGGCAAACGCCATGTCAAAACCCTGCCCGATCACTGGACCGTGGTCACCAAAGATGGCGCGCTATCGGCTCAGTGGGAGCACATGGTGGCCGTGACCGACGATGGCTTTGAAGTATTGAGCCCGTGGCCGGACACGATGGCCGACTACCCCGCCATCGTTTGACGGGTTGTAGGGGGAGCCTGACTCCCCCTACAACCCTCCTTGTACCTGATCCAGCCGCTCGCGCAAGAACTCGATCAATGCCTGCACCGGCTGCGAGCGCTGGCGGTGCTGCGGATAGACCGCCGATAACGCCAGCGGCGCGCAGCGGTAATCGTCCAGCACCCGGACCAATTGCCCGCTCTCCAGCGCCGAGCCGACGATAAAGGTCGGCAAGTAGGTAATCCCCAGCCCGGCGATGGCCGCATCCTTGAGCAACTCACCATTATTGACCCGCATGCGCCCGCTGACGTTGAGGGTCAGGGGCTTGCCCTGCCCTTCGAAACGCCACTGCACTTGACGGCCATGACCGTAGGGCAGGCAATCATGCTCGTGCAGCTCCTGGGGTTTGAGCGGTGTGCCCCGCTCGGCCAGATAGGCCGGGCTGGCACAGTACACGCGATCGATGCTGGCGATACGGCGGGCAATCAGGGTCGAGTCTTCCAGCACGCCGATGCGCAAGGCCAGGTCATAGCCTTCGCTGAGCAAGTCCACTGGCCGGTCGCTGAGGTCCACCTCTACGGTCACGCCGCTGTAGCGCTGCAAAAACAACGGCAGCAGGCAGCCCAGATGGGCCATCGCAAAGGACAGCGGCGCACTGACCCGCAGGGTGCCGCGCGGCTCGCTGGTCTGGCCGGCGATGCCCTGCTCCATGTGCTCGACGTCGTTGAGCAAGCGCATGGCCGACTCGTAATAGGTCTGCCCCAGGGGCGTGACGTCCAGTCGCCGGGTAGAGCGGTTGAGCAGGCGCACGCCCAGTCGCGCCTCCAGTTGCATCAATCGTCGGCTCACGAATTGCTTGGACAGGCCCAGTTGGTCGGCCGCCGCCGTGAAGCTGCCGGAGTCCATGACCTGGCAAAAAATACGCATGTCTTCAAAGGGGTTCATTGTCACTACCTGGTGGACAGTTAAACCCTTTATAGCGGCTTTTTCCCTTTTCAACACCCGTCTATTCTCTGTGCACGGTCCCCCTCTCTCGCCTGCTTTCTGAAACTGGAGTTTGCCCATGTCCTTTCTCCTCGATCACCCGCTGTCCTGGGGTGCCGTGCTGTTGGTGATCGACACCGCACTCTGGCATCTGGCGCCGTTCAAGCAACGTGTCACCCGGGTGGGAGTGCGTCTGGCGCTGTTTGCGATGTTCAGCGCGTTGATCATCAACGCTGGCGTCAGCCCGTTGCAGGCCCCGCTGTTTACCGATGACCGGGTGGAGCAATTGGGGGCGACGGCGCTGGGAATTGTATGGTGGCTGTACGCGGCGCGGGTGCTGACCGAAGTGATCGGCCTGGTGCTGATGCGCCGCATCGGTCACAGCGGCCGCCTGCTGCAGGATGTGATTGGCGCCCTGGTGTTTCTGGCGGCCATCGTCGCCGCAGCCGGGTACGTGCTGGAGTTGCCGGTCAAAGGTTTGCTGGCGACGTCCGGGGTGGTCGCCATTGTGGTCGGCCTGGCCTTGCAGAGCACCCTCAGTGACGTGTTTTCCGGCATCGTGCTCAACACCACCAAGCCGTATCAGGTGGATGACTGGGTGGTGATCGACGGTGTCGAAGGCAAGGTGCTGGATATCGACTGGCGCGCCACCCACCTGCTGACCAGCGCGGGCAGTACGGCGGTCGTGCCCAACTCGGTGGCGGCCAAGGCCAAGATCGTCAACCTGAGCCGGCCCACGAATCTGCATGGCGTGTCGATCAGCATTCAGGTGCCCAACCATGTTCGCCCGCGCCGGGTGCTCGATGCACTGGAGCGCACGCTGCAGGGCAGCAGCAGCCTGCTGCTCAATCCTGCGCCCAAAGCGGTGCTCAAGGAGGCTGGCGAGATCATGTCCGAATACGTGGCCAGCGGGTTCATTGCCGACTTGGCCAGGAAAAGTGAAGTGCGCAACCAATTATTTGACCTGGCCCACCGACACCTGGAAGCGGCGGGTATTTCACGCCAGCCTGACGCGATAATCGAACCCGCGGGCCGGGCGCGGGCCTTGCTCGACGAGGTGAAAGTCTTCCGTTCTCTGAGTGAGCAAGAGCGAGACCAGATCGCCCTCTCCATGGTTGCCCAGCAATACGCGGCCGGTCAGGTGGTGCTGGCGCTGGACGAGGTGCCGGACAGCCTGATGGTCATCGCCACCGGAGTGGTCAGCGTGACCGTGCCCGACGCAGCGGGGCCTGTTGAGGCCGGACGCATGGGGCCGGGAGAGATCATGGGCGAGGAAAGCATTCTCACGGATTCGCCGTCCCAGGCGACCTTTACCACCTTGACCTCAAGCATCATTTATCGGCTCGACAAGTCTGTGACCCGCGAATGCATGGCGCAGCGCACAGAGGTTGGACGGGCGTTGAACAGGTTGCAGGCCGTGCGCCAGCAAAGTAGCCGCATGGCGCTGATGGCCGCGCCGGCACCGGCCATCAAAGGCGGTTTTTTGAGTTGGTTGCACAGGCGCTGAGAAGTGAGGGTGATATCTGTAGCCGCTGCCGCAGGTTGCGACGGGTTGCGAAGCGACCCTCGTTCCAAAACCAAACGAAGGTCCTGCGGCCCTTATCGCAGCCTACGGCAGCGACTACAACAGCAACGGAGCTGCCTTACTTGGCGGTCAATACCGAATAGCTGTTCATCAGGTTGCGGTAGTTGGGAATGCGCGGCGACAGCAGGTTCGCCAGGCCTTCCATGTCATTGCGCCAATCCCCTTGCAGCTCGCACGCCACCGAGAACCAGTTCATCAACTGTGCACCCGCTGCCGTCATTCGCGCCCAGGCGGCCTGTTGCACGGTTTCGTTGAAGGTGCCCGACGCATCCGTCACCACAAACACGTCATAACCTTCAGCCAGCGCCGACAGGGTCGGGAAAGTCACGCATACATCCGTCACCACACCCGCAATGATCAGTTGCTTGCGACCGGTCGCCTTGACCGCCTTGACGAAGTCTTCGTTGTCCCAGGCATTGATCTGGCCAGGACGCGGGATGTACGGGGCGTCCGGAAACTGTTCCTTAAGCTCCGGCACCATCGGGCCGTTGGGGCCGTTTTCAAAACTGGTGGTCAGAATGGTCGGCAGTTTGAAAAACTTGGCCACATCGCCCAACGCCAGCACGTTGTTCTTGAATTCGTTTGGCGAGAAATCCTGGACCAGCGAAATCAGACCGGTCTGGTGGTCAACCAGCAACACCACAGCATCATCTTTGTTCAGGCGCTTGTACGGAACAGTGCTCATGTGAAACTCCTCGATAGATAGGTGTTACGGGATCAAAAGGCGAAACAGGAGCAGCCAAAGGCGCCCCAGAATCCGGCAAAGTCGCTGACCGGTGCATTCGACAAACGTGCTTTTTCATGACCGTGGGCATGCACCGCGCATGGCCCGCTGCATTGGTGGACCTGCGCCTGCAGCGGCGCACCCGGGCGCCAGTGGCCGGGGACTTTCACCACCGGCGACCAGTCGGGCAACACCGGTACGCGGGCCGGGCCAAGTTTTTCGAAGTCGCCGGCGGCATACACCACCTTGCCGCCCACCACGGTCAGCACGGACTCGATCCACTTGATGGCTTCTTCGTCGACGCTGAAAAAGTCCGCGCTCAGGGCCGCCACGTCTGCCAACTGGCCGACCTTGATCTGGCCCTTTTTGCCCTGCTCGGATGAAAACCAGGCGCTGCCGTGGGTGAACAGCTCCAGCGCAGTGAGCCGGGGCAGGCCTTCGGCGTGCAGCTCAAGCCCCCCGACCGTGCGACCGCTGACCATCCAGTAGAGCGAAGTCCACGGGTTGTAGCTGGACACGCGGGTGGCATCGGTGCCCGCCCCCACCGGCACGCCTTCGGCCAGCATGCGCTTGATGGGTGGCGTGGCTTCGGCCGCTTTGGCGCCGTACCGCTCGACGAAATACTCGCCCTGGAACGCCATGCGATCCTGAATCGCAATGCCGCCGCCCAGGGCCCTTACCCGCTCAATGTTTTGGGGGGTGATGGTTTCGGCATGGTCGAAAAACCACGGCAAGCCATTGAACGGAATATCGCGATTGACCTTCTCGAACACGTCGAGCATGCGACTGATGGATTCGTTGTAGGTGGCATGCAGGCGAAACGGCCAGCGCTGCTCCACCAGGTGGCGCACCACGGGCTCCAGTTCGTCTTCCATGGTTTGCGGCAAGTCCGGGCGCGGTTCAAGGAAGTCCTCGAAGTCCGCTGCCGAGAACACCAGCATTTCTCCGGCGCCGTTGTGCCGCAAAAAGTCATCGCCCTGATGCAGGGTGACGCTGCTGGTCCAGTTCTTGAAGTCGGTCAGTTCTTCCTTGGGCTTTTGCGTAAACAGGTTGTAGGCAATGCGGATGGTCAATTGCTGGTCTTTGGCCAGTTGCTCGATGACCTGGTAATCATCTGGATAGTTCTGGAAACCACCACCCGCATCAATCGCGCTGGTGAGGCCCAGGCGATTGAGTTCGCTCATGAATTGGCGGGTGGAGTTGACCTGATACTCCAGCGGCAGCTTTGGCCCCTTGGCCAGGGTCGAATAGAGGATCATCGCGTTGGGCCGCGCCACCAGCATGCCGGTCGGATTGCCGTTGGCATCGCGCACAATCTCGCCACCCGGCGGGTTCGGGGTATCGCGGGTATAGCCAGCCACTCGCAGCGCGGCCCGATTGAGCAACGCCCGGTCGTACAAGTGCAGGATAAAGACCGGAGTATCCGGGGCCGCCTGGTTCAGTTCCTCCAGGGTGGGCAGGCGCTTTTCGGCGAACTGGAATTCGTTCCAGCCGCCGACCACGCGCACCCATTGCGGAGTCGGTGTGCGATCGGCCTGATCCTTGAGCATGCGCAACGCATCGGCCAGGGATGGCACGCCTTCCCAGCGCAGTTCGAGGTTGTAATTCAGGCCGCCACGGATCAGGTGCAGGTGCGAGTCATTAAGGCCCGGGATGACACAGCGCCCCTTGAGGTCGATGACTTGCGTGCCCGTACCGCGCAGAGCCATTGCCTGAGCATCGGTGCCGACGGCCACAAAGCGGCCATCGCGGATGGCCACGGCACTGGCATGGGGGTTTTCGCGATCGACGGTATTAAATTGGCCATTGAATAAGATCAGATCGGCGTTCATCGCGGTTCCTCGGGTTCAGTGGCAGCAGTCAGCCAGGGCGCGAACACACGCGTCGCCAATGGCATAAACAGATAAACCACCGAAACAACGATGGTCAGCGTGATCACAAAGGTGGCGACCACGTACTGGGAGAAAAAAGGGCTCATGCCCAGCAAGGGCTTCCAGATCAGCGGCACCAGCAAGGTATGGGGGAAAATCACCATCAGCGTCAGCACGGCCTGCTTCCAGCGGGGTGGTGGCGTTCGGGACTCGGTGTGGGGTGCGAACCAGAATTCGTTGAGCGGATTGACCTCGGTCTGGTCGCCATCCGCCAGCATGGGAGTGGCTTCGTTGACCAGTTCGCGACGTTGCGGCGAGTCCAGCCAGCGCTGCATGGCGTCAGTGGAGCAAAAGCGCAGCACGCAGGTATAGGTGTCCAGACCGGCACTCTTGCCGGGCACGACATCCACCCCCAGATGCCCGTCCCACTGCCCGGCGATGCGCACGATCTTGCGCAGCCACGCGTTGTAGGGCACTTCAAAACCGGCCTTGACCCGATGCTTGACCACCAGGGTCACAACCTCATCGAAAGCCCGGGTCGGCGGATTGATCTCAGTGGATTCAGACATGACGCAAGGCTCCAACCCTATCCAGTCGAATATTCCCTGCAGACACTTCAACCGCGGGAACGAGAGGCTCGCTCCCACGGTGGATCGCTACAGAGTTGAAGTGAAGCAACGCGTATCAGCCCTTGAGAAACGCCAGCAGATCGGCATTGAGCTGATCCTTGTGGGTATCCGTCAGCCCGTGGGGGGCACCGGGGTAGATCTTCAGCGTAGAACCTTTGACCAATCCTGCCGACGCAATGCCCGCAGCTTCGATCGGCACCACCTGGTCGGCGTCGCCGTGGACCACCAGGGTCGGTATGTCGAACTTTTTCAGGTCTTCGGTAAAGTCGGTTTCAGAGAACGCCTTGATGCAGTCGTAGGCGTTTTTGTGGCCGCTGGTCATGCCCTGCATCCAGAACCAGTCGATCATGCCCTGGGAGGGTTTGGCCCCCGGTTTGTTGAAACCAAAGAACGGGCCGCTCGCGAGGTCGATATACAGCTGCGAACGGTCCGCCAGTGACGCCTGGCGAATCCCGTCAAACACCTCAAGCGGCAAGCCGCCAGGGTTGGCCTCGGTCTTGAGCATCAAGGGCGGCACCGATGAAATCAGCCCCGCCTTGGCCACCCGGCCCGTACCATGACGACCGATATAACGCGCCACTTCACCGCCGCCGGTGGAAAAACCGAACAGCACGGCATCCTGCAGGTCCAGCAGCTCGATCAACTGCGCCAGGTCATCGGCGTAGGTGTCCATATCGTTGCCTGCCCACGGCTGGCTGGAGCGCCCGTGGCCGCGGCGATCATGGGCGATCACCCGATAACCCTTGGACGCCAGGAACAGCATCTGCGATTCCCAGCTGTCGGCGTTCAGCGGCCAGCCGTGGCTGAACACCACGGGCTGCCCCGTGCCCCAGTCCTTGTAGTAGATTTCGGTGCCATCGCGGGTGGTGAACGTAGTCATGGGGCGGTCATCCTTGTGCAAGTGCAAAGAGTTCTCATCTATCTTGGCAGGCATCGATGACAGCACAACTGCTCTGGTAGGAGCGTTACGGCCATATCGGTGCCCACCACGGACAGTAGAGGCTAGCTGAACTGCTCGCGGTACTGAGCCGGGGTCAGGCCAAGCTTTTCATTGAACAGAAAACGCATGTGCCTGACGCTGCCGAAGCCACTTTTGAAAGCGACTGTTTTCAGGGGCAACTCACTGGTCTCCAGCAGGTTTCTGGCCCGGTCTATACGCGCCCCCTGAAGAAAATCCATGGGCGTCATGTTGACCTCACGGGCAAAAACCCGGGCAAAGTGCCTGGCACTCATACTGGCCAGGCTGGCCATGGATTCAATGCTGAAAGCCTGATCGAGGTGTTCGAGCATATGGTTCTGAACCCGGGTGATGGGGGTTTCCTGGGGGCCAACCGAGGCCATCAGCGGGCTGAACTGCGCCTGGCCGCCCTGACGTTTCATGACCACCAGCAGGACTTTGGCCACGTCCAGGGCGATTTTTTTGCCGTGGTCATTGGCGACGACCGACAGCGCAAGATCGATACCGGCCGTGACGCCGCCAGAGGTAATGAGATTGCGGTCCTGCACGAAAATCTGGTCGACCTCTACCCGGGCCGAGGGGAAGGCCTTGATCAGCCGCTCGGTGTAGTGCCAATGGGTCGTGACGCGATAGCCATCCAGCAAACCGGCAAAGCCCAGCACGAATGCCCCGGTGCAGATGGACCCGTATTGCCCGGCCCGGGTCACGGCGCCCTTGAGCCACTCCAGCAATGCCTGCGGTTTATCGTTGTAGGCCCCCGGACCACCGGGTACCAGCAGCAAGTCATAGTGCCCGCTGGCCTGGTCAATATGCCGATCCGCCTGCAGCTTTACGCCATTCGAGGCGCGCAGCAGGCCGGGCTCGGTCGCCAGAGTGGTCAATTCATACTGCTGATCCGGCTGTAGATAGCGGTTGGCAATCGAGAACACCTCCATGGGCCCCGCCATGTCGAGCAGCAGAAAGTCTGGAAACAACACCATCGCCACGGTTTTCATAAGATAGATTTCACTGTAGGCAGCTGCATGCGCGAGTCCGCTGTGGATTAACAATAGTGCGCCGCATCCGGGCCACTGCAAACGCGCAGTTCATGAGCGGGCGTCGGAAAAATCATACGTGATAAATCCGCTAAAATTGTCAACTACAAAGAGACACTGTTTCAGTTTCCATCTACTTAATTTACTGATCAGTAACCATTAACCTTCTCCTCACTCGGACGAATCAACGTCCACACAGGAGATGTCATCATGCTGACCCTTCGCAAAGCATCCGATCGCGGCGCCGCCAACCATGGCTGGTTGAAATCCTTCCACACCTTCTCATTTGCCAACTATCGCAACCTGGATGAACAAGGCTTCTCCGACCTGTTGGTGATCAACGACGACCGCGTGGCAGCGGGCAAAGGGTTCGGCCAGCACCCCCATCGCGACATGGAAATTTTCTCCTATGTGCTCGACGGTGCGCTGGAACACAAGGACACCCTGGGCACAGGTTCGGTGATCCGTCCGGGTGACGTGCAATTGATGAGCGCCGGCAGCGGCGTGGCGCACAGCGAGTACAACCACTCGCACAACGAGCCTGTGCACTTTTTGCAAATCTGGATCGTGCCTGACGTCGGTGGCGCCAAACCCCGCTACCAACAAGAGCACTTCACCACGCAAAAGAAACGCGGACGCCTGCAACTGATCATCTCGCCCGATGGCGCCGATGGTTCGCTCCACGTACGCCAGGATGCCCGGGTGTATTCAGCCCTGATAGACGGCCAGGAAAGCGCCACGCTGGAACTTGCCGCCGACCGCTACGCCTACGTGCACGTGGCACGTGGTAGCGTCGAACTCAACGGCATGACACTGCAGGAAGGCGACGGCGTGCGCGTGCGCAAGGAGCAACGGCTGACCTTGGGTAATGGCAGTGACGCCGAGGTGCTGGTGTTCGATCTGCGGGCGCAGGAATTGCCGCAGATGCCTTGACGGGCTGAAGCTGGGTTATGCGTACGATCAATGGCGTCGCTAACAAGTCGTCTGGGGTGCTGCCGGTGATAAAACACGCTGGCGGTACCATCATTCGAGCATTGCTTGCGAAGGAGAGTGCTATCAAACATTTTAATTGCGGCAGGCACACGACGTATTAAAAACCCGGCCTACCAAAACTCGTCTCTTTATAGCCGCACGACAAGACCGTCAGCACTGCAACTTTATTTCTTACTCTGCCAATTCACGATATTTCTGGGGCGTCATACCAAACCAACGCAACGACACCTTGTGGAAGCTGCTCTTATCACAAAAACCCAGAGTCGCGCATATATACTTCAAGTTATACGCCGAATCCTTCAACAAATGACGCGCCAGCTCTTTTCGAGAGGCCTCAAAAATAGCCGTAAATGTAGTGTCTTCACGCTGCAAATAGTTTTGCAGTGTTCTGGCACTCACCTTCATGGCTCTCGATACCGTTTGAACGGTAGGAATACAGCCAACCAACAACCCATCAGATACGATTTTTTTAATCCTGGATGACATGAGCCCGCTTATTGAATTTTGCAAATAAACATTCAGCACATCCGTGTGCACGACATTCAATGTCGGCGAGGCAGATATCAAAGGATAATCATACACCTCCCTCCTGAAAAGCAGACTATTCGACGCTGAAGAAAAGGTAATATTTTTCCCAAATATTGCTTTTAATGCATTTAATTCTACCGGCTCAGCATATGTAAACTCCGCAGCGACTGGTTGAACAGCCTGATGGGGGACTAGCCACTGCATCAAGCCTAAGAACACTGACGCTCCTGAATCAATGAACACTCTTGGTGGTTTATCACCCACTTCAAAACCTAGAACCTTTAGATATTTTCCGCGAAACTCGACTTTCAAAAAAGAGCCATTACTAATTAAGGGATGGTACGTGACCAACCGCTCCAGCGCATGCCCCAATGTTGAACATGACATCACCGCGTACCCGAGAACACCCAGCATGGCGGGGTGTGCATTGCCAAATGCTTTCAAACCAAGGTCTGGGTCCCCCACCTTGGCCGTCAAATCATTCAACCATTCATACACCCGTGCAATATCTATATATTCACCAGACTCCAGCACTTCCACATCAAAGCTGTCTTTATTCGAAAAGTGATAACCAAGTGCATGACCAAGCAACCGCACATACGCCGTACTAATATTAAACATCTACGACACATCCCTGATATAAAATACTGCAAGCTCAGAGTAGAGCAGCTTATATGAACGATTAAATCTTTAATGACGGGGTGCTTGGACGTCAATAGTGCATGCGCCCATGGACACCATTCTATCGCACCAGAACACTTATCATTCAATCAGAATCGTGCCACTATACCGTTGAAAAAAACTGGATCCAATACTTTAATTAAGTAGTTCAATCAACGATGACACTCAATCAAAAGCGCAATCAAGGCAAAGGATGGGTATGGGCCTTCAAAAAGATAAGGTCCTATCAATTTTCAATCACCACCGCTTTTTTTCGAGCGACGCTCTACCTCTTGACAGGCGATACCGGCATATTTGGACGCAAGGACAGCTACACAAAGTTTCGAATAAAACGGTGAATGTTCAATCCAGGTAATGATTTGCACCGAGACACAAACCACTTAGAACTTATCAAGCGGCGCACTTATAATGAGCCAACACCCTCAAGTCATAGTGATTGCGAGTGGCAAAGGTGGGACGGGCAAAAGTACCTTATCGATCAACCTCTCAATGGCACTGGCAGACCTTGGTAAACGCGTTGCGATTCTCGACGCCAACCTGGAACTTCCCAGCATTGCCACGCTTTTGAACATCTCACCTGACTATACCATTACAGATTTAATCGAAGGGACCAGTTCCCTTCGAGAGGTCATCTATAACGGACCTAAAGGCATCAACTTGATGCTCGGCAGCCACCTGTCGAAATCGATGAGAAACTTATCGACTGCCCATCACTTTGGCATCATTAACGCGCTCAGCACTATTGCCAAAGAACTCGACATCCTTGTCATTGACACCGCGCCCGGTATTAACAAGGGCACGCTCAACTTCATCCGCGCCTCACAAGAAATCTTGCTTGTCACCTGCAGCGAACCAACGGCCATCGCCAGCACACAGGCTCTTATACATATACTGCACAGCACTTACGACTTACACAACTTCAGAATACTGATCAACAAAGCCCATGACACACATGAAGGTCAAAAAGCATTCAACACCCTTCAACAATTAAACAAGAACAATGATGTGCTTTTGAGTTACGCCGGGTACGTTCATGAACACAAGTCATCCCGAATGGCGGCCAGTAAAGGCAAGGCTTTGTATGACATGTTCCCCAAATCAGACTTTGCTCACGATATTAAAAAAATAGCCAAATCAATTGAAAAATGGCCCCTGCGCGAAACACCCACAGGCCACATAGAATTCTTTTTGGAATCCCTCATCCAAAAATCCCATACCGTATAAACACACCGTAAAAAAACCGACTTTTCAGGGTGAAAATTCACATGGCATGGACGTTCAAAGACCGCTTCACCTCTGACAAATTTATGACGGTTAACGATGAATTCCCCCGACTTTTAAAACTACTGGAAGAAACCTTCCAAGACTTTCGCCACCACAACTGTATGGGCAGGCCAGCACAAAAAAAATTAATATCCAGCCGAGGCAGTGCATTTGCCAAGGTTATCTATATCCACACACAGATCAGTTACTGCCTGGGCACCCATGACTGCCTGGAGGACGCTGACTATGAGCACTACTGCACGACCGTCAAGAAACACTTCATTGACGTTCATCCCCTGTTTGCCATGAGAGCATACGCTGAGTGCATCTCACTCATCAGCAGCGATAATGAATCAATTAAACAGACACCACTAAATTAAGAACTCAACCGCCTCACTGATCACATATGAAAAGCATCTGACTCCATTCCGGAATGGTCTGTCGTGCGCTGCAAGGTACATAAACTTTAAATGCTCATCTTACGGCGCAGTCGGCATGGCGCCCGGTTTTCTCGCCGCGTGAGATGGCCGACTCAACCGCGTCGAGGTGGTTTGGGGTATGGAACGTGTGGGTTCTCTTGAGTTGAGGTGACGCCAAGGGGGATATGGGTCAGAGTAGTGGCTGGCTTCGCTTTTGAATGTCCTGCCGCGTAGTTGCTCGCCAGTGCATCTGTGAACGCTTTAGCCAACATTTCGCTGGAGCCGCTATGGCTCAACAGCAGCTTTGATTCTCTGCACGCTGAGTGCTTTTTTGTCGGAGTTCTGTGACATGTCTGGTTCCAATATCGATAAATTCAATGAGCTGACCGGCAAGGTGCTGGGTGAGCTGTATCTGAACTTCCCTGTGCCCCTCAACCTGACCGCAGAGCATTTTGTTGAATCGCCAATGGAGTGGAGTGAAGAGCGTCAAATGGATCTGCCCAGCAAAGAGGCTGAGTTTTTTATCGCGACAACGGGATGGCTGATCAACGCGGGGTACATCAGTGGGGGGCTGTTTTCCAACACCCATGTCTCGGATGCCGTACTCACTGTGAAAGGCCTCGAAGCTCTCAACGCAACCCCGCGCAGCCTGACTCATGCTCACTCCCTGCGCGAGCAACTGGCCGAGATTGCCAGAGAAGGCAGCAAAGAAAGCGTTAAGGGCTTGCTTGCCGAGGAACTCATCACGGGCGCAAAAATCATCGCCCCTGCCGTTGGGCTCCTTTGACTTCAGCGCCGCTTGAGATAAACGCGGCTTGAGCTGCGTCGTTGAGGAAGCCGAGAGCCATCATCACGTTGTAGACCTTGGCTTCATAGCTCATTAATAGCGCCTTCCATTGGCACATGCAGCGCTAGCCCAAAGTTGGCAGGTAGTTATTTGAGCTTTTTTGCCCTTAAAAGGCCCCGACTTTATACCCGCCCACGAAAAAGCCCCTGAAATGTTTAACCATTTCAGGGGCTTCGTCTTGTTCAATAATGGCGGAGAGATAGGGATTCGAACCCTAGGTACTGTCGCCAGTACAACGGATTTCGAATCCGTCCCATTCGGCCACTCTGGCATCTCTCCAACGGCGCGCATCATAACGCGGTTTCTGATTATGGCAAAGCCTTTTTTCAAAAAAACCGCGTGCTATCAGTTGCTTGCGCGCCTTTACTGCTTAAAGCGGGACGCCGAGGCGGTTTGCAACTTCTTCGTAGGCTTCAATGACGTCGCCCAGACCCTGACGGAAGCGGTCCTTGTCCATTTTCTTGCCAGTGGCCTTGTCCCACAGACGGCAACCGTCCGGGCTGAATTCGTCACCCAGGACGATGGAGCCGTCATGGAATACGCCGAATTCAAGCTTGAAGTCCACCAGCAGCAAGCCAGCGTCGTCGAACAATTTGTTCAGTACATCGTTGACCTTGAGCGACAGTTCTTTCATGCGAACCAGTTGCTCGGCAGTGCCCCAACCGAATGCCACGACGTGGGATTCGTTGATGAACGGGTCGCCCTTGGCGTCGTCCTTGAGGAACAGTTCAAAGGTGTACGGGTTGAGCTTCATGCCCTCTTCGACACCCAGGCGCTTGACCAGGCTGCCTGCCGCGTAGTTACGCACAACGCACTCGACAGGGATCATGTCGAGCTTTTTGACCAGGCACTCGTTGTCACCCAGCAGTTTGTCGAATTGGGTCGGCACGCCGGCTTCTTCGAGTTTCTGCATGATGAAGGCGTTGAACTTGTTGTTCACCATACCTTTGCGATCAAGCTGTTCAATACGCTTGCCGTCGAACGCCGAGGTGTCGTTGCGAAACAGCAGGATCAAGCGGTTTTCGTCGTCGGTCTTGTAAACCGATTTCGCTTTACCGCGATAGAGTTCTTCACGTTTTTCCATGATGGGCTCCGCATGCTAAGTAGGTGGGCTAGGCGATTGTGCGCCAGTCGAGCCCTGAATCTTGATCGGCCAGTTGCAGCCAGTCCGGGTCGCACCCTAGGGTGTCGACAAAACATTGCCGGGCCAGTTGCGGCAGGTTGTTCTTGCTGCTGAGGTGTGCCAGTACAAGGTGTTGCAGATCTTGCCAGCCCAACTCGGCCACCAGGCTTGCAGCCTGATGGTTGTTCAAATGTCCTTCCTGGCCCCCTACCCGCTGCTTGAGAAAAGCAGGGTAGTGACCACGGGCAAGCAGGTCGCGGCAATGGTTTGCCTCGATCATCAGTGCATCCAGGTTGCGGTAGCTGTCCAGTACCCCCGCGCAATACGAGCCCAGGTCGGTCAGCAAGCCAAACCGCCGCTTGCCGTCACTGAACACGTACTGGGTGGGTTCCTGAGCATCATGGGCCACAAGGGTCACACTGATAGTCAACGCCCCGACTTGCAATGTCTGGCCACCGGCAACGTATCCGGCCGGCTCCAGAGGCTTGCGCATCCCGCGCTGAGTGCCACGACTCATGTACACCGGCAAATTGTAGCGCCGAGACAGCAAACCCACGCCATGCACGTGGTCGGCATGTTCGTGGGTTACCAGAATCGCGCTCAGCTGGTGGGCGCTGACGCCCAACCTGGCCAGGCGACGCTCGGTTTCTCGCAAGGAGAAACCGCAATCGACCAGTACATAAGTGTTGTCGCTGGTTATCAGCGTGCCATTCCCTTGGCTACCACTGCCGAGAACGGCAAAGCGCATGCAATCAACCCAGGTTGTCTTGGATAACGCCCAACACTTTGCGCGCCACTTCTGGCGAGGCAACGGTGTTGATGTTTTCTTCGACAGTCACTTGTACGCTGTCACCGACCTTGCTCAGGCGAACCTGATAGCGCTGGGCACGGGCTTCAACTTCTTCCTTGTCCGGCTTGCTGCCGAAGAGACCGGAGAAGAAACCAGGCTTCTCGTCCTTCTTCTCGGCTTTTTCGGCAAGGTTGATGTAGTACAGGCCCAGGGTGCGGTTGATATCTTCAACGCGCCATTCGCCCTGCTCAAGCGCGCGACCCACACTGGACCAGGCGCGATCGAGGTCTTCGGTCAGCGTCAGCACCGGGTTGCCGCTGCCGTCTTCGCTCAGGCTGACGCGCGCCGGGGTGTCGAAATCACGTGCTGCAAGCAACGACACCGAACCGCCCTTCTCGGCGTTACGGTTCATGCTGATGAGCATCTCATCAACCAGGGCTGCATCCAGACCGGTGTTGACCGAACGGGTGGCGAAATCGACGTCGGCAGTGCTGCCGGCCGGGCGGTTGGCACTGACGACATAGATTTCACTGG
This sequence comes from Pseudomonas sp. MF06569, assembly GCF_059862735.1. Lineage (NCBI taxonomy): Bacteria > Pseudomonadati > Pseudomonadota > Gammaproteobacteria > Pseudomonadales > Pseudomonadaceae > Pseudomonas > Pseudomonas sp. MF06569. Next base: position 265,994 of record NZ_JCBCUZ010000002.1, on the reverse strand, counting down.
TGTTGCGCTGCACACCCGGCTCGATGCGAACCCGCAGGCGGGTCTCGCTGTCGGCGGCCAGGCCGCTGCTGCCCACATGGCGGGCCATCGGAGCCGAAAGCTCGTCAGCACGCTGCCAGGTGGTTGTGAATTCGCCGGTTTGCGGGCGCTGCTCGTCAATGCTGAAACCGTTGTCCTGGAAGAACTGCATTGCCACCGGCCAGACTTCGGACGGAGAGCGCTGCGCCATCACCCAACGGCTGTCGCCGCTTTTTTGAAGGCTGAAGTCACTGGCACTGGCGGTTACAGCCAATGGCTGTGGACGCGGCACCTCAAACTCGCCCTTGACGTTGTCGTCAGGCACGTTGCCAGGGATCGGCAACAGCGGGACCAGGCGTTTGTCAGTCTGGACACCGGGTGGCAACTGCATGGGAGGGGTTTGACGCGCCTCCAGATAATCGCTGCCACGGTCACGGAAATACCCGTCTTGACCCCACAGCCAACCGCAGCCGCTGGTGCTGGAAATAATCACGGCTAGTGCGGAAAGTCCGGCCAATCGCTTCATGCGTAGTGCTTCCTCAATTAAACCAAGACACCGGACTGGCGCATTGCCTGACGCAGTGGTTCGTGGCAAGGCTCGCTGAGCCAGGTGAGAGGCAGACGGATACCGTCCGACATCAAGCCCATTTCATGCAGCGCCCATTTCACGGGGATAGGGTTGGATTCGATAAACAGGGTTTTATTGAGCGGCATCAGCTTTTCGTGGAGCGCGCGAGCAGTGACGGCATCGCCACGCATCGCAGCGGCGCACAGGTCGCTCATGTCTCGTGGCGCAACGTTGGCGGTCACCGAGATATTGCCCTTGCCGCCGAGCAGGATCAGCTCGACTGCGGTCGCGTCGTCACCGGAGTACACCAGGAAGTCGCTGCTGACGCCTGCCAGGATGGCCGGTACGCGGGTCAGGTCGCCGGTGGCTTCCTTGATGCCGATGATGTTCGGCACCGTCGACAGGCGCACAACGGTTGCCGGCAGCATGTCGCAGGCGGTACGGCCCGGAACGTTGTAAAGGATCTGCGGGATATCGACCGCTTCGGCGATGGCCTTGAAATGCTGGTACAAGCCTTCCTGGGTCGGTTTGTTGTAATACGGAGTCACCAGCAGACATGCGTCGGCGCCAGCGGCCTTCGCATTGGCGGTCAGTTCGATCGCTTCACGCGTCGAGTTGGCGCCCGTACCGGCAATCACCGGGATACGTCCTGCAACCTGTTTGACAACGTGACGAATCACTTCGATGTGTTCGTTCACATCCAGAGTTGCCGATTCACCTGTGGTGCCAACGGCAACAATGGCGTTGGTGCCCTCTTGCAGGTGAAAGTCCACCAGTTTGCTCAGAGCGTCCCAATCAAGACGACCTTGTGCATCCATGGGTGTGACCAGTGCCACCATACTGCCCGCAATCATGCAACCGCTCCTGCCGGAAAAAGAGAGCCGTAATGGTACTGGCGCCATGACCCTTGCACAAGCAACAGCGCGCCCGATGAGCATTCCCCTTAGCGTTGCTTTTCGCTACCCTTCAGCCTTTGATTGGTACTGATGTGTGCGCAAGTCTGTTTCACAGGCCTTCAGCAAGCGCCCAAAGCCCCGCCCAAACGCCGCCGAGCGCGGTTTGCAGAGCCTGCAAACCGCCTGTAACGCTGTATTGGCGGGCTTCGGCGCTCAAGTGTCGGCTGATATTCAGCTCGCTCCCCATCGACCGTACTGACCGCTCATCGTTTTAGGAAGGCTGCATGTCCACCCCCACAGTCCGCGAACAATTCCTTGTCATCAGTGCCCTTGGCGCCAACCCAATGGAGCTGACTAACGTCCTGTGTCGCGCCAGCCATGATAATCGCTGCGCCGTCGTAACCTCGCGCCTGACTCGCCACGGCGAATGCAGTGCGCTGATCCTGGAAATAACAGGCAGCTGGGACGCCCTGGCGCGCCTCGAAGCCGGCCTGCCCGCGCTGGCCAAAAAACATGCGTTCAGCGTCAATGTTGTGCGCAGTGCCGCCCTTGAAACCCGCCCGCAAGCACTACCCTACGTAGCCTATGTGAGCTCGGCCTACCGCTCGGACATCATCAACGAGCTGTGCCAGTTCTTCATGGACCACAACGTAGAGCTGGAAAACCTGACATGCGACACCTATCAGGCTCCACAAACCGGCGGCACCATGCTCAATGCCACGTTCACCGTGACCTTGCCGGCCGGCATACAAATCAGCTGGCTGCGTGATCAGTTTCTGGACTTCGCCGATGCGCTGAACCTGGATGCACTGATCGAACCGTGGCGCCCACAGAACCCGATGTAAGGAAACCGACTCAATGGCCGTTGCAATTGACCAACCCGTAGACGACTTCCAGATCCCGGCAACCAGCGAGCAGACCGTCACTTTGGCGGGGCTCAAAGGCAAGCAGGTGGTGATTTACTTCTATCCCAAGGACAGCACGCCGGGCTGCACCACCGAGGGCCAGGGTTTTCGTGACCATTACGCCGAGTTTCAGGCGGCCAACACCGAAGTGTTCGGTGTGTCCCGCGACAGCCTCAAGTCCCACGAGAACTTCAAGGCCAAGCAAGGTTTTCCGTTTGAGTTGCTGAGCGACAAGGACGAAGCCCTGTGTCAGCTGTTTGATGTGATCAAGCTGAAAAAACTGTACGGCAAAGAGTACATGGGCGTTGATCGCAGCACATTCCTGATCGACAAGGACGGCGTGCTACGCCACGAGTGGCGCGGCGTGAAAGTGCCGGGGCATGTCGAGGCAGTACTTGAGCAGGCCAAGGCGCTGAATAACGGCTAAGCAAAACTCTGTGGGAGCGGGCTTGCTCGCGATTCAGGCGACGCGGATTGCCAGGCAAACCGCATAGACCTGTCGCGAGCAAGCCCGCTCCCACATGAGTCACAGCGTATTACTGACGCACCAACCGCACATTCTGGAACTCGACCGCTTCGGTGCTGCGGTACGGGTTGATATCCAGCCCGCCACGGCGCACATAGCGCGCATACACGGTCAACTTCTCGGGCTTGAGTAAACGCTGCAAGTCGAGAAAGATCCGCTCCACACATTGCTCGTGGAAGTCCGAGTGCTGGCGAAAGCTCACCAGATACGCCAGCAAACTGGCGTGATCCAGCGCCGCGCCACGGTATTGCACCACGACAGTGCCCCAGTCAGGCTGACTGGTAACCGGGCAGTTGGATTTGAGCAAGTGGCTGTAAACGCTTTCTTCCACGACCTGTGAGCCATCGCACCGGAGCAACTCAGGACGGGGCTGTTCGTAATCGCTGACCGAGATATCCAGGTCATCAATGCAGATACCCGGCAAAACGCCTACGCCATCGGCCTGGACATCATTCAAGCTACGTACGCGCACGCTGACAGGCTTGCCGGATGCTGCGGACAAATCTGCCTGCAATGTGGCTTCAAGGCTTGGCGTATCCGCAAAAACGCTCTGGTTCAGGGAGTTCAAGTACAGCTTGAACGACTTGGACTCGACGATATTCGGCGAATCGGCGGCAAAGCAGAACTCGCCAATGGCGACGACCGGCTTGCCCGATGGCAACAGCCACGACAGCTCGAAGCAGGTCCAGAAATCCACCCCGACATAAGGCAGCGTTTCGGCGCTCAGCCCCAGCTCTGCCCATTTCGCCGCACGCGGGATCGGGAACAGCAAGGACGGGGTGTAGGTGCTGATGTATTCACTGGACTTGCCCAGCGGGGAATGTTCGGCGGCGGGATGCATGACAAAAACCTGGCTAGAAAAACCCGGTAATTCTATCGGGTTTGAGCCAGGCTTTCAGCGTTCACTGACGATCAGGGTGTTTTAAGGCGCTACGTTGACCTTGCCGACCATGCCAGCCTGGTAGTGACCGGGCACGTTGCAGGCGAATTCCAGGTTATCGCCCCGGGTGAAGGTCCAGGTCAGCTCGGCGGTTTTACCCGGCTCGACCAGCACGCTGTTGGGGTCATCATGCTTCATGCCGGGCATGGCCTTCGAACCGTGCCCCATGGATGAGTGATCCATGCCCCCATGTCCCATGCCCGTCGGCGTGAGCATGCCGCTCTGCTGCATTTCGAGCATTTCTTTCTGGTGCGCCGCGTGCATCGCCGCATTGCCCAGGTTGAATTCATGGAGCAACTGCCCTTTGTTGACCAGCACAAAACGTACGGTCTCACCGGCTTTCACGTCCAACGACTTGGGTGTGAAGGCCATATCGGTCATGTCGATCTCCACCGTGCGCGTCGCACTGGCGGCGGGCGCAGGCTGGCCAAAATCAGAGTGCCCCGCAGGCGACGCCATGACAGGCAAGCTCAGGGCCAGCAAACAGCCCGCGAGCGACAAACGGATACGTACAGTCATACTTACTCCCAGAAACCAAAGGTGAGGCTTTGCGTCACTTTAAAATCCCGGTACTGGCATTCAACTGACCGTAAGATTACAAATTTGTCAGCTTGAACCTGCATCACCAGCACCAAGGTATAAGACCGAGGTTAATTTTTACGATGAGTCGACCATAAAACTGCTGATTGTCGAAGACCAGGTCAAAACCGGACAGTACTTGCGCCAGGGCTTGAGCGAGGCCGGGTTCACCACCGAACTGGCCGCCGATGGCATTACCGGACAACACCTGGCATTGACCGGCGATTACTCGCTGCTGATTCTCGACGTCATGCTGCCGGGCCGCGATGGCTGGCAAATCCTGCAAGCGGTGCGCAGCGCAGGACTGAGCTTGCCGGTGTTGTTTTTGACCGCACGGGATGCGGTCGAAGACCGAGTCCACGGCCTGGAGCTGGGGGCCGACGATTACCTGGTCAAGCCGTTTGCATTTTCCGAATTGCTGGCACGGGTGCGCAGCCTGCTGCGCCGGGGCAACAACGCCCCCCAGGAAACCAGCCTGCAGCTGGCCGACCTGCGCCTGGACCTGATCCGCCGCCGCGCAGAACGCAACGGCCAACGCATTGACCTCACCGCCAAGGAGTTTTCCCTGCTGGAGTTGCTGCTGCGTCGTCAGGGTGAAGTCCTGCCCAAGTCATTGATTGCTTCGCAGGTGTGGGACATGAACTTTGACAGTGACACCAACGTCATCGAAGTCGCGATTCGCCGCCTGCGCCTGAAAATCGACGACAACCATGAGCAAAAGCTGATCCACACCGTGCGCGGCATGGGCTACGTACTCGAAGAGCGCAGCAGTTGATGCGCAACTTGTCACTGAGCAGCCGCCTGGCACTGCTGTTCGCGGGCTGTACCGCGGTGGTGTCGCTGTTTGCCGGGGTGCTGTTCGGACGGGCCAGTGAAGTGCATTTCGTCGAGCTCGACCAGCAACTGATGGAAAGCCGTCTCGCGGTCTTGCGCAGCACCTTGCAAGGGGCGGACACCCTGGAACGTTTCACCCTGCGCCTGCCGGCACTGCTACAGGACCTGGCCCACCAGCCGGACCTTGCAGTACGGGTCCGCGGTCAGGACGGGCATTTGTGGTTTGACAGTTCGCCGCGGCTACCCCTGGAACTTTCGACGCAACCAGGGCTGGGCAGCCTGCAAATCAATGGCACCGATTACCGCGTACTGGTGCCGCAGGACAACACCCCAAACACGCCGCATCTGACGCTGTTACTGGACATCACCCACCACCAGCACTTCCTGCAGCGCATGCAACGCCTGATCTGGATGACCGTCAGCCTCTCGGCGCTGGCCACGGCGATCCTGGGCGCCTGGGCGGCCCGTAGCGGCCTGCGGCCCTTGCGTCGCATGAGCGCGATTGCAGCCAGTGTTTCGGCGGACTCACTCAACGCCCGCCTGCCCCAGGAACAAATGCCTGCCGAGCTGGCAGACCTGGCAACGGCCTTTAACGCCATGCTGGAGCGCCTGGACGATTCTTTTCAGCGACTGTCGGCCTTCTCCGCCGATATTGCGCATGAACTGCGCACACCACTGTCCAACCTCCTGACCCACACCCAAGTCACCCTGACTCGTCCAAGAGACATCGAAGAGTATCGCGAGACCCTGCACAGCAACCTTGAAGAACTGCAATGGATGGCGCAGTTGGTCAACGACATGCTGTACCTGGCCAAGGCCGATCACGGTTTGCTCACACCGCGCCGCGAACCGCTGGACCTGGGCAGAGAAGTCGATGCGTTGCTGGAGTTTTACGCCCTGCTGGCCGAAGACTCGCAGATCGAACTGACACGCCAAGGCAGTGCGCACCTTGCAGGCGACCGCAGCATGCTGCGCCGCGCCCTCTCCAACCTGCTGGATAACGCCCTGCGCTACACGCCGGGTGGCGGTGCGATCAAGGTGCTGATTGAGGCTTTGCCGGGCAGTGTGCGCATCCGCATTGAGAACACTGGTCCGGGGATTCCTGCAGAACTGCTGCCGCGCCTGTTTGACCGGTTTTATCGGGCAGACCCTGCCCGCCGCGAAGGCAGTAGTGAACATGCAGGGTTGGGGCTGGCGATCACCCAATCGATCATTCGCGCCCATGGCGGGCAGATCAGGTGTGAGTCGCAGGAGGGGCTAACGCGGTTTGTGATTGAGTTGCCAGTCTGACCGGTTTACTTAACTGTGGGAGCGGGCTTGCTCGCGATGGCATCGACGCGGTGTGACTTAAACACCGCGCAGCTTGCATCGCGAGCAAGCCCGCCCCCACCTGTCAGGAATAACGCAACGCGTGGGCCGGCTGGATTTTCGCCGCCCGGTACGCAGGATAAAGCGTGGCCAGAAAGCTCAGCACAAAGCCCGCACCGCAGATCAATGCCACATCGCCGCCTTGCAACTCTGATGGCAAGTTGCTGACGAAGTACACATCTGAACTGAAGATGTGCTGCCCGGACACCCGCTCCATCCAGCCCACCAGTGCGCTGACATTCAACGCCGCGATCACCCCCAGCACACCGCCAATCAAGGTGCCGACAATACCGATCACCGTGCCCTGAACCATGAAGATGGCCATGATCTGCCGTGGCGTGGCACCGATGGTGCGCAGGATCGCGATATCCGCCCCCTTGTCATTCACCACCATGATCAGCGTGGCAATGATGTTGAACGCGGCAACGGCAACGATCATCAGCAGCAACAGGCCGATCATGGTTTTTTCCATTTTCATGGCACTGAACAGACTGCCCTGGGTGTGGGTCCAGTCATCTGCCTTGTAGGCCGCGCCCAGGCCAGTTGCGACCTGCTGTGAAACCTGCGGCGCCGCGTACAGGTCCTTGACCGCCAGACGCACGCTTTGCACCTGATTGGGTTCCCAGTGTTGAATGGCGGCAGCATCTTCCCTATGGATCAGGCCCATGGTGCCATCCAGCTCGGCACCGACCTTGAAGATGCCCACCACATTCAGGCGCTGCAAGCGCGGGGTAATCCCGCCCGGTGCGGTACTGGCCTCGGGCACGATCAACGTGATCTTATCCCCGACCGCCAGACGAAAGCGCCGTGCGGTAATGTCACCCAGCACCACGCCAAACTCACCGGGCTTCAAGTCTTCAAGACTGCCCTGCACGATGTTCTGGGTCACGATCGAGACTTTGCCTTCCTGCGCCGGATCGATACCGCTGATCTGGATCGGCTGCATCGAACCCTTGAAGGACAGCATGCCGTCCAGCTCGGTAAACGGCACGGCTGCCGTGACCTCGGGGTTCTTCATCGCGGCTTCGGCAACCGGGCGCCAGTCATCGATCGGCTTTACGCCAACGATGGTCGCGTGGGGCACCATACCCAGGATGCGGTTACTCATTTCGCGCTGAAAACCGTTCATCACCGACAACACCACGATCATCGCCAGCACGCCCAGGGCGAGGCCGATCATCGAGGTCATGGAGATAAACGAAACAAAACGATTGCGGCGCTTGGCGCGGGTATAGCGCGTGCCGATAAAAATCGATAACGGTCTGAACATTCGCGGGCACCGTATAAAAATTGAAGACCCGACGCCCGTTTGCAGGCGTCGGGTTCTGGCCGATCAGATCGGGGTCAGACGACCGTCCTGCAGGTGCAACACGCGGTCCATCTGGCGGGCCAGATTCATGTCGTGAGTCACCACCAGGAACGCAGTGCGCATCGAAGTGCTGAGTTCCAGCATCAGGTCCTGGATACCCTGGGCGGTGTGGGAGTCAAGGTTGCCCGTAGGCTCATCGAGCATCACCAGCCCCGGCTTGTTGACCAGTGCGCGGGCAATCGCCACACGCTGACGCTCGCCACCCGACAGTTCCGACGGCTTGTGCTCCAGTCGATGACCCAGGCCAACACGGGTCAACAGTGCTGTCGCACGTTCGCGCGCCTCGGGGATCGCCGTCTTGCCGATCAACAATGGCATGCAGACGTTTTCCAGTGCGGTGAACTCGGGCAACAAGTGGTGGAACTGATAAACGAAACCCAGCGAACGATTACGCAACAGGCCGCGGGCCTTTTCGCCCAGTGCCGACAGCTCTTCACCGGCCAGCCAGACGCTGCCGGTGGTCGGGGTATCGAGGCCGCCGAGCATATTGAGCAACGTACTTTTGCCCGAACCCGAAGTACCGACGATCGCCACCCGCTCACCGGGGTGCAGCTCAAGCTGCAGGCCCGACAGCACCACCACCGACTCAGGGCCTTCCTCGTAGGACTTGCCCAGGTCGCGGCAACTCAACACTGCTTGATCTTTCATGCCCAACTCACTCATAACGAAGCGCCTGCGCAGGCTGGGTGCGCGCAGCACGCCAGGCCGGGTACAAGGTCGCGAGAAAACTCAGAACCAATGCCGCACCGCACACCATCAACACGTCCTGCGCCTGCAATTGCGAAGGCAGGTAGTCGATGAAATACACGTCGGCATTGAGAAACTTGTGCCCGATCAGGCCTTCGAGCGCAGAGATTGCGGCGCTGACATTGAGCGCCGCAAACATGCCGACCACCGCACCGATCGCGGTCCCGACCACGCCGATAACAGTGCCTTGCACCATAAAGGTCGCCATGATCGTGCCCGGGGTCGCACCCAGGGTACGCAGGATCGCGATATCGCCTTTCTTGTCATTGACCACCATCACCAGCGTGGAAATGATGTTGAACGCGGCCACGGCCACAATCAGCAGCAACAGCAGGCCGATCATGGCTTTTTCCATGCGGATGGCCTGGTACAGATTGCCGTGGGTACGGGTCCAGTCACGGGCGTAATACTGGCTTTCGCCCAACTGCTGGGCGATTTCCCACGCGGTACGTGGCGCCTCGAACAAATCATCGAACTTCAGCCGCAGGCCTTGCACCTGGTCAGGTTTCCAGCGCTGCAGGCGCGCCAGGTCCTGCAAGTTGGTAATACCCAAGTAGCCGTCGATCTCACCGGCGCCGACATGAAAAATGCCCTGCACAGTGAATCGCTTCATGCGCGGGAACATCCCGGCCGGCGTCACCGTGACTTCCGGCGCGACAAACGTCAGCTTGTCACCAACGGCCACACCGAGCTTTTTCGCGGCCTTGTCGCCAATGATGATGCCGAAGGTGCCGGGGGTCAGCGAGTCGAGCTGCCCCTGCTGCATGAATTGATCAATGATCGAGACATTGCGCTCCTGCGCCGGGTCGATGGCATTGAGCAGTACCTTCTGCACATTGCCGTCATTGGTCAGCAAACCCTGCATCTGGGTGAATGGCGCCACGGCCTCCACTTTCGGGTTTTGCTTGACCCTGGCGGCCAGGCTTTGCCAGTCGCTGATCGGTTGATCGCCGACGATGGTCGCGTGGGGCACCATGCCCAGCACGCGGGTGCGCATCTCATGATCGAAACCGTTCATCACCGACAACACCACAATCATCACAACCACGCCGAGGGCGAGTCCGATCATTGAAGTCAGAGAAATGAACGACACAAAATGATTGCGGCGCTTTGCACGGGTATAACGCGTGCCGATAAATAAAGAGAGAGGTCTGAACATGTCGGGGCTTGTTCGAGGGAAAAGAAGACGTCCTTGTGGCGGGGCCTGATAAGCAGCTTTACACTCAGACCACAGCCGCCATCACGGGTTCGCCATGTCGACATTAAATGACGCAGATCGCCGCGAATACTACCGTATCGAGGATATGATCGCACTGGAAATAACCCCGCTGTCGGCCCTCGAAGCCGCGAGCGGTGAAGTGTTGCAGGATACGTCGCCATTGTTCAATTTGCTCAGTGAATTACACCTGAGCGAATTCGAGTCCCAACACTTGCTGCGCCAGATCAGCGAACGTGACCGCACGCTTTCCAGCTACCTCAAGACCCTGAACAAACGCGTCGAGCTGCTCAGCCAGATTGTCGCGCAAACCGTGCTGGGAAAGATCGGTGAGCTGCAGCCGGTCAAACTGTCCGAGGGCGGTATCGAGTTTCATCATCCCCAGGCCTGCCTGGCGGGCAGCCACCTTTCACTCAAGCTGGTACTGATGCCACAAGCTCTGGGCTTGTTGTTGCGCGCCCGCGTCATCGAGTGCCTGGCGCAGGATGACCGCTTCACGATCATCGCCGAATTTGAATCGATCACTGACACCCAGCGCCAGCTGCTGGCGCGCTACATTCTGCAAAAACAGGCTCAGGCACGTCGCCTGGCCCGCGAACAAAACGAATCTGCGCCCGAGTAAGCACCGGGCCCCGAGCACTCTTTACAAGGAGCAATTGTGACTCTGATTTATGGCCATCGCGGCGCCAAGGGCGAAGCACCGGAAAACACGCTTGCCAGCTTTGAGCAATGCCTCAAGCATGGCGTGCGTCGTTGTGAACTCGACCTGCACTTGTCCAAAGATGGCGAGTTGATGGTTATCCACGACCCCACTCTCAAGCGCACCACCGACCGGCGCGACAAGGTGATCGAGCATACCGCTGCCGACCTGGTGACTTATGACGCACGCAAGGGCGGCCCGGGCTGGATGCACCCGTGCCCGATCCCGCGCCTTGAAGAACTGTTTGAAAAGTGCGATTTCGAACACTGGCAACTGGAAGTCAAAAGCGCATCGCGCACCCGCGCAGCAACGACCGTGCTGGCGATTCGAGAAATGGCAGTACGTCACGGCGTGATGGACAAAGTCACCGTCACTTCAAGTTCGCGCGAAGTGCTCAAGGCTGCGCTGGAATTGACCCCGGACCTGTCACGGGGACTGGTAGCCGAATACGCCTGGCTCGACCCGATCAAGGTCGCCCAGAGTTATGGCTGCGAGATGCTGGCACTCAACTGGACACTCTGTACGCCTGAACGCCTTGAAAAAGCGCAGCGCCAGGGCTTGCATGTGTCGGTGTGGACAGTCAACGAACCTGCGCTGATGCGCAGGCTCGCCGACTTCGGCGTAGATAGCCTGATTACAGACTTTCCCGGTTTGGCCACTGCCACCCTCGGGAATGGCTGAAATCGGTCTCCCCGGCCGGCTCAGGCCACCGGCCGGAGCCGCTTAAAAAAGCCGGTTGAGGCCATCGTAAGCCGCTACCCGATAGGCTTCAGCCATGGTCGGGTAGTTGAACGTGGTGTTCACAAAGTACTTCAGGGTATTGAGTTCACCCGGCTGGTTCATGATCGCCTGACCGATATGCACGATCTCTGACGCCTGATAGCCGAAGCAGTGAACACCCAGCACTTCAAGGGTTTCACGGTGGAACAGGATTTTCAGCATGCCCTGAGGCTCACCGGCAATCTGCGCCCGCGCCATGCTCTTGAAGAACGCCTTGCCCACTTCGTACGGCACCTTGGCCTGGGTCAGCTCCTGCTCGTTCTTGCCGATCGAGCTGATCTCGGGAATGGTGTAGATCCCGGTCGGCACATCATTGACGAAGCGCCAGCTGCCGTTATCGACGATGCTGCCCGCTGCCGAGCGCCCTTGGTCATGAGCAGCACTGGCCAGGCTTGGCCAGCCGATCACATCGCCTGCGGCATAGATGTTCGGCACGGTGGTGCGGTAGTTTTCATCAACGGTGATCTGGCCACGGCCATTGGCCTTGATGCCAATGTTTTCCAGCCCAAGCTGGTCGGTGTTGCCAGTACGGCCATTACACCAGAGCAAGGCATCGGCCTTGATCTTCTTGCCCGACTTGAGGTGCAGGATCACGCCGTTTTCAACGCCTTCAACCCGCTCGTACTCTTCGTTGTGGCGTACGGTGATGTTGTTGTTACTGAAGTGGTAGCTCAACGCCTGCGAGATCTCGGAGTCGAGGAAGCTCAGCAGTTGTTCGCGGTTATCCACCAACTCGACCAACACACCCAGGCCGCTGAAGATCGACGCGTATTCACACCCGATCACGCCAGCACCGTAAACAATCAGCTTACGCGGGGTGTGGCCCAGGCTCAGGATGGTGTCGCTATCGTAGATACGGGAGTGGCTGAAATCGATATCGGCCGGGCGATAAGGACGCGAGCCGGTGGCAACGATGATTTGCTTGGCCATCAGGGTTTCGACTACGCCATTGGCGCAGACCACTTCGATTGTTTGCTCGTCGGTGAAGCTGCCGGTGCCGAAGAACAGGTCTACGCGATTGCGGGCGTAGTAGCCGGTGCGCGAGGCGACCTGCTTGGAGATGACTTTTTCGGCGCTTTTCAGTACGTCCGGAAACGAGAACCAGCGCGGTTCGCCAATGGCCCGAAACATCGGATTGGTGTTGAACTGCATGATCTGGCGAACCGAGTGACGCAGGGCTTTGGACGGGATAGTGCCCAAGTGCGTGCAGTTGCCGCCGACCTGACGTCGACTGTCGACCATCGCTACCTTGCGCCCTGCTTTTGCGGCGTTCATTGCCGCACCTTCTCCTGCCGGGCCGGAACCCAGTACCACTACGTCGTAGTTGTAGACAGCCATGCGTACTCCTCAGAACAGGCCGTGGCACCCCTGTGGGCACCTGCGGCTAAATCATGTCGCGGCCAGCGCCATGAAGGATCAAAACGTGGGGCACAGTCTATAGAAGCCTGAACGCCGCGAACATTAACCCTTGGTCTGGTCGTTGGCTATTTTTGTATTCACTACATCGGCGATTGAGCTTCACTCTTCGATGTAGTCGCTGCCGTAGGCTGCGAAGGGTTGCGCAGCAACCCGTTTTCCTGGAAACGCCACTGAACCCCTCGCAGCCTTCGGCAGCGACTACAGCCCGGCGATCAAACCCATCGACCAGAGCACATCCATCATGCGCAAGTTATTGATCGTATTGTTGCTGCTCTATAGCGCCGCCAGCCCGGCAGACGAGGCTGCACGATTAAAGGAAGCCAACTTCCCCGCCCTGGCACAAGCCGACACAACACCAATGGAACGTAAAGGCCAGATCGTACTGACCTATCTCTGGGCCGACATCTACGCCGCCGCCCTGTTCACCCCACCCGAGATCAGCCCTGAGCAGGCGTTTAACGAACAACGCGACTTGCGTCTCGAGTTGTTCTATCTGCGGGACCTGGATCACAGCGATATCACCCAGGCATCTGCCACCATCCTGAAACGCCAACACCCCGCCACCACCCTGGCCAGCCTCGACGCCCCGTTAAAAAAACTGCAAGCCAGCTTCGGCAACATCAAGCGCGGCGATCGCTATGCCCTGGACTACAACCCCCAACGCGGGCTGAACGTCGAGCGTAATGGCGCCGTTATTTTCAATAGCCAGAATCAGGAACTGGCCAAGGTCTATCTGGGAATCTGGCTCGCACCTCAAGGTTTGCCCGACAAACTCCGCCTGGCTTTATTGGCGCAACAGCCCTAGCCCGCCCGTGTAGCGACAACAAATGTTGCCTACAATTCCTGATACACATATGGTTACAAAACTGTTTTGCACAATGGCGTACGCCTTGATCTTGCAGTGAGGACGAGTAAAAACACGGATTGCGCATAAAAACAGATAAAAGCGGGTGATTTCTGATGGCCTCCAGTACGGGCAAAGGCAAGGCGATTTTTCGCGTTGTCAGCGGTAACTTCCTAGAGATGTTCGACTTCATGGTCTTTGGCTTTTACGCCACGGCCATTGCCAAAACCTTCTTTCCAAGCGATAGCGCCTTTGCCTCTCTGATGCTCGCCCTGGCGACCTTCGGTGCGGGCTTCCTCATGCGCCCACTGGGTGCGATTTTCCTCGGCGCCTACATCGACCGTCATGGCCGCCGCAAAGGGCTGATCATTACCCTCGCACTGATGGCGATGGGCACGGTGCTGATTGCCTGCGTGCCGGGCTACGCCACCCTGGGTGTGGCGGCTCCTCTGCTGGTATTGCTCGGTCGCTTGCTGCAAGGCTTTTCGGCTGGCGTGGAACTGGGCGGGGTGTCGGTGTACCTGGCTGAAATCGCCACTCCAGGGCGCAAAGGCTTCTTCGTCAGCTGGCAATCTGCAAGCCAGCAGGCTGCGGTGGTATTTGCCGGCTTGCTCGGGGTTGGCCTCAACCACTGGCTGAGCCCCGAAGAAATGGGTGAATGGGGCTGGCGCATCCCGTTCCTGCTGGGGCGCATGATCGTCCCGGTGATCTTTGTCATCCGACGCTCAATGGAAGAAACCCCCGAGTTCGAAGCCCGCAAACATCACCCTACCCTGGGGGAAATCATGCGCTCTATCAGGCTGAATTTTGGCCTGGTACTGGGTGGCATGGCACTGGTGGTCATGACGACCGTGTCGTTCTATCTGATCACCGCCTACACCCCGACATTCGGCAAGGCAGAGCTGCACCTCACCGACCTTGAAGCCTTGCTGGTGACGGTGTGCATTGGCCTGTCGAACTTCTTCTGGCTACCAGTCATGGGCGCGCTGTCAGACAAGATTGGGCGCAAACCGCTGCTGCTGGGCGCAACCATCCTTGCGATCCTGACGGCCTATCCGGCGCTGTCATGGCTGGTGGCCAACCCGAGCTTCAGCCACCTGCTGATTGTCGAGCTGTGGTTGTCCTTCCTGTATGGCTCGTACAACGGTGCAATGGTGGTTGCCCTGACCGAAATCATGCCGATTGAAGTGCGCACCACCGGGTTTTCACTGGCTTACAGCCTGGCGACTGCGACCTTCGGCGGCTTTACCCCGGCGGCCTGCACCTACCTGATCCACGTACTGGACAACAAGGCCGCTCCCGGCCTGTGGCTGACCGGCGCAGCAGTGCTGGGGCTGATCGCGACCGTGGTGTTGTTCCGCGGCGACAAGCACCAGTTGCGTACGGCGCAATCGGCAGTGGCCAGCAACGCCTGACCACTGTGGGAGCGGGCTTGCTCGCGATACCGGCGGCGCGGTCTGCCTGAACAACCGCGCTGATCCAATCGCGAGCAAGCCCGCTCCCACGGGGTTTGCAGCACAAACAAAAACGCCCCGAACCAGTCGGGGCGTTTTCAGTTGCGGCGCTTGCTTAGCGTGGGAACGCTGGCGGGTTAACCCCGGCCATGTCTTCCATCACGCGTACTACCTGGCAGCTGTAACCGAATTCGTTGTCGTACCAAACGTACAGCACAACGCGGTTGTCATTGCAGATAGTGGCTTCAGCATCCACTACACCGGCGTGACGCGAACCCACGAAGTCAGTGGAAACCACTTCCTGCGAGCTCACGTAGTCGATTTGCTTGTGCAGATCGGAGTGCAACGCCATGTGGCGCAGGTACTCGTTCATTTCTTCACGGGTAGCCGGTTTCTCAAGGTTCAGGTTGAGAATGGCCATCGAAACGTTTGGCGTCGGAACGCGGATCGCGTTACCGGTCAGCTTGCCGGCCAGCTCAGGCAAAGCCTTGGCAGCAGCGGTAGCAGCACCCGTCTCGGTGATAACCATGTTCAGCGCGGCGCTGCGACCACGGCGATCGCCCTTGTGGAAGTTGTCGATCAGGTTCTGGTCGTTGGTGTACGAGTGAACCGTTTCAACGTGACCGTTGACGATGCCGAACTTGTCGTTGACAGCCTTGAGCACCGGCACGATGGCGTTGGTGGTGCAGGATGCCGCCGAAACGATCTTGTCGTCAGCAGTGATTTCGCCGTGGTTGATGCCGTGAACGATGTTCTTCAGCTTGCCCTTGCCCGGAGCGGTCAGGACAACGCGATCGATACCAGGGCACTGCAAGTGCTGGCCCAGGCCGTCTGCGTCACGCCAAACACCGGTGTTGTCCACCAGCAGGGCGTTCTTGATGCCGTACTGGGTGTAATCCACCTCGGTAGGGTTCTTCGCGTAGATCACCTGGATCAGGTTGCCGTTGGCAGTGATGGTGTTGTTGACTTCATCGACAACGATGGTGCCATCAAACGGGCCATGTACCGAGTCACGACGCAGCAGGCTTGCACGCTTGACCAGATCGTTGTCGGCGCCTTTGCGCACAACGATGGCACGCAGACGCAGACCGTCGCCACCACCGGTTTTCTCGATCAGGATGCGCGCCAGCAGACGGCCGATACGACCGAAGCCGTACAGAACAACGTCAGTACCTTTGCGTGCAGAAGCGTTTTGCTGACCCACTACATCGGCCAGCTCTTCGCGTACAAACTGCTCAGCCGTGCGGCCATTGCCTTCGGCCTTGAACTTGACGGCCAGCTTGCCCAGGTCTACCGAGGCAGCGCCGAGCTTGAGCTCGCTCATTGCCTTTAGCAGAGGGAAAGTTTCGTGCACGGACAATTCGATATCATCGGACTGACGATGGCGAGCAAAGCGGTGAGCTTTGAGAATCGCAATGACTGAACGGTTGATCAGGCTGCGGCCATAGATCGAGCTAACCACATTGTTATTGCGGTATAGCTGACCGATAAGCGGAATCATCGCTTCTGCGAGTGCTTCACGGTCGATCCATTCACCAAGACACTGGTCGGGCTTCTGAGTCACGGGAACCTTCCACATGTAGGGGCTGAAAAAAGGGGCTACATTATGCCGCTGCGCCCATTCAGGGGCAATGCACGCCTGTCATACGCCGTTACTGAAACGATTAAGCACCCGTAAATATAGGCGAATATTTTTATAACACCGGCTTTTTTATGGGCCTGCAGCCCTTGAGTAGCCCCTCTGGCACCCCCATGTTCGATAACTCACGCTGAATTCAACGCCGTTCAAAGACTGCAACTGACAGCCTGCCCCTTGGCCCGTTACAATTGCAGACTTTGCCGCAACGCTTGGAGCTCAACCTTCCGTGCCCGTCCTGCGTCTACCGAAACTCCCTGCTACGGCAGGTAAACAGCACTGGAGCAACTTGCCCGGTGCCGCCCTGAGCCTTGCGATTGCCGAGGCCGCCAGCGCCGCCAAGCGCTTCACCCTGCTCCTGACCGCCGACAGCCAAAGTGCAGAACGCCTTGAGCAAGAGCTGAGGTTTTTCGCGCCCGAGTTGCCGGTGCTGCATTTTCCCGACTGGGAAACCCTGCCCTACGATCTGTTTTCTCCGCACCAGGACATCATTTCCCAGCGTATCGCCAGCCTGTACCGGCTGCCGGAGCTGAATCACGGGGTTTTGGTAGTGCCGATTACCACCGCCCTACATCGCCTTGCGCCGACCAAGTTCTTGCTCGGCAGCAGCCTGGTGCTGGATATCGGCCAGAAGCTGGACGTGGAACAGATGCGTACCCGGCTTGAGGCCAGTGGTTATCGCTGCGTTGACACCGTGTATGAACATGGTGAATTTGCAGTGCGAGGCGCCCTGATCGACCTGTTCCCGATGGGCAGCAAGCTGCCGTACCGGATCGACCTGTTCGACGACGAAATCGAGACCCTGCGCACCTTCGACCCGGAGAACCAGCGCTCGATCGACAAGGTCGAGTCGGTAAGGCTGCTGCCCGCTCGCGAGTTCCCGCTGCAAAAAGACGCCGTGACCCGCTTCAAGGCCCGCTTCCGTGAACGCTTTGATGTCGACTTCCGTCGATGCCCGATCTTTCAGGATCTGACCAGCGGGATTACACCTGCGGGTATCGAGTACTACCTGCCACTGTTTTTCGATGAAACCTCAACCCTGTTCGATTATCTGCCGGCCGACACGCAAGTGTTCTCGCTGCCAGGCATTGAGCAGGCGGCCGAGAATTTCTGGTCTGACGTGCGCAACCGCTACGAAGAACGCCGCATCGACCCGTCGCGTCCTTTGCTGCCGCCTGCCGAGCTGTTTTTGCCGGTTGAAGACTGCTTTGCGCGCCTCAAAAGCTGGCCGCGGGTAGTCGCAAGCCAGGATGACCTGGACACCGGCAGCAGCCGTGAACGGTTCCCGGCCCAACCGCTGCCCAATCTCGCGATTGAAGCCAAGGCCAATCAGCCACTGGCTGCCTTGTCCGGGTTTCTTGAGCAGTTTGATGGCCGCGTGTTGTTTACCGCTGAGTCGGCGGGTCGGCGCGAGGTGCTGCTCGAACTGCTGGAGCGCCTGAAGCTGCGACCAAAAACGGTCGACAGCTGGCCGGACTTCGTCGCCAGCAAGCATCGCCTGGCAATCACCATTGCCCCGCTGGATGAAGGCCTGCTGCTGGACGACCCGGCACTGGCACTGATTGCCGAAAGCCCGTTGTTCGGCCAGCGCGTAATGCAGCGCAGGCGTCGCGAAAAACGCGCCGATGCCAACAACGATGCCGTCATCAAGAACCTCACCGAGCTGCGTGAAGGCGCACCCGTTGTCCACATTGACCACGGTGTCGGTCGCTATCAGGGCCTGGCAACGCTGGAAGTGGACAATCAGGTGGCCGAATTCCTGACCCTGGAATACGCCGAGGGCGCCAAGCTCTACGTGCCGGTGGCCAACCTGCACCTGATCGCCCGCTACACCGGCAGCGATGATGAACTGGCGCCGTTGCACCGTCTGGGTTCTGAAACCTGGCAAAAAGCCAAGCGCAAAGCTGCCGAGCAAGTGCGTGACGTGGCTGCCGAACTGCTCGACATTTATGCCCGCAGGGCTGCCCGTGAAGGCTATGCGTTTGCGGACCCTAAAGCCGATTACGCCACCTTCAGTGCCGGCTTCCCGTTTGAAGAAACCCCGGACCAGCAAACCACCATCGAAGCCGTGCGCGCCGACATGCTGTCGCCCAAGCCGATGGACCGCCTGGTGTGTGGCGACGTGGGCTTCGGCAAAACCGAAGTGGCCATGCGGGCGGCCTTCATTGCCGTGCATGGTGGTCGTCAGGTCGCAATTCTGGTTCCCACCACCCTGCTCGCCCAACAGCACTACAACAGCTTCCGCGACCGTTTTGCCGACTGGCCGGTAACCGTTGAGGTGATGAGCCGCTTCAAGTCGGCCAAAGAGATCAACCAGGCAGTGGCCGACCTGGCCGAAGGCAAGATCGACATCGTGATCGGCACCCACAAGCTGCTGCAGGACGACGTCAAAATCAAAAACCTGGGCCTGGTGATCATCGACGAAGAACACCGCTTCGGGGTTCGCCAGAAAGAACAGCTCAAGGCCCTGCGCAGTGAAGTCGATATTCTGACCCTCACCGCAACACCCATCCCGCGTACGCTGAACATGGCGGTGTCGGGCATGCGTGACCTGTCGATCATCGCCACGCCACCGGCACGCCGGTTGTCGGTGCGCACCTTTGTCATGGAGCAGAACAAAAGCACGGTCAAAGAGGCACTGCTGCGCGAGTTGCTGCGCGGCGGGCAGGTTTACTACCTGCACAACGATGTCAAAACCATCGAAAAATGCGCCGCCGAACTGGCAGAGCTGGTACCCGAGGCGCGGATCGGCATCGGCCACGGGCAGATGCGCGAACGCGAACTCGAACAGGTGATGAGCGACTTCTACCACAAGCGATTCAACGTGCTGATCGCCTCGACCATCATCGAGACCGGCATCGACGTGCCGAGCGCCAACACCATCATCATCGAGCGCGCCGACAAATTCGGCCTGGCACAACTGCACCAGTTGCGCGGTCGCGTGGGGCGCAGTCACCACCAGGCTTACGCCTACCTGCTGACTCCCCCGCGCCAGCAAATCACCGGGGATGCGCAAAAGCGCCTGGAAGCCATCGCCAACACCCAGGATCTGGGGGCCGGTTTTGTGCTGGCCACCAACGACCTTGAGATCCGTGGCGCAGGCGAGCTGCTGGGCGATGGCCAAAGCGGCCAGATCCAGGCCGTCGGTTTTACCCTGTACATGGAAATGCTCGAACGGGCGGTCAAGTCGATCCGCAAGGGCGAACAGCCCAACCTCGACCAGCCACTGGGCGGCGGGCCGGAAATCAACCTGCGGGTGCCCGCGCTGATTCCCGAGGCCTACCTGCCCGATGTCCACACTCGACTGATTCTCTACAAGCGCATTGCCTCGGCCGCCGACGAAGAAGGCCTCAAGGACTTGCAGGTCGAGATGATCGACCGCTTTGGCCTGCTTCCGGAACCGACCAAGAACCTGGTACGCATCACCCTGCTCAAATTGCAGGCCGAGCAGCTGGGAATCAAAAAGGTCGATGCCGGCCCACAAGGCGGGCGAATCGAATTTGCAGCGGACACACCGGTTGACCCGATGGTGCTGATCAAACTGATCCAGGGCCAACCCAACCGTTACAAATTCGAAGGCGCAACCCTGTTCAAGTTCATGGTGCCCATGGAGCGCCCGGAAGAACGCTTCAATACCATCGAGGCGCTGTTTGAGCGCCTGACGCCGAAGTCTTCCTAAATGAACTACCCATGACCCTGAGCCAGACACCCCGGTTGACCAAGCCGCTCGCACCGACCTGGACCAGCCGCTTCAAAGAGCAAAGCCTTGAGCGTGGCCGCCGCTACGCCAAGGAAAACCGTGTCAGGATCGTCCAGATCGGCGACAGCATGATCAGCGCGAGCTGCCAGGGCTCAGGCGAAAACCCCTACCGCCAGACCATACATCTGCGTGAGTCCGCCAAAGGCACTTTGCTTTTGGTGGACGCCACCTGCACCTGTCCGGTACGCACCCATTGCAAGCACACCGCTGCCGTCTTACTGAAGATTGAAGAAACCTTGAACTACCCTGCCGCCGCTCAGGATGCCGAGCTTCTGGAAAAACTCCAGGCCGTACTCGACTCACGTCGTCCCAACAACCTGCCAGAACTTCGGGTCGACGATGTAAAGCCGGTGCCACGGCTGTGGCTGGCCAGCGCTGAATTCAGCGCCTTCGAACCGCGCAACGGCAAGATGCAACGCTACATCCAGCACCGCGCAGCACTGTCGTTCAACTACCTGGATCAATACGTCAGCGGGCAAAAGAACACCGACATCCTGCTGCGCCAGGAACAGCAGACCCTGCGGATCAAGCGTCATCCCGACACAGAGAACCTCTACCGCGAGCAATTGCGCAGCCTGGGCTTCAAGATTGCGACCCGCCAGAGCAAGGCGCTGCCTGAAAGTGCTGGAGAGCTGTTTGAACTGGTCAATGACAGTGCCTGGCTGAATTTCACCCTCAACCAGATGCAAGGCCTGAGGGAACAAGGCTGGGAGCTGCAGATCGATGAAGGTTTCGGCTTTGACCTGACCCCGGTCGAAGACTGGTATGCCAATGTCGACGAGGCCCCGGAACGTGACTGGTTCGACCTGGAACTGGGCATTATCGTCAACGGCCGACACCTGAGCTTGCTGCCGATACTGCTGAACCTGATGCGCTCCCACAGCGACATCCTCAACCCCGAAAAACTCGCCCGGCGTCGGGATGACGAACTGATTCTGGTGAATATCCCGGCCAACCCCGGTAGCAATCATGGCCCGCTGCAGGTCGCCCTGCCGTACGGACGGCTGAAACCGGTACTGGCAACCCTGGACGAATTTTATCTGGGTGAACCGGACGCGACCTCCCTGCGGATCAAAAGCGCTGACGCACCACGCCTCAATGCTCTCGATGCCCTGCCCTTGCGCTGGGAAGGTGGCGAGCAGATTCGCGGTTTTGCCCAGCGCCTGCGCGACATCAAGGACTTTAGCGTCGAAGTTCCCCAAGGGCTCAATGCCAACTTGCGCCCATACCAGCTTGAAGGCCTGAGCTGGATGCAGTCGTTGCGCCAGCTCGAAGTGGGCGGCGTACTGGCCGACGACATGGGGCTGGGCAAAACCCTGCAGACCCTGGCCCATATCTTGTGCGAAAAAAATGCCGGCCGCCTGGATCGCCCGGCAATGGTGGTGATGCCCACCAGCCTGATCCCCAACTGGCTGGACGAAGCTGCGCACTTCACCCCGCAGCTCAAGGTGCTGGCACTGTTTGGCGCCACCCGCAAAAAACACTTTGCACACCTCAATGACTACGACGTGATCCTGACCACCTACGCCTTGCTGCCCAAGGACATCGAGCACCTGGCAAAACTGCCCTTGCACCTGCTGGTCCTGGACGAGGCCCAGTACATCAAGAACCCCGGCAGCAAGGCCACCCAGGCGGCCTGTGAACTGATTGCGCGGCAACGCCTGTGCCTGAGCGGCACCCCACTGGAAAACCACCTGGGCGAACTGTGGTCTCTGTTCCACTTCCTGCTGCCCGGCTGGCTGGGCGACGTTAAAACCTTTAACCGCGACTACCGCATACCCATCGAGCGTCAGGGCAGCAACGAACGCCTGCAGCATCTCAATGCGCGGATCAAACCGTTTTTATTGCGCCGCACCAAGGAACAGGTCGCGACCGAACTGCCGCCCAAGACCGAGATCATTCACTGGGTCGACCTGAACGAGGCCCAGCGCGATGTCTACGAGACCATGCGCCTGGCGATGGACAAGAAGGTGCGCGACGAAATCACCCGAAAAGGTGTCGGGCGCAGCCAGATCATTATCCTCGAGGCGCTGCTCAAGCTGCGTCAGGTGTGCTGCGATCTGCGACTGGTCAGCGACACCCCGCCGAAAAAAGGCAGCACCTCGGGCAAGCTCGACAGCCTGATGCTGATGCTCGAAGAACTGTTTGCCGAAGGCAGGCGCATCCTGCTGTTTTCCCAGTTCACCTCGATGCTCGGCCTGATCGAAATCGAACTGAAAAAACGCAAGGTGCGCTACGCCATCCTCACGGGGCAAACCCGCGACCGACGCACACCGGTCAAAGACTTCCAGAGCGGCACCCTGCAAATATTCCTGATCAGCCTCAAGGCTGGCGGCGTGGGCTTAAACCTCACCGAAGCCGACACGGTGATTCACTATGACCCGTGGTGGAACCCGGCGGCTGAAAACCAGGCCACCGACCGCGCCTACCGTATCGGCCAGGAAAAACCGGTGTTTGTTTACAAGATGATTGCCCGCGGCACCGTGGAGGAAAAAATCCAACACTTGCAGCAAGAAAAATCGGATTTGGCCGCAGGTGTTCTGGACGGACGAGTCGCCGGTGACTGGAAATTACAGGACGACGACATCGACGCGCTCTTCGCGCCGCTGCCACCCAAAACAGAGAAGCGCTGAGACATCCCACTTATTGATTAACTGCAGGCGCGGGCTTGGCTGCGACTCAGGCAGCGCGGTCTTTGTGCTTAATCGCGCTGACGCCATCGCGAGCAAGCCCGCTCCCACGGGCTTTGTGGTGCTTGCGAAATCTTGGGAGCTGGCTTGCCTGCGATTCAGGCGATACGGTCTTTCTGCTTCGCCAAACGTCAAAGCGGCATCGATGTGCTCAATCTATTAATTGAGCATCCTTAAGCGCACCCATTGCCACCAGCCAGCGCGGGCTCTGGCGATAGTCAGTGCTGGCCCAGGCCTGACCACGCATGCGTGCAATCCTGGGCGAAGGGGTAACGTTCAACCGCTGAGCAGCGCTGAGTGCCAACTCCGCCGCCGCACGGTCGTTGCATACCAGTCCCATGTCACAACCCGCCGACAAGGCCGCCTCAATCCGGCTGGCGGCATCACCCACTACGTGCGCACCGGCCATCGACAGGTCGTCACTGAAAATCACGCCGTCGAACTGAAGCTCGCCGCGCAAAATATCCTGCAACCAGCGACGCGAGAATCCTGCAGGCTGGCTGTCCACTTGTGGATAGATCACGTGGGCCGGCATGACAGCAGCCAGATGCTTGCTCAAGCGGGCAAAAGGCACGAGGTCATGGGCGCGAATCTGCTCAAGACTGCGCTCGTCAGTTGGAATGGCGACGTGAGAATCAGCCTCGGCCCATCCGTGTCCCGGAAAATGCTTACCGGTCGCCGCCATGCCCGCGTCGTTCATCCCGCGAATAAAAGCCCCGGCCAATGTGGCTGCGCGCTCAGGGTCGCCCTCGAACGAACGGCTACCGACCACAGCGCTACGCTGATAATCCAGATCCAGGACCGGGGCAAAGCTCAGGTCCAGCCCTACGGCCAGCACTTCAGTGGCCATGATCCAGCCACACTGTTCAGCCAGGTACTCGGCGTTGGGGTTATCGGCAATGGCACGCATGGCTGGCAGGCGCACGAACCCCTGACGCAGGCGCTGCACCCGGCCGCCTTCCTGATCGACCGCCAGCAACAGGTCGGGACGCAGCGCGCGAATCGACGCGCTCAACTCACGCACCTGGCGCGGATGCTCGATATTGCGTGCAAAGATAATCAACCCGCCTACTTCAGGCTGGCGCAGTAATTGCCGATCTTCAGCCGTCAGCCAAGTACCGGCGACGTCCACCATCAAGGAGCCTTGCAAGGCAGAACTCATGGGAAATCCTTTAAAAAGAGAGCGTTCATTGCCCGGTCCGGATCCGCAGCCACGCGCCTGCGTGCCGCACTCCAGAGAGGCAGCGGCGAATCGACAGACGGGAATAAGTCAGGGTTGGGCATGGCAACTAGCTTAGCGGAACAAAGCTGCCGCGCCCACCCGCCGCGGGTCAAACCTTGGCGGTAACCGGGGCGGTTTTACTGCGGGGGCGAAGCTGGGCACTGGCCATTGCAGAATCCGTGACGCCGCTTTGTGCACGCATGCCTGCCGCGAGGAATGGCACCATCAGACGCATCACCTGCTCGATGGAGGTGTTGACACCGAAATCAGTCTCGGCAATTGCACGCAACGCCTTGATTCCCGACATGCTGAAGGCCGCAGCACCCAGCATGAAGTGCACGCGCCAGAACAACTCGATGGGCGGGATTTGTGGGGCAGCCTCGTTGACCAGCAGCATATACCGGCGAAAAACCTTGCCGTACATGTCTTCAAGATAGCGACGCAAGTGACCCTGGCTCTGACTGAACGCCAACCCGAGCAAGCGCATGAAAATCGACAGGTCGTTACCACTGCGTGGCTGGATCACCAGCGCCTGCTCGACCAGCATCTCCAATAACTCTTCAAGGCTGGGGCGGTTCTCAGGCTTGGCCTGGCGACGCTCCAGCTCACGATCGAGGTTGGCGCAAAAAGGCCCCAGGAAGCGCGAAAAGACGGCCTGGATCAGCGCCTTTTTAGAACCGAAATGGTAATTGACCGCCGCCAGATTGACCCCGGCTTTACTGGTAATCAGCCGCAATGAGGTTTCAGCAAACCCTTTTTCCGCGAACAGCTGCTCGGCAGCATCAAGGATACGTTCAACGGTTTCCGACTGGGCCATGACTACTCCGCCTGACAAACATTTAAACACCTGTTTGAAACATACGTTTCAGATTGTAAAAAGTCAAGATGAGGCATTCGTTTCAGGACCGGGCAGTTCTGCATTTAACCACAGCCTCGGCCAGTGCGGCCCCACCTGATAAAGTACGGGTCGCCCGACTTATTAATGACCGTCCAGCGGACCGCTGGAAATGGGTGATTGCCAAGAAGCTTTCACTGTATATAATCCCAGTCACTGTATAAAAAGACAGAGCGATCAACATGCTAAAACTGACGCCACGCCAAGCTGAGATCCTGGCCTTCATCAAGCGATGCCTGGATGACAACGGATACCCGCCCACCCGTGCCGAGATCGCACAGGAGCTGGGCTTCAAATCCCCCAACGCCGCCGAAGAACACCTCAAGGCGCTTGCCCGCAAGGGTGCCATCGAGATGACCCCCGGTGCCTCCCGCGGTATTCGCATACCCGGCTTCGAAGCCAAGTCTGACGAATCCACGCTGCCCATCATTGGCCGAGTAGCTGCCGGTGCTCCGATTCTTGCGCTGGAGCACGTCGAAGAGTCCTGCAACATCAACCCGACCTTCTTTCACCCCAGAGCCGACTACCTGCTACGGGTACAAGGCATGAGCATGAAGGATGTCGGCATCTTCGATGGCGATCTGCTTGCCGTGCATACCTGTCGCGAAGCCCGTAACGGCCAGATTGTCGTGGCCCGTATCGACGACGAAGTCACGGTCAAACGCTTCAAGCGTGAAGGCAACAAGGTCTGGCTCATTGCCGAGAACCCTGAATTCGCCCCGATTGAAGTCAACCTCAAAGACCAGGAACTGGTCATTGAAGGCTTGAGTGTCGGCGTAATTCGCCGCTAAAGGAGGCTTCATGCAGTTCCCACACACCCCGCTGCCAGCACAACTCACCCTTTTTGAAGCGTTCATGGCTCAACCCATGACGCCAGCGATCAAGGACGTGCTCGATTCCCCCTGGAGCGCCGAACCCGAGGTGTTCAGTGAACTGTCGCTACGCGGTGCCGCCGGAAACTGCCTGAACCTGCTTGCCCCCATGCTGCGCGAACTGAGCGAGCAACAAAACGCTCGCTGGCTGACACTGATTGCGCCACCTGCAAGCCTGACCCAAAGCTGGTTACGCGATGCCGGACTGAACCGCGAGCGCATTCTGCTGCTGCAACCCAATGGCAACAAAAGCGCCTTGCAACTGACCTGCGAAGCGCTGCGACTGGGTCGCAGCCACACGGTAGTGAGCTGGATCAACCCGCTGACCAGCGCTGCGCGCAATCAGTTGATCAGCGCAGCTCGCACCGGTCACGGGCAAAGTCTGAATATTCGCTTGGGTTAAACAGTTGATGCCTGCGCAGGGCCAGTGCAGAACGCACTCGCCTGGCTGCGGAGCACGAGTCAGGGTCGCTTAGTGAAGAATGCGTGGCCCATCGTCTTTTTCGAGCTCGCCTTCGGCCAGCCGACCCGCCATTTGTACACCGACGCTAAGCATGGCTTTCGCCACCTCTACGTGCTGCCCCTGAAGAAAAGCCTTGGCATCTTCAGAAAAATTCAGCGTTACCAAAGACCCTTCGTCCTCAGCACGGCGCAATTCGATGCGACCGTCTGGCAACTCGACAATTTCTAGAAAAGACGTTGGCATATAAATTTGTTCTCCACGAAAGCGTGGGAGTATATCAGCCATCCCGCGGGAATTTCCCGTGATCTGTAGCGCTTTCGATTACAGACTGATGAATGACTGTACCGTTTCGGTTTCGACCTTTAGCACTCATTGAGTCCATCACGGAACCGAATGGCCATACTTTTTAGGTTCTGACGCCACTCCTCCATGGTTTCGCGACTCAACTCCCGGGGTGCCTCATCCTCTAGGTTGACCGCAATGATCAAGGGCTGGAACACATCCGCCTTGACCTTTTTGGGTGCCTGTAACGGCTGATACAGAGCAGCGTGGGTCGCAACCAGTTGCGCCAGCCATGTCTGCGGCGCCTGTGCCAGTTCAACCAGCTCGGCCAGTTCCGGAATGGCCTTCTCGTCCAGCACTTGCTGGGTGAGCAGCAGTTCGACCCGAGGTGCATTGGCTTGGGACAGACGATAAAAGCCAGCAATCTCATGACACAAGCCAAGCAGCGCACCATACAGATGAAATACCGCCGACTCGCGCTCTGCCTGAACCAGCGCCTGAGCATTCATGGCCCGACCCTCACTCGCCTTGTTCATGGCCTCAAGGGCCAGGCCAGCGAAATAGATCTTCTGATTGGTACGGGTATAGAGTTCGTGAGCCATGCGGGCGCTCCACATCGAATAGGTAAAGGCAGGTAGTGCAGTCTCAGGGATCAGGCCGTGCTGGCGCAAGGCCTACGTTCCCTGCGCTTTTGTGGGAGCTGGCTTGCCCGCGATGCAGGCGCTGCGGTGCTTCAGCCAAACTGTGTCGATGCCATCGCGAGCAAGCCTGCTCCCACAAAAGCACTCAAGCAGCGGCAATCAGGCCCGGGGTTGGTAAACAAAAAAACCGCGCAAGGCATACAGCCCTTGCGCGGTTTTCTATTCAGCTATCAACTCAGATCAAGCGTCTTTTTCTTTACGCTTGTCTTCAACTTTCCAGCTACCGCCGTCGTAGAACGCACGCCAGCCAGTCGGCTTGCCATCCACTTCAGTCTGCACGTACTGCTCTTTGGTTTTGCGACTGTAGCGAATCACCGCAGGACGGCCATCCGGGTCTTTCTTCGGCGCTTCGCACAAGAAGTGATACTTGGGATCGATCTCGTCCTTGTGGGGCACAATTTCGATCACCAACGGAGCACGGGTCTCACGGTTTTTCGGGAACTGGCTTGCCGCCAGGAACAACCCCGAAGCACCGTCACGCAGGATGTACGTGTCGTTGACCTTCTCGCATTTAAGCTCCGGCATTTTCACCGGGTCCATTTTCGGTGGCGCCGCTTCACCGCTTTTCAGCAGTTTCCGGGTGTTTTTGCACTCGGCATTGGTACAGCCGAAGAACTTGCCGAAACGCCCGGTTTTAAGCTGCATTTCGCTGCCGCACTTGTCGCACTCAAGGCTCGGACCTTCGTAGCCCTTGATGCGGTAGTTACCTTCTTCGATTTCGTAGCCGACACAATCCGGGTTGTTACCGCAGATGTGCAGCTTGTGCTTCTCATCCAGCAGGTAGGCGTCCATTGCCGTGCTGCAGATCGGGCAACGGTGTTTGCCCAACAGCACCAGGGATTCGGATTCGCCTTCGTCGTCGGCCGCGATTTCGTCACCCGGCACCAGATTGACAGTGGCCTTGCAACGCTCTTTGGGCGGCAGGCTGTAGCCCGAACAACCCAGGAACACGCCGGTTGAAGCCGTGCGAATCTGCATTGGACGACCACATTCCTTACAAGGAATATCAGTCATTACCGGCTGGTTGGCACGCATGCCGCCTTCCGGTGCAGCAGCTACTTCGAGCTTCTTCTTGAAGTCGCCGTAGAACTCGTCCAGTACGTTTTTCCAGTCACGCTCGCCTTGCGCCACGTCATCGAGGTTCTCTTCCATACCGGCCGTGAAGCCGTAGTCCATCAGGTCGGAGAAGCTCTCGGACAACCGTTCGGTAACGATGTCGCCCATTTTTTCGGAATAGAAGCGGCGGTTGTGCAACGCCACGTAACCACGATCCTGAATGGTCGAGATAATCGCCGCATAGGTCGAAGGACGACCAATGCCACGTTTTTCCATCTCTTTTACCAGGCTGGCTTCGGAGTAACGCGCAGGCGGCTTGGTGAAATGCTGGCTCGGGTCGAGCTCGATCAGCTTCAGGGCATCGCCCTGAGCCATGTCTGGCAGCACATCGTCGTCGCCCGGCTTGGCAATTTGCGGCATCACACGGGTGTAACCGTCGAATTTGAGGATGCGGCCCTTGGCACGCAGCTCAAAATCACCGGCCGCCACAGTGACGGTGGTAGACAGGTACTTGGCCGGCAGCATCTGGCACGCCACGAATTGGCGCCAGATCAGCTCGTAAAGGCGCTCAGCGTCGCGCTCCATGCCCGACAGCTTACTCGGGTGCATGTTTACGTCAGAAGGACGAATCGCTTCGTGAGCCTCCTGTGCGCCTTCCTTGCTGCTGTACACATTGGGTGCCGGCGGCAGGTACGACGCGCCGAACTCACCTTCAATATAAGTACGCGCCATCTCGACCGCATCGGCCGAGAGGTTGGTGGAGTCGGTACGCATATACGTGATGTAGCCAGCTTCATACAAACGCTGGGCCATCATCATGGTTTTCTTCACCCCGTAGCCCAGGCGATTGCTCGCGGCCTGTTGCAGGGTGGAGGTAATGAAAGGCGCCGACGGCTTGCTGCTGGTCGGTTTGTCTTCACGCTTGACGATGCTGTAGTTCGAAGCCTTGAGCTTCTCCAGCGCCGCCATTGCCTGAGCTTCGTTGAGCGGCTTGAACGCCTCGCCTTTTTCACGGGCAACGTCAAAACGCACTTTCGCCCCCTTGGCAGTGCCAAGGTCGGCGTGAATTTCCCAGTACTCTTCAGGGTTGAACGCACGAATTTCGCGCTCACGCTCCACCACCAGCTTCACGGCCACCGATTGCACACGGCCTGCCGACAGGCCACGGGCGACCTTGGCCCACAGCAGCGGCGAAACCATGTAACCCACGACGCGGTCGAGGAAGCGGCGGGCCTGCTGGGCGTTAACGCGGTTGATATCCAGCTCGCCCGGCTTGGAGAAGGCTTCCTGAATCGCTTTCTTGGTGATTTCGTTGAACACCACGCGCTTGTAGCGGGTGTCATCACCACCTATGGCTTCGCGCAGGTGCCATGCAATGGCTTCCCCCTCGCGATCCAAGTCGGTTGCGAGATAGATGGTGTCAGCATCCTTGGCAAGCCGGCGCAGCTCTTCGATGACCTTTTCCTTGCCGGGCAGGATCTCGTACTTGGCTTTCCAGCCATGCTCGGGATCGACGCCCATGCGCGAGATCAGCTGCTTCTGCGCCTTCTCTTTTGGCGACAGGGCCGGCACTTCGCCCGCCGCTGCCTTGCCACGCTTGGCAGCCGGTTCTTTGCTGGCGCTAGCCGAACCGCTGGTGGGCAGGTCTCGGATATGGCCGATACTCGACTTCACCACGTACTCGTTGCCCAAGTACTTGTTGATGGTCTTGGCCTTAGCCGGGGATTCCACAATGACCAGCGATTTGCCCATGGATCAGAAAATTCCTGAATTCTAGAAGTGAAAGGCGGTTCGCGCCTGACGCGGCACCGCTATATATAGTGGCTACAAGGTGAGGTCAAGCACAGGGTTCTGCGCGACCTTGCCTTATGGCCGGGAAAAAAGGCTGGGTTCGGCCTGAATCAAGGCAAAGCGCGGGACGTGTTCGCCCTCAACGATGACTGACTCCAGGAACATGCTCAGCGGGCGTACCCAAAAGCCGTAATCGCCATACAGGGCTTGGTAGAACACTACATCTTCTTCGGTTTCAGAATGGCGAGCCACACTGAAAACACGATACTGAGGACCTTTGTAGTGTTGATAGAGCCCAGGTTGTAGCGACATGTTGCGGCCCCTCTGCAAATAAAAAAATTAAACACGCTTAAAAACAAAAACCGGGGCACAAGGCCCCGGCTTCCATCAACGCAACGCTTAGACGCGTTCGAAGACGGTGGCAATGCCCTGGCCAAGACCAATGCACATGGTGGACAACCCGAAAGTGCCGCCATTTTGCTTCATTACATTGAGCAAAGTGCCGGAGATACGAGCACCCGAGCACCCAAACGGGTGACCCAGAGCGATGGCACCGCCGTGCAGGTTAACCTTCTCATTCATCTTGTCGAGCACTTTCAAATCTTTCAGCACTGGCAGGGCCTGTGCAGCGAAAGCTTCGTTGAGCTCAATGAAGTCGATATCGGCCATATTCAAGCCTGCACGCTTCAATGCTTTTTGTGTAGCCGGTACTGGACCATAGCCCATGATCGCAGGATCCACACCCGCAACTGCCATCGAGCGGATCACTGCCAGCGGCTCAAGCCCCAGGTCTTTTGCACGCTGGGCAGACATCACGATCATGCATGAAGCACCATCGGTGATTTGCGACGAAGTGCCCGCAGTCACGGTACCGCCTTTAGGGTTGAACGCAGGTTTCAACGCCGCCAGGCTTTCCAGGGTGGTATCTGGACGAATAGTTTCATCGTAGTCGAAAACTTTCAGGAAACCGTTTTCGTCGTAACCCTGCATCGGGATGATTTCGTCTTTGAACTTGCCTTCTACCGTCGCCTTGTGGGCGAGCTGGTGAGAACGCACAGCAAATGCATCCTGCTGTTCGCGGGTGATGCCGTGCATCTTGCCCAGCATTTCAGCGGTCAAACCCATCATGCCCGAGGCTTTTGCCGCGTACAGCGACATGTGCGGGTTAGGGTCGACACCGTGCATCATGCTCACGTGACCCATATGCTCGACGCCGCCCACCACGAAAACGTCACCATTACCGGTCATGATCGCTTGCGCCGCCGTGTGCAGGGCGCTCATGGACGAGCCGCACAGGCGGCTCACGGTCTGTGCAGCCGAGGTGTGCGGGATCTGGGTCATCAGCGACGCCATGCGCGCAATGTTCCAGCCTTGCTCCAGGGTCTGGTTCACACAGCCCCAGATCACGTCTTCCACTTCACCCGGGTCAACCTTGCTGTTGCGCTCCAGCACTTTACTGATCAGGTGCGCAGACATGTCTTCAGCACGGGTGTTGCGGTACATGCCACCCTTGGAGCGGCCCATCGGGGTGCGACCGAAGTCTACAATCACCACGTCTCTAGGATTCAAGCTCATAATTTCACTCTCACTCTAATGGGGCGCTTAACCGAAGAAGCTCTGGCCGTTCTTGGCCATCTCACGCAGCTTCGCAGTCGGGTGGTACAGCGCGCCCAGTTCAGCGTACTGATCGGCCAGGGCCACGAACTCTGCAACACCGATCGAATCGATGTAGCGCAGCGCGCCGCCACGGAACAGCGGGAAGCCAATGCCATAGACCAGGCCCATGTCAGCCTCGGCTGCGGTTTCAACGATGCCGTCTTCCAGGCAACGCACGGTTTCAAGACACAGCGGGATCATCATCCAGTTGATGATGTCTTCGTCGGTCACGTCGCGCTGCTCGTAGACGATAGGCTTGAGGACCTCAAGCACGCTCGAATCAACGATTTTCTTCTGCTTGCCGCGCTTGTCTTCTTCGTAGGCGTAGAAGCCCTTGCCGTTCTTCTGACCCAGGCGCTTGGCCTCGTACAGAGCGTCAATCGCCGAACGACGGTCGTCTTTCATGCGGTCCGGGAAGCCTTCGGCCATAACGTCGCGACCGTGGTGACCGGTGTCGATGCCGACCACGTCCATCAGGTACGCCGGGCCCATTGGCCAACCGAATTTTTCCATCACTTTGTCGATACGCACAAAGTCGACACCGGCGCTGACCAGCCTGGCGAAACCGCCGAAGTACGGGAACAGGACGCGGTTGACCAGGAAGCCCGGGCAGTCGTTGACCACGATCGGGTTCTTGCCCATTTTCTTGGCATAGGCAACGGTGGTTGCTACGGCCAGATCGCTGGACTTCTCGCCACGAATCACTTCAACCAGCGGCATCATGTGCACCGGGTTGAAGAAGTGCATGCCGACGAAGTTTTCCGGACGCTTGAGGGCCTTGGCCAGCAGGCTGATGGAAATGGTCGAGGTGTTGGAAGCCAAAATGGCGTCTTCGCGAACGTGATTTTCCACTTCCGCCAGTACAGCCTGCTTGACCTTCGGGTTCTCGACTACCGCTTCGACCACAAGGTCGACGTTACCGAAATCGCCGTATGACAAAGTAGGACGAATGCCGTTCAGCACTTCGGCCATTTTCGCCGGTGTCATGCGACCCTTATCAACGCGACCTACCAGCAGCTTGGCAGCCTCGGCCAGCCCCTGCTCGATGCCGTGCTCGTTGATGTCTTTCATCAGGATCGGCGTACCTTTGGAGGCCGACTGATAGGCAATACCGCCACCCATGATGCCTGCGCCCAGAACGGCTGCCTGCTTCACGTCTTTGGCAATCTTGTCGTAGATCTTGGCTTTTTTCTTCAGCTCCTGATCGTTCAGGAACAGGCCGATCAGGCATTGCGAAGCTGAGGTTTTTGCAAGCTTGGCGAAACCTGCGGCTTCCACTTCCAGCGCCTTGTCACGACCGAAGTTCGCGGCTTTCTGGATGGTCTTGATCGCTTCAACCGGGGCCGGGTAGTTCGGGCCAGCCTGGCCGGCCACAAAACCTTTAGCGGTTTCGAAAGCCATCATTTGTTCGATTGCGTTCAGCTTGAGTTTTTCAAGCTTGGGTTGACGCTTGGCCTTGTAATCCAGTTCGCCACTGATGGCGCGCTTGATCAGGTCCAGCGCTGCAGCGCCCAGTTTGTCAGCCGTTACCACAGCATCTACGGCGCTCACTTTCAGAGCGTCTTCGGCGCGGTTTTCCTTACCGGAAGCAATCCACTCAACCGCGTTATCAACGCCAATCAGGCGCGGCAGACGTACGGTACCGCCAAAGCCCGGATAGATACCCAGCTTGACTTCCGGCAGGCCGATTTTGGCGCTGTCCGCCATGACCCGGAAGTCAGCAGCCAGACACATTTCCAGACCGCCACCCAACGCGATGCCATTGATGGCCGCGACGGTGGGTACGTTGAGGTCTTCAAAATCGCTGAAGATCCTGTTGGCTTCGAGGTTGCCAGCGATCAGCTCGGCATCCGGCAACTTGAAGTTTTCGACGAACTCGGTGATGTCGGCGCCAACGATAAAGACGTCTTTACCACTGGAAACGATGACACCCTTGACCGAAGCATCTGCCTTGATCGCATCTACAGCCTGACGCAACTCGTTCAGGGTTAGACGGTTGAATTTGTTGACGGACTCACCCTTGAGGTCGAACTTCAGTTCGACGATGCCACTTTCAAGAGCCGTAACCGTGATGGCTTTACCTTCGTAAATCATCAACTGATCTCCAGGATATGGAAGCTGAACAGTACACGTCAGAAGCTAGCGTCTGGCTGTCACTGACCTTTGTGTCAATGCTGTTGCCAATCCGCCAGGCACACCCGCCAACGCGATAATCGGGATTGAAAATGAGAGCTGTCTTACATGACAAACGCTCAATTCATACGCCCGTTTGATTTGGGTGTCGACACCTTCAGGGAAAAGCGATCGATTGTCAATTGTCCGAAACAACGATGACAAAACGACCCGGCAGTCAGTTTAGACACCTGCGGTACGAGTGCTCGAAACCATTGAAGCGCCTTGCAGGTGAAAATTGTGGGAGCGGGCTTGCTCGCGATTCAGACGACGCGGTTTGTCCGCCACACCACGCCGATTCCATCGCGAGCAAGCCCGCTCCCACAAAGGTCATGCCAGCGCCTTGAGCACCTCATCAATCGCCTTGAGCACCTGAGCCTCACCCTTCTCGCCCCACACCAGCACAATCATCTGTGCATCGGCCTCAACTTTGTAAACATTGGCCGGCAGCTTTTTGAACTGCGTCAGCAGGCGTTCATCTTCACATTCTTCCTGCCAGCGATTGAGCCATTTTCCAGGTGCCGATTGCCAATAGCACCAAACATCAGGCTTAGTACTGCGGCGCGGGCGATGGTACTGCGCGCAGGAACCGGGCGGCTGGGGCTCAAGCCAGTACGGCCATTCCTGAGGCGCCAGCTGCATGGACAAACCAATGCGCCGTGCCTCCATGCGCAAATCCATACGCCCACTCTGCCCCCGGGAAGGCCGCAACCAGGCCAGGGGACTCAGAACCAGCGCCAGGATTGACACCACTATCCATACCGTCATATCTGTACTCTCATTACGTGATAAACGAGTGACCCGGACTTGAACCAAGGCTCTGGAAAAGGGCCATACTCATAACTAATCGCCATCTACAGGAGCACCCCACATGCCCTACGAACATATTTTGGTCGCTGTTGACCTGACCGACGAATGTGACCCCGTGATCAATCGCGCCAGCGAAAGCGCCAAGGCTAACGGTGCCAAACTGTCACTGATACATATCGTCGAGCCGATGGCGATGGCGTTTGGCGGCGACGTGCCCATGGATCTCTCGCAACTGCAGCAACAACAGTTCGATCAGGCCAAGGAGCGCCTTGAGCGGCTGATCGCCAAATACCCGCAACTGCACAAGGATTACTGCCACCTGAACTACGGTCAGCCGCGCCAGGAAATCCATGCCTTGGCCAAAGCACAAAAATGCGACCTGATCGTGGTCGGCAGCCACGGCCGTCACGGCCTCGCCCTGTTGCTGGGCTCCACCGCCAACGACGTACTGCATGGCGCTCCGTGCGACGTACTGGCAGTCAGCCTGAAAAAACCTGACTAAGTTTATCTGCATGTAACAACAAAAAAGCCCGGCACCTTGTTAAAGGGCCGGGCTTTTTCAGTTCAGCACGCAGTCAATCAGGCATCCAGCTCAGCCCAGCGCTCAACCAGTTGCTCAAGCTCGGCTTGCAACGTTTCAAGCTTGGCAATGACTTCTGCAGTTTTGGCAGCAGGCAACTGATAGAAACCCGCATCAGCCATCTCTGCTTCAACCGCAGCAATTGCCTGTTCTTTCGCGTCGATATCCGCCGGCAACGATTCCAGCTCACGCTGCAACTTGTAGCTCAGCTTCTTTTTCGCGGCAGGAGCAGGTTGTGCGGCCACAGGAGCCGGCGCAGCCTCGACCACGGCCGAGTTCAGGTCGGCCTTGCCGGACTTGCTCTCGGTCACGCCCAGCAGACGCGGCGAACCGCCCTGGCGCAGCCAGTCCTGATAACCGCCCACGTACTCGCGAACCTTGCCTTCGCCCTGGAAAACCAGGGTGCTGGTGACCACGTTGTCGAGGAATGCCCGGTCGTGACTGACCATCAACACGGTGCCCTTGAAGGTCAGCAAGACCTCTTCGAGCAGCTCCAGGGTTTCAACGTCCAGGTCGTTGGTAGGCTCATCGAGCACCAGCAGGTTGGCTGGCTTGCTGAACAGCTTGGCCAGCAACAGACGCGCACGCTCACCACCCGACAGCGCCTTGACCGGCGTGCGGGCACGCTGAGGGCTGAACAGGAAGTCACCCAGGTAGCTGAGTACATGGCGGCTCTGACCGTCGATATCGATAAAGTCGCGGCCTTCAGCCACGTTATCGATCACGGTTTTTTCCAGATCCAGCTGATGACGCAACTGATCGAAGTAAGCCACGTCGATGCGTGTACCTTCCTCAACCGTGCCCTCGGTCGGTACCAGGCCGCCCAGCATCAGCTTCAGCAGCGTGGTTTTACCTGTACCGTTGGCACCCAGCAGACCGATACGGTCGCCACGCTGGAGCACCATCGAGAAGTCCTTGAGCAGGAACGGGCCACCCGGGTGAGCAAAGCTGACGTTTTCCAGCACCATCACTTGCTTGCCGGACTTGTCTGCCGTATCCAGCTGGATGTTGGCCTTGCCGGTACGCTCGCGACGCTCGCTGCGCTCTACGCGCAATTCCTTCAGGGCGCGTACACGGCCTTCGTTACGGGTGCGACGGGCCTTGATACCCTGACGGATCCACACTTCTTCCTGGGCCAGACGCTTGTCGAACAGCGCGTTGGCTGTCTCTTCAGCAGCCAGGGTGGCTTCCTTGTGGACCAGGAAGCTGGCGTAGTCGCCGTTCCAGTCGATCAGGCCGCCACGGTCCAGTTCCAGAATCCGGGTGGCCAGATTTTGCAGGAATGAACGGTCGTGGGTAATAAACAGAACCGCGCCCTGGAAGTCCTTCAAGGCCTCTTCCAGCCACGCGATTGCGCCGATATCCAGGTGGTTGGTCGGTTCGTCGAGCAGCAGCAAGTCCGGTTCGGAAACCAGTGCTTGCGCCAGCAGGACGCGGCGACGCCAGCCACCGGACAATTCGGCGAGGGTTTTGTCGGCAGGCAACTGCAGACGGCTCAGGGTGCTGTCTACCAATTGCTGCAAGCGCCAGCCATCACGGGCTTCGAGGTCTTGCTGAACATGCATCAGCTTGTCCAGGTCAGCATCGGTCACGATGTTCTGGCTCAGGTGATGGTACTGGGCCAGCAACTCGCCAACACCGTCCAGGCCTTCGGCCACAACGTCGAACACGGTCCGCTCGTCGGCTACCGGCAACTCTTGCGGCAATTCGCCAATCTTGAGGCCGGGCGCGCGCCAAACAGAGCCGTCATCGGGTTTTTGATCACCTTTGACCAGCTTCATCATGCTGGACTTGCCGGTACCGTTGCGGCCGATGATGCACACCCGCTCTCCACGGGCGATCTGCCAGGACACCTTGTCCAACAACGGCATAGAGCCGAAAGCAAGGGACACATCGCTGAATTTGAGCAGGGTCATGAGCTTCTCCAAAAACTGGGCGCGCATTCTACCTGATTTAACCCCTTGGGCGGCCGGGTATTTCTTGTACGGCCCCCGCTCCCCTTCATTTAGTGCCAAGTTGCACCGGTTAACCGGCAAGGCTTTCACGTGCTGCTGGCAAAAGGCTAAGCTAGGAAATAATCAGTGCAGGCCAGACCTGCGCTCGTCGCGTTTTTATCAGTACGGAAGCCTCATGCGCAGTCGTCTCTTCAATTTTTTATCCTGCCTGCTTCTCACCAGCTGTGCCGTGCAAGCCGCCCATGGCGCAGACCTGACTCAACAACGCCAACTTTACGACCAGGCCAAGCGTGCCTTGGCCAAGGGTGACTCCGGCCCTTACTTTCAAAGTGCCGCGGCCCTGCGCAGCTACCCGCTGACGCCTTATCTTGCCTATGACGAACTGACCGCCCGCCTGAAGTCAGCCAACAACACGGAAATTGAGCAGTTTTTGGCCGAGCACGGCGACCTGCCTCAAGCCAACTGGATGAAACTGCGCTGGTTGCGCTGGCTCGCAGACCGTGGCGACTGGGCAACCTTCGCCAAGTATTACGACCCAAAACTCAACTTCACCGAACTGGACTGCCTCAACGGTCAATATGAGCTGCAACACAACCGCAAGGCCGAAGGCTATGCCAACGCCGAAAAACTGTGGCTGGTCGGTAAAGCGCAGCCAGCCGCATGCGATGCGCTGTTCAGCCAATGGGCCGCCGATGGCCAGTTGACCGAGCAAAAACGCTGGCAGCGGGTCAAGCTTGCCGCCGAAGCGCGCAATTACGCCCTGGCCACCCAACTGGCCAACGGCCTCAATACGCTGGGGCCACAAGCCAGGCTGATGATCGACGTGGCGCAAAAGCCCGACATGCTGAGCCAGCCTTCACGCTTTGCTCCGGCCAGTGAGGCCATGTCTGACGCCGTAGGCCTGGGCCTGCGCCGCCTGGCCCGCCAGGACCCGGAAAAAGCCGCGTCATTGCTCGACACCTACGCCACCAACATGCATTTCTCGCGCGACGAGAAAGTCGCCATTGCACGGGAAATCGGTCTGACATTCGCCCGCCGCTACGACAGTCGCGGCCTGGACATCATGACCAAATATGACCCGGAGCTGCGGGACAACACTGTTACCGAGTGGCGCCTGCGCCTGCTGCTGCGCCTGGGCCGCTGGGAAGACGCCTACCAGCTGACCCGCAAGCTGCCTCAGGACCTGGCAACCACCAGTCGCTGGCGCTACTGGCAGGCCCGCAGCCTTGAGCTGGCCGAACCTAAAAACCCGCAGGCGCAAGTGCTGTTCAAAAAAGTCGCCAACGAGCGTGATTTCTACGGATTCCTGGCCGCCGATCGGGCGCAGACGCCTTATCAGCTCAACAACAGACCGTTGATGCTCAGCCCGCAACTGGTCAAAAAAGTGCGCAACACGCCGGGTGTGCAACGGGCACTGGAGTTCCATGACCGCGGGCAGATCGTCGATGGCCGCCGCGAGTGGTACTACGTCAGCCGCCTGTTCAGCCGCGATGAAATGGTCGCCCAGGCCAAGCTTGCCTACGACCTGAAGTGGTATTTCCCGGCCATTCGAACCATCAGCCAGGCCCAGTACTGGGATGACCTGGATATTCGATTCCCGATGGCCCACCGCGACACCCTGGTGCGTGAAGCCAAACTTCGCGGCCTGCATTCCAGCTGGGTGTTCGCCATTACCCGTCAGGAAAGTGCCTTTATGGATGACGCCCGCTCTGGCGTGGGCGCCAGCGGCCTGATGCAGTTGATGCCAGCCACCGCCAAAGAGACAGCGCGAAAATTCAATATTCCACTGGCATCACCGCAGCAAGTGCTCAATCCGGATAAAAACATCCAGTTGGGTGCCGCTTACCTGAGCCAGGTGCATGGCCAGTTCAACGGCAACCGGGTGCTGGCTTCGGCGGCGTATAACGCAGGGCCC
The DNA here is from genome assembly GCF_059862735.1 of Pseudomonas sp. MF06569. NCBI lineage: Bacteria > Pseudomonadati > Pseudomonadota > Gammaproteobacteria > Pseudomonadales > Pseudomonadaceae > Pseudomonas > Pseudomonas sp. MF06569. The sequence goes on along the minus strand of NZ_JCBCUZ010000002.1, from coordinate 226,375 downwards.
GGCCGTGTTCGGCAGTGGCTCAAGGGCGCCAATCATCTGGGCTTCGACGTCTGGATCGAAAGCATCCCTTTCGACGAAACCCGCCAGTATGTGCAGAACGTGCTGTCTTATTCGGTGATCTACGGGCAGAAGCTCAATGCGCCACAGCCGGTAGTGGACTGGCATGAGCGGTATTTTGATGATCAGTAATGCTGATCCGTGTAGCCGCTGAGGAGCGAAGCGAGGCTGCGTTGGCGTGGTGCGGCACTCCGACGCAGCCGTCGTAAATCAGGTACCGCCGTAACCCAGATAGATTGGGGACTCAGGTTTCGCGACGGCTGCGCCGCCGATCGCAGCCTCGCTCCGCTCCTCAGCGACTACAAGCTGCGGCGTTATTCCAGCACCGTCACCGGCATCCCGACTTCAAGCACGCCACTGCCATCATTCACCAGGTTCTGACCGAACATGATGCCGTCTTCCTGTTTGCGATAAGTCATCAAGGTCGCCAACGGTTCACGCTGCTCATCACGCACACCGGTGTGCGGGTCGATGGTGGTCAGGATGCAGCGCGAGCAGGACTTGACCAGGCGAAACTCGACATCACCAATGCGAATGCGCTTCCAGCCGTCTTCGGCAAAGGCTTCGCTGCCTTCGATCACCAGATTGGGCCGAAAACGCAGCATATCCAGAGGGCGTCCCACCTTGTGTGAAATGTCATCCAGCGACGCCTGACCAATCAGCAAGAGCGGGTAGCCATCGGCAAACGCGACCTTGTCATCATCACGGCCATAGCCGGCCTCAGTGGTACGTGCACGCTCCAGTGGTACATGCACCAGGCGCACTGGCTTTTCGATAAAGCGGCTTAACCAATCGGCGGCGGCATCACCCGCATCCGGCACCCGCAAGGTGTCACGCCAGATGGTGACGCCACGCAGGCCGGTGTCGACATCCGGCACCGCCACATCCAGTGCTTCAAAGCCCCGCGCGTTCAGGGTCAAGCCACCCGAAGCGTTCCAGAGTGCCGAAAGCTGGCTCATTTTGGGGTCGGCGCGCTGGGTAAGAAAACGCCCGCTGGCTTGATCCACCAGCATCCAGCGCCGATCACCGACCAGCCCCAGCTTGTCCAGCCGGGCCTGAGGCAGGCTTTCGCCCTTGCCGGACTTAAGTGGAAAACGATAAAGCGCGCTTAGACGCAGCATGGCTCATGCTCCCTGCAAGGTAAAAAAAGCCACAGTATACGAGCAGATCACCCATGAAAAGACACAAGGTTTCACGCAGGGACTTGATCCAGTATCAAGCGCTGGCGGACAACATCCACCAGTTTGTCCGGCTGAAATTTGGACAGGAAGTTGTCGCAACCCACCTTTTTAACCATCGACTCATTGAAGCTGCCTGACAGAGAGGTGTGCAGCACCACATACAAATCTCGCAAACGCGGGTCGTTTCGGATCTCGGTGGTCAGACGGTATCCGTCCATTTCCGGCATTTCGGCATCGGTGAAAATCATCAGCAACTTGTCAGTCACGACCTGGCCGGTGTCGGCCCAGCCCTTGAGCATGTTCAGCGCCTTGAGGCCATCGCTGGCGATGTGCATCTTGATCCCCAACTGTGAAAGCGTTTCGCGTAGCTGGGCCAAGGCGACACTGGAATCGTCGACCAGCAGCACTTCTCGTCCGCGTACCTGTTCGAAGATGGGATCGGCCAGCTTCTCCCGTGAGACTTTGGCGTTGTACGGCACAATTTCGGCCAGGACCTTTTCCACGTCGATGATCTCGACCAGTTGTTCCTCGACCTTGCTGATGGCGGTCAGGTAATGGCTGCGCCCGGCACTGGCGGGCGGCGGCAGAATGGCCTCCCAGTTCATGTTGACGATGCGATCAACCCCGCCCACCAAAAACGCCTGCACCGAGCGGTTGTACTCGGTCACGATAATGGTGCTGTCCGGGCCGGGCACCAAGGCCCGCATGCCAATCGCCCGGGACAGGTCGATCACCGGAAGGGTCTTGCCGCGCAGGTTGACCACGCCACACACGTGGGGATGGCGATGTGGCATGAGCGTCAGTTTGGGGAGCTGCAGGACTTCTTGCACCTTGAACACGTTGATCGCGAACAACTGCCGACCGGCCAGACGAAACATAAGAAGCTCCAGCCGGTTTGCACCCACCAACTGAGTGCGCTGGTCTACCGTATCGAGAATGCCGGCCATGAGTGACTCCTGAGCGTGGGGACTTGATGACTGACGTTATCGGCCGGACTCCCGGAAACTTGATATTGGATAGCCATCAACTAACCCGCAGTCACTCACTGCCCAGCAAAGGCGAGCCCTCGGGCAAGTGAACCTTCAATGCACCCTTGCGCACGGTAAAGCGCATGGCATCACCTTCCAGCGGCTCGCCATCGAGATTCATCGAGAGGCCTTCGGCCGCCTTGATTTCAACCCAGGGCAAACGCGCCCGGACAAACAGGTTATCCAGCCCCCAAACCTCAGCCATCAGGCTTTTCAGGGTGCCTACGATTTCCTGGGGGGCAGGCAAAATACTGATATCGAGCATGCCATCATCGGCCAGGGCATCAGGGCACAGCATTTGCCCGCCTCCCGCCTGGCGACCGTTGCCAATCCCAAGCGCCAGCAGCTCGCCTTTCCAGTGAAAGTCCGGCCCCTGCAACTCGGCGTAGGCGGCATGCAGTTCACTGAAGCGCGTCAGCCCGGTAAACAGGTAGGCCGCGCCGCCCAGCACCTTTTTCAAATCCTCCGAGGTGTTGGCAGTCACCTGACTGCCAAAGCCCCCGGTGGCCATGTTCAAAAACAATTGACCACCCACTTCGCCCAGATCAACGGCCCGGGCTGGCACATTGAGCAAGGCCAAGGCTTCGCTCGGTTCAAGCGACACGCCCGCCGCGCGCGCAAAATCATTGGCCGTGCCTAAAGGCAACGGCACCAGACTGGCCTCGGTATCGGCCAGCGCCATGGCCTCACAAATATCACGCAATGTGCCATCGCCACCGCCCGCAATCAGATGGGTATAACCCGCATCCAGCGCCTCGTGCACCAAACGCTGGGCATCCCCGGCTTCCCATGTCAGGCGTACCGCCAATTCCCACCCGGCCGCACGCTGCTGCTCAACGGCCGCCCGCACCTCTTCATTGAGCGCTTGCTTGCCATGCAGAATCAAAAACGCCTTACCTGCACTCATGTTCCATCCCTCGACAAATTCGGTCTGATAGCTTGGACAACAGCCTTGCAAGAACGACTCATGTACCCGCGATTTAACCTCCACGGGTCGATCAAAGCCGCATAACCCGTCAGACTTCACCCTCTGACAGCAATCCAATGATTCTAGAGGCGTTTTGAATGAGCACACTCGTTCCCTGCATCATCGCCGGTGGCGCTGGCACCCGGCTGTGGCCGGTGTCACGAGAGGCCATGCCAAAGCCCTTCATGTGCTTGCCGGATGGCGAGAGCTTGCTGCAGAAGACCTTCAATCGCGCAATCGGGCTGCGCGACGTGGACCGGTTGTTGACCGTCACCAACCGGGACGTGTTTTTCCGCACCCTCGACGATTATCGTCCACTGAACAACGCAGGCCTGGAGCTGGACTTTATCCTCGAGCCCTTTGGCCGCAACACCGCCCCGGCCATCGCCGCTGCTGCGCTGCACGTTGCCCGGCGTTACGGCGAAGACGCCCAACTGCTGGTGCTGCCCGCCGACCACCTGATTACCGATATTGCCGCCTTCAGCCGGGCGGTAGACCGCGCCCGGCAACTGGCCGACCAGGGCTGGCTGGTGACCTTTGGCATTTTGCCAACCCGGGCTGAAACCGGCTTTGGCTATATCGAAAAAGGCCAGAAGCTGGGCAGCGACGGCTACAAAGTCGAGCGGTTTGTTGAAAAGCCTGAAGCACAGGCGGCCCAGGACTACCTCGAGGGCGGGCTGCATCTATGGAACAGCGGCATGTTTTGCTTGCGTGTCGACAGTGTGCTGCGCGAATTCAAGACTCACGCCCCCCATGTTCTGGCTGCAGTGATCAACTGCCTCGAGCACAGCCAGGTGTTCCAGGGTAAACAGCAGCGCCATCTGGAACTGGATAGCCAGAGCTTTGCCTTGGTGCCCGATATATCCATCGACTACGCACTGATGGAGCACTCGCAAAAAGTCGCCGTAGTGCCCTGCCAGTTGGGCTGGAGCGATATCGGCTCATGGGAGGCGGTGCGTGAATTGAGCCCGGCAGATGCCAATGGCAACCAGTGCAATGGCGAAAACGTGCTGCACGATGTACACAACTGCTACATCGATTCGCCCAAGCGCCTGGTGGGCGGGGTCGGTCTCAATGACCTGATCATTATCGACACGCCGGATGCCCTGCTCGTCGCCGATGCCAGGCGCAGCCAGGACGTCAGGCATATCGCCCAGGCGCTCAAGCTTCAGGGCCACGATGCTTATCGCCTGCACCGAACAGTGACCCGCCCCTGGGGCACTTACACCGTGCTGGAGGAAGGGCCGGGGTTCAAGATCAAGCGCATCGTGGTCAAGCCTCAGGCCGCACTGTCATTGCAAGTCCATCAACAACGCAGCGAACACTGGATCGTAGTCAGCGGCACGGCGCAGGTGACTAATGGCGACCTTGATTTCGTCCTCGGCATCAACGAGTCCACCCTGATCAACCCCGGTAGCCCTCATCGACTGAGCAACGCAGGAGAACAAGATCTGGTGATGATCGAAGTGCAAAGCGGCGCGTATGTGGGCGAAGACGACATCGTGCGCCTGACTGATATTTATGGGCGAGCGCCCCTCACTGAATGACTCGATTGTGTAGCCGCTGGCGCAGGCTGCGATAAGGATCGAAGGGCCTTCGTCAGCGGCTACAGCACGCCAGGCTTACCCCAGCACTTCACTCAACGGGATAAACCCCACCCAGTCGCCTTCAACCAGGGTACGTTCCTCAAGGACTTCCACCAGGCCCTCGGCCCATGCTGCGCTGCGCAAAACCCCCGAACTCTGGTTTTTGTAGATCACCGCACGCCCCTGCTCCAACCGTGCGCGCAAGTATTCGCGGCGATTGCCCGGCTTGGGCCAGACGAACCCGGCAGGCACCTGGAATTTCAGTGGTTCGACGGCTTGCACGCCCTGAAGGCGCAACAGGTACGGCCGTGCCAGCAGCGCGAACGTCACCAGAGTCGACGCAGGATTGCCCGGCAAGCCGATCACCGGCACACCGCGAAAATGTCCGCAGGTCAGGGGTTTGCCCGGTTTGATTGCCAGCTTCCACAAGGCCAGCTCGCCCTCTTCGCGAAGCGCAATACCTAAAAAGTCCGCCTCGCCCACCGACACTCCGCCCGTGGAAAGAATCAGGTCGACCGCCCCCAACTCACCCAGGCGCTGACGGGTTGCAGGCAAGTCATCAGGCAAAATACCCCCATCGACCACTTCGCAGCCCAGTCGCGTGAGCCAGCTGCACAGCAACACGCGGTTGCTGTTGTAGATTTGCCCCGGCCCCAACGGCTGGCCCGGTTCGATCAACTCATCGCCCGTGGACAACACCGCGACTTTGACCCGACGAATCACGTCCAGTGCTGCGCATCCCAAGGACGCTGCCAGGCCCTGTTCAATCGGCCCCAAGCGCGTGCCTGCAGGCAGGACGACCTCACCAACGGTGGTTTCCTGCCCCTGAGGACGAATGTTCTGACCTGTACGCAAGGCATGGGTAAAAACCACTCGACCGTCGGCCTGGACCTGGGCGTTTTCCTGCATCTCGACGCAGTCCGCACCCGCTGGCATCGGTGCGCCAGTAAAGATCCGGGCACAGGTCCCAGGAGCCAGTGGTTCGGGGGCAGCACCGGCAAAAATACGCTGGCTGACCGTTAGCGGCTCGCCCGACCAATCCGCCACATTCAGGGCATACCCGTCCATGGCGCTGTTGGGCCACGGCGGCAGGTCAAGGCTTGAGATCAGGTCATGGGCCAGCACCCGGCCTTCGCTCGCCGCCAGAAGGACCGACTCGGTGTCGCGGATCGGCGCAGCTTCTGCCAGCGCCAGCAGGCGCGCCAACGCCACTTCGACAGGCATCAGCTCGCCCGTACGACCCGGCTTACCCACGGGTGTCACAGGCCGGCGCCTGCTTCAAATGGGCGACGAAGTTGCACGGCCGATGGCGGGAGTCCAGTTGCTCGGCCAAAATCCCGTCCCAGCCGGTGCGTACCGCATTGGTCGAACCCGGCAGGCAGCACACCAGCGTGCCATTGGCCAGACCGGCCAGGGCCCTGGATTGAACGGTCGAAGTGCCGATATCGGCCACCGAGATTTGACGGAACAACTCGCCAAAGCCATCAACCTGTTTATCCAGCAAGCAGCTCACGGCTTCTGGCGTGCTGTCGCGGGCGGTAAACCCGGTGCCGCCGGTAATCAGCACCACTTGCACCTCATCTTCGGCAATCCAGGTGGCGACCTGGGCGCGAATTTTATACAGGTCATCCTTGAGCAATACCCGCGCCGCCAGGGTGTGCCCGGCATCGCTCAGGCGATCGACAAAGACTTGGCCAGAGGTATCGGTTTCGAGGGTTCGGGTGTCACTAACCGTCAGAACAGCGATGTTCAAAGGTACGAAAGATGCATCAACCTTGGCTTTCATAGACGAGGTCCAGTTGTAGGATAAACAGCCCGGTGTTATATCACAGCCCTTCTTTTCGCTGGTTGTGCGGAGTACCGGATGAGCCTGTTTCAATGCTCCATTTTGCTGCTGGCGGGGGGGCGCGGCCAGCGCATGGGCGGCCAGGACAAAGGCCTGGTGACGTGGCGGGGCCAGCCGCTGATCGAGTTCGTGCAGCGCCTCGCCAGACCGCTGAGCGATGACCTGATCATTTCGTGCAATCGCAACCACGAGCAATACGCACCCTACGCCGATCAACTGGTCAGTGATGGCAATGATGACTTTGACGGACCTCTGGCAGGGATACGTGCGGGGCTGGCCGCGGCCCGGAACACGCACATGCTGGTGCTGCCCTGTGACGTACCAAACATTGACAGCGATTTGCTCGTTGCCCTGCTTGACGCAGCCCGCCAGCACCCTGAGCAACCGGTGATGGTGCGCCACGGCGAACAGTGGGAGCCGCTGCTGTGTGTCATCCCGACTGCACTGGCACCTGCCTTCGAAGCCGCCTGGCAGGCGGGTGAGCGCAGTCCGCGAAAAATAATGCTTCAGCTCAATGCACAGGCCTGGCAATGCGCCGAAAATGATCCCCGACTGATCAATTTCAACACCCCGGATTTACTGGAATAAACCGCGCAGGCGTCTGCCAGACACTAGCAATGGAACTTGCAGACGATGTATACGTCTCAGGGACAGTAATCCATAACAGCACATTCACTTGTTGGAGATACACCATGACTCACCGGACTCTCGCCGCCCTTATGCTTGCTGCTGGCCTGGCTGCCCTTGCTGGCTGCTCTTCGCCTTCAGTGATCACACTTAACGACGGCCGTGAAATCCAGACAGTCGATGCGCCAAAGTACGATGATGCCTCGGGTTTCTATCAGTTCGAGCAATTGGACGGCAAAAAAACCCGCATCAACAAAGACCAGATTCGCACCGTAAAAGAGCTGTAATCCGGCTTTGGGGGAGCGAGCAGGCTCGCTCCCCCCTTTTCGTGAACCGCATTCCCCTTGTGCGGATTCTGTTATTACCAGTCCAGCTTGATCCGGCTCTCGAAAAAACGCGCCTCACCCGTCAGCGGGTCTGCAAAGCGCAAGCTCTGGGCCAACAGTTTTAGCGGATTGGCATAGTCATCGACGGCGTCCTTGATCACATCAGGGTAAAACGGATCATTGCAGATCCCTGCCCCCAGGGCTGCCATGTGCACCCGCAACTGATGCTTCTTTCCTGTCACGGGATACAGCGCGTAGCGCCACAAATCACCCTTTTTCTCACAGATATCGACCAAGGTTTCAGTGTTGCTGACGCCCTGCCCTTCTTGCATGCGGAAAAAGGGTTCGCCTTCCACCAAGCGACTTTTGTGCACGCGCGGCAGCTCCAGATCAGGCAAGGCCCGGGCAATTGCCTCGTAACGTTTTTCGATTTTGCGCGTGGGAAATAACGACTGATACGCCGAGCGAGTCTCAGGGTTGGCCGAAAACAGCACCAGGCCAGCCGTGTGCCGGTCTATCCGGTGCAGGGGGACCAGATGAGGGTTATCCAGGGTTCGAATCAAGCGTCGCAACAGCGTTTGCTCAACATATTCGCCCGCAGGGGTCACCGGCAGAAAGTGCGGTTTATCCGCGACAACCAGATGCTCATCGGCATACAGGATGGTTTCCTGCACGGGGATAGGCGTTTCGTTCGGTACTTCGCGAAAGTAGTGAATGCGCAGCCCTTCCTTGTAGGCCAACTGCGCACTGATCGGCGCTCCATTGGCGTCCAGTACCCGGCCACGGGCAATCCGGTCGAGCCACTGATCGCGGCTGATGGCTCGAAAGTGCTCACACAGGCAGTCGAGCACCGTGAGCCAACTGCCCGGCGGCAGGTACAAAGTGCTGGCTTGATGCTCGGCGGCGTTGAAAGGCTGGGGCGACATAGAAACACTCAGGCGATAAATGCAGCTGGCGATTATCGCGCAAAGATCCGGTGAACCCCATCAGGATTTATCCGAGAAAGCTCACCACCTGCTCGGTATCAAACGGCCAGCCCAGCTCTTGGCCAGTGTCAACCCGGCGCAATACGGGGATCAGAAGACCGTAGGTTTCAAACAACGCATCGCTGTCGGCGATATCGACCAGCTCGACCATCAGCCCATGTTCAACCAAAGGCATTAGAATCGCTTCGGCCAGCTCACACAGATGACAGCCCAGGGTGCCGAACAATTGACATTCGGGAGGCATAAATAACGACCTGAGGAATAAAGTGCTCATCTTAAGAGCCTTGCCCGAAGACGTCGACCTGCAGCCGGCACCACCAGTCACTTGGCTGGCCTGGCAATACAATCGCTCTATTGCAGTCCTTGCGACTACGCTTGACCCACATCAGCCCCATCCCTTCTCAATTACCGGATGCTCGCGGCTTTTTTACTCGATCTGACAGGGAAGACTTTCGTGTTTGCCAATTTGCTCATCATCCTTGCCTCGTCACTGGTAGTCATTGCACTGTTCCGGCGCCTGAAACTGCCACCGGTGCTGGGTTATTTGTGTGTTGGCCTGTTCGTCGGCCCCACCGCACTGGACTGGATCAATGACAGCCCGGATCTGCCAGACCTGGCAGAGCTTGGGGTGGTGTTCCTGCTGTTCTCCCTGGGGCTGGAGTTCTCACTGCCCAAGATGCTCAAGCTACGCCGGGTAGTGTTTGGTCTTGGCAGCCTGCAAGTGCTGTGCTCAGCCGTTGCGCTGGGCGGCCTGCTGTATGCGTTTGGCATGAGTCTCAACAGTGCATTTTTACTGGGCGCCGGGCTCGCCTTGTCGTCCACGGCCATCGTGAGCAAAGAGCTTACCAGCCTGGGAGAAATCTTCAGTCGTCACGGCCAGAACGCCATCGGCGTACTGCTGTTTCAGGATGTGGTCGCGGTGCTGCTGCTGACCCTGGTGCCGGTGTTCGCTGGCAGCAGCGATCAGGCCTGGTACTGGGCCTTGCCGATAACCTTGGGCAAGACAGTGATTCTGTTTTTCGGGCTTGTGTTTGCCAGCCGCTTTCTGCTGCCGCGCCTGTTCCACGAAGTAGCCGCATCACGCTCAGCCGAGCTGTTTGTATTGTTGGCGCTGGTGATCGTGCTGCTCACCGCCTGGCTCACTCACCTGCTCGGCCTGTCACCCGCTCTGGGTGCCTTTCTTGCCGGCATGCTGCTGGGCGAAAGCCACTACCGACATCAGATTGAAGCCGATATCCGGCCCTTCCGCGACATCTTGCTGGGCCTGTTTTTCGTCAGTATCGGCATGCTGATTGACCTGCAACTGTTCGTTCACGATGGCTTCCTGATTCTGGGCCTGACACTGGCCCTGATGCTGATCAAGGGCTGCGTGGTTGCACTGCTGGTCAAGCTGCGCGGCAGTGACGGTGAGACGGCCTGGCGCAGTGGCCTGGCACTGGCCCAGGGCGGCGAGTTCTGCTTCGCACTCATGGCCCAAATGCAGCTCAACTCGCTCATTCCCCCAGAGATCGCAGGCTACCTGCTGGCAGCCACTTTCTGTTCAATGCTGCTGACGCCTCTGCTGTTAAGGGCTGCACCGAAAATTGCTGCCAGCTTGCACCGCCAGTCCTATGAAGAGGCCGAACTGGAAGAAATAGCCGCTCAAAGTGCCGAACTGCACGGGCACGTGGTGATGTGTGGCTATGGCCGCGTAGGCCAGTCCATCGGGCGGTTCTTGCGCCGTGAAAACAAGGACTTTGTCGCACTGGACTACGACCCTGACCGCATTCAGGAGGCTACAAAAACGGACAACAGCGTGCACTACGGCGACGCCCGTCGCGGGGATTTACTCCGTGCCGTCGGCGTGGATCGGGCGCGACTGCTGGTGATTGCCGTCGACAACACCGAGGTCGCCATGTGCGTGCTCAAGGAGGCCCGGCTAATCACACTCGAAGTCCCCATCCTGGTCAGAACCCGCGACGACAGCCAACTGGCTGACCTCAAGGCTGCCGGTGCAACTGAAGTGGTTCCCGAATTGCTGGAGTCCAGCCTTATGCTCGCCTCCCACGCACTGATCATGCTTGGGCTGCCTGAAAAAACCGTGCAACGCCGAGTGGATCAAGTGCGTCATGATCGGTATCACTTGCTTGAAGGCTGTTTTGAAAATACAGACTCCCGTGATGCATCCACCCCCCGCGAAAACGATTGATTTAAGCTAAGGTTGGTCCCTGTTCAACACAAACATCCCTTGCCTGCGCCTTGCCAACGCTCATGCGAAGGCGCAGAAGCGAGTGAACCTTCGCCGAAGACCTACACTCGAACGATCATCAAGCCACTAACGGAGTTAATCATGGCCCGCAAAACAGCAAAGAATGCTCAAGAAATACTGATGGCCGATTTCCAGGCCCTGGTGCTTGACGCCGAACGGCTGCTGGAGCACACCGCTTCCCTGGCCGGGGATCAAGCTGAAGAGCTGCGCGCCCAGATCAAGGACAGCCTGTACAAAGCCCGTGAAACACTGGAAGAAACCAAGGAATCGTTGAAAGACCGTGGCGAAGCCGCCGTGATCGCCACTGAAGATTACGTTCAGACTAACCCTTGGCAGTCCGTTGGTATTGCGGCTGGCGTAGGCTTTTTGATTGGCCTGCTGGCAACGCGGCGCTGATATGACAGACGAATCAGGTACCCCCCGTTCCTCACCGCGGCGCCTGGGTGCCGCGTTTCTGGGTCTGTTGCACAGTCATGTCGAGCTGCTGGGCATTGAACTGCAAGAGCAGAAGGCGCGCACGGTCAGCCTGTTGTTGTTTGCCGGCCTGGCACTCGTGTTCGGGCTTCTGCTGTTGATCGGGCTGTCGGCGCTGGTCATGATTTTGCTCTGGGACAGTTACCGCATCCCGGGCATCATCGGGCTTTGTCTGTTTTATACGCTGGCCGCTGTTTTTTGCGGGCTGCGCCTCAAAGCCGCGGTGTTCGATGAATCATCTCCTTTCAACGCCACGCTTGAAGAGCTGGCCAAAGACCGCGAGCGTTTGCTGCCATGAGCCTGCCTGAACTGCCAAAAAACGCCTCACGCCAGGAATTGCGTAAAACACTGATTCGCTTGCGCATGGAAATGCATCGCCAGGAGATTCGTCATGAATCCCAACAGTTGCTGCAGCCCTTGCAAAAAATGCGCGGGATGACCAGCAACTGGCAGGAAACCCTTGGAATCAAGCACGCTCCCCTGTGGGGAGTCGGGATTGTGACCTTGCTCGGTTTTCTGACAGGCAGAGGCGCCAAAAGTAAAAACGCCGAAGGTGCTTCCCGCTGGATAGGCCTGACCACAGGTTTGATACCGCTGATCAAGATGGTTATCCAGGCATCGCGCAAGCCTTGAGCGGCGCAACCACCCTCCTTCATTCTGCAGGACGGGGCTTGCCCCTCTTGCAGCATCCGGCCTGAAGCGAGAAGCTGCGCCATCAGTCATTAACGGAGCACTGCGCCTTGGATTGGCAAACCCTGCTTAATCGCGAACGCTTGGGAAAACCTCATCACAGCCCCGAAGAGCTCGGGCGCAGCCCTTTCCACAAAGATCACGACCGGATTATCTTTTCTGGGGCATTTCGTCGCCTGGGACGCAAAACTCAAGTCCACCCGGTCAACAGCAACGATCATATCCATACCCGCCTCACCCACTCACTCGAAGTCAGCTGTGTCGGTCGTTCACTGGGCATGCGCGTGGGTGAAACAATCCGTAGCGCCTTGCCTGAATGGTGCGATCCGGCCGACCTGGGCATGGTGGTGCAATCGGCCTGCCTGGCCCATGACATTGGCAACCCACCCTTCGGTCACTCCGGAGAGGATGCCATTCGCAACTGGTTTGAACAGGCAGCCAAACGTGGCTGGCTGGACGACATGAGTGACGTTGAACGCAATGATTTCTTGAGTTTCGAAGGCAACGCCCAGGGTTTTCGCGTGCTGACGCAGCTGGAATATCACCAATTTGATGGCGGCACGCGCCTGACCCACGCAACGCTGGGCACCTTCCTCAAGTACCCCTGGACTGCGCGCCACGCTGACTCGCTGGGCTACAAGAAGCACAAGTTCGGGTGCTACCAGAGCGAGCTGCACCTGCTCGAAGGAATCGCCCATAAACTGGGCCTGCCCCAGATAGAAGACCAGCGTTGGGCGCGCCATCCGTTGGTCTACCTGATGGAGGCGGCCGATGACATTTGCTACGCGCTGATCGACCTTGAAGATGGCCTGGAGATGGACCTGCTGCAGTACGCTGAAGTCGAGTCCCTGCTGTTGGATCTGGTGGGTGATGACTTGCCGGAAACCTACCGCCTGCTGGGCCCCGGTGATTCCCGGCGACGCAAGCTGGCCATACTGCGTGGCAAGGCAATCGAGCATCTGACCAACGCTGCCGCCCAGGCCTTTGTCGAACAACAGGATGCGCTGTTGGCCGGCACTCTGCCGGGGGATCTGGTCGAGCACATGCACGGCCCGGCCAAACGCTGTGTACTGGATGCCAAGGACATGGCGCGCAAGAAAATCTTTCAGGACAAACGCAAGACCCTGCATGAAATCGGCGCCTATACCTCTTTGGAAATCCTGCTTAATGCCTTTTGTGGCGCCGCACTGGAGCAGCATGGAGGACGAGTCCCATCATTCAAAAATCGCCGCATTCTCGACTTGTTGGGCAATAACGCACCCGATCCGCACTGGCCACTCCATCGCTCGTTCATGCGCATCATCGATTTTATCGCCGGTATGACCGATAGCTATGCCACCGAAATGGCACGGGCAATGACGGGCCAATCCAGCCCGGGCTGATATTTGTTGCCCGCCCTTGTTCAAAGGGAGGGCATTCATCCTCTCGGACTGATCGTTTCTGCCGACTGCAGGCGCCCATAAACTTTCAACCCAATCAAAAAAAACAACAACCCGAATATAAGAGACACACATAAAACATTATGTAGACACAAAGAAACTTTACGTAGGATTATTCCCATGACAGTGCAAACTTCCTAACCACCACTTTAAACTCACAACTCCAAATACGACTAAAACACTCCACCACTTCAAACAAAGCGTGAGTTCACGCCTGATTTACCGTAGGAAAATTCCCATACTACGCTTGAAGGCATATCGATTCGTGCTCACGCTCTTATATCTGAGCTAAGGTGCGCGCTTTCTATGAATTAGTTTATGGGAGCGTTAATATGAACACCGTTTTTATTGTCGACGACCATCCGGTTATCCGGCTGGCCATTCGAATGTTGTTAGAACATGAAGGTTATGAAATAGTCGGAGAAACCGACAATGGCGTAGATGCAATGCAAATGATCCGGGAGTGCGTGCCAGACCTGATAATTCTCGACATCAGCATTCCAAAACTCGATGGTCTGGAAGTCTTATCACGCTTCAACACAATGAATTCAACACTTAAGACACTGGTCCTTACCGCTCAGTCTCCCAAGCTTTTTGCCATGCGCTGCATGCAATCCGGTGCTGCGGGGTACGTGTGCAAGCAAGAGGAACTGAGTGAACTTGTCAGTGCAATAAAAGCTGTATTTTCCGGCTACAATTACTTTCCAAGCCAAGCATTGACTCCTGAAAAAAATGAAACTGACAACTTCTCGGAAATTGAGCTTTTCAAACAAGTTAATGATCGGGAGCTCATGGTTCTAAAACTGTTTGCACAAGGTAAAACAAACAAGGAAATCGCCACCGGCATGTTCCTCAGCAACAAAACGGTGAGCACTTACAAAAAAAGGCTCATGCAGAAATTAAAAGCCAATTCTCTCGTAGACCTTATCGAACTGGCCAAACGTAACGCCCTGGTGTGAGAAATAGGATGCCCACGCGGTTAAACAAGTATTTATCACTGTTCGCAGGGTTGATCCTGTGTACATCAGTGTTCGCCGAGCCACCCCGCACTGAAACCTTTTCATTGCTCAGCCGCTCGGGCTCCTATCAGATGGACATCCCGCTGAATAAAGCACAGCGCTATTGGCTACAGAACAACCCCGAACTTGTAGTGGGTACGTCCACCGCAGACTACCCGCCCTTCGACATAACCGACAGCGGTCAGGACTACGAAGGTTTCACCGCCGATTACGTTGGCATTCTGGCCAAAGCCCTCAACGTTTCGATAAAAGTTCAGCGTTTTGCTTCCAGAGACGCTGCCATCAAGGCACTTGAAGAGGGACGGATCGACCTGCTCGGCACGTCAAATGGCTTCGAAGCCGCCAACCAGAACCTGTTGCTGTCCACTCCATACGCCATCGATCAGTCCGTACTGGTCACCCGGGAAGGAGAAACTCGCTCGCTCTCCCAAGGACTGGCAGGCTTGCGCCTGAGCATGGTCTACCACTATTTGCCACTCAATGAGGTCAAGGCGCTGTACCCCAAGGCAATCATTCAGTCTTACCCTTCCTATCAAAACGCCATAAACGCTGTGGCTTTCGATCAGGCCGATGTGTTTCTGGGCGACACGGTATCGACCCACTACATGATCAACAAGGGGTATCTGAAGAACATCAAAATGGCCAATTTTGGCAAGCACGAGGCCCACGGTTTCAGTTTTGCCGTACGCCGTGACAATCTGGAACTGCTCGACATCATCAATGCCACGCTCAAGGCCGTGCCCAACAGTGAACAAGAAAGCATTGCCAAACGCTGGAGCGCAGGCAGTGACATTTTACTCTCCGATCAAAAACTGCAACTGACAAACCTGGAAGAACGCTGGCTGGCTCAGCACCCGGTGGTCAAGGTAGTCGTCAACGAGACCCTGGCGCCACTGACCTTCTTTAACGCCAACGGAAATTTCAGAGGCATTACTGCCGATCTGCTGGAGATGATTCGCTTGCGTACAGGGCTGCGCTTCGAGATACAGCGCGCACAAAGCTTCAGATCCATGATCCGGATGATCAATCAACACGAAGTCGACATCATCGCCGCCATCAGCCCTTCGGTGTCCCGGGAGGACACCCTCAACTTCACTCGTCCCTATCTCGTGAACTCATTTGTCCTGCTCACAGCAAAAGGCTATGAACAACCCACAAGCCTTGAGCAGCTGTCGGGTAAAAAACTGGCCTTGCCCCAAGGCAACCCCCTGACCGAATACCTGCGCAGTGAATACCCACAGATAAACCTGATTGAAACCGAGGACATCCATGGCGCCACAGAACTTCTGGCCGATGGCCAGGTGCAAGGTGCGGTCAGCACCTTGGTGATTGCCAATTACTTGCTGAGTTCCGAGCTGTTTCAGGATCGTTTGCAAATCAGCGCCACCATCGGCACCCAACCCGCCACTTTTTCCCTCGCTACGGCACGAGATGCCACCGAGCTGACCTCTATCCTCAACAAGGCACTGTTGAGCATTGCTCCGGATGAGCTGGGCATTATCAACAGCCGCTGGCGTGGGTACATTCCGGCATCGGACAGTTACTGGCGCAATTATCACCGCCTGATCTACCAGATCATCATTGGCACAAGCCTTCTGCTGCTGCTGTCACTGGTCTGGAATGCCTATATGCGGCGTCAGATCCGCCAACGAAAAATGGCTGAACGTGCACTCAGTGATCAGTTCGAGTTCATGCGGGCGCTGGTCGATGGCACGTCTCACCCAATTTATGTGCGTGATCGAGAAGGCATTCTTAAAACCTGTAACAACAGCTACCTGGAAGCTTTTTCAGCCAAGCGAGAAGAAATCATAGGCAAAACGGTGATGCAAACCTGCAGCCTCTTGAACAACACGTATGAAGCCCATGATTATCAGGCCGACTACTTGCGGGTCATGAGTGAAGGCACACCGCTTATCGTTGATCGGCCACTGAATATTGGCGACAAAACGTTCACCATCTACCACTGGATCCTTCCTTATCGGGATTCGCTGGGTGAGGTTCAGGGCATTATCGGAGGCTGGATCGATATCAGTGAACGTCGCCAGCTCCTGGATGAACTCCGCGCTGCAAAAGAGTTGGCCGATGACGCCAACCGGGCCAAAAGCACCTTTCTGGCAACCATGAGCCACGAGATTCGCACACCCATGAACGCGGTGATCGGTTTGCTTGAACTTACCTTGAAGCGTGCCGACCAGGGACATCTGGACCGTCCCTCCATTGAGGTTGCCTACAACTCGGCCAAGGACCTGCTGGAACTGATCGGCGATATTCTCGATATTGCCCGCATCGAATCCGGGCGGCTGAATCTGTCTCCTGAACGCGTCAACCTGCGATGTCTTGCAAGTTCCGTGATCAGGGTTTTTGATGGCCTGGCCCGGCAAAAAAGCCTGACCCTTTCCCTGATATTCAATCCCGAAGACAACGCCCCCGATGTACTGATCGACCCACTTCGATTCAAGCAAATCCTGACCAACCTGATCAGCAATGCAATCAAGTTCACCCAACAAGGCCAGGTAACCCTCGAACTCAACTTGCTACCCACCCACACTGCTGATCAGGTTGAACTCAAGTTAAGTGTCAAAGACACAGGCATCGGCATCAGCAAGGGCGATCAGGCACGCCTGTTTGAACCCTTCGCACAAGTGGAAAACAGCGGGCAACTCGCCCTCAACGGCGCAGGTCTCGGTCTGGTAATTTGCCGCAGCCTGTGCGAAATGATGGGCGGCAGTCTCGAACTGTGCAGCCAACCCCAGGTTGGCACCCTGGTTCAAATATCACTCAAGGTTCCAACCCTGGCACCCTCTCCGATGGTTGCAACGCAAGAACCTGCAATCAATCCGGCGGCTCGCCAACTTAATATTCTGGTAGTCGATGACCATCCCGCGAATCGGTTGCTGATGTGCCAGCAACTGGGATTTTTAGGGCATCGTTTTGCCACAGAACACGATGGTGCATCTGGACTGGAAACCTGGAAAAAGGGTGCATTCGATCTGGTCATTACTGACTGCAACATGCCTGTCATGAACGGCTATGACCTGACTCGAGCCATACGCCAGCATGAGCGGACGCTACAACAACCCCCCTGTACGGTGCTGGGGTTTACTGCAAATGCCCAACCTGAAGAGCGCCAGCGCTGCGAGCAGGCCGGGATGGACGACTGCCTGTTCAAACCCATCAGCCTGACCCTGCTGAGCCAACGAATAACAACCCTTGAGCCACTTTACCCTTGCTCGCAGGTGTTCAACGTTGAATGCCTTTACTCACTTTCAGGACACAACACCGTACAGACCCGACGCTTGCTGGAAGAGCTGATACGCAGTAACCGGCAGGATCTTAAAGCGTTGCTTGAGATTCCTGACAACGGGGAGTTGCAAGCATTTGGCGACATTGCTCACCGGATAAAAGGCGCGGCCCGCATTGTGGGAGCCAATACCCTGATCACGCAGTGTGAAGCGCTGGAGCAGGCAAACCGGGCCAACCTCACCCAGGCTCGCCATCGGGTACAAGGCGCCTTGCAGGAACTCGAACAGGCGTTGACCCGGCAACTTGAAAAGCTGGCTAACAACACCTGAACCGCCGGCTGAACCGGACCAAAAAATGAGCAATTTGGCCCGGTTTTACTATGCTTACATGCACCAGCACGCTTTTGTCTGCGGAGAAAACGCTCATGCGCAACACTGCGCACTCCCACAAACGCCAATTCCCTTTGCATGTCCACATCAGTGCGATGTTTACATTTTTGTTGCTTATGCTCGGCGTGGTGCTGGGCGTTTTTAACTATCTACAAACCACCCACATCATTCTAGACAGCAGTAAAAAGCTGTTCGGCTATATCGAACAGGATGTGCAGCATGATTTGCTCAATGCCTACCAACCCATAAGGCACGCACTGAACCTGCTGATTCTCAATCCTGATGCCATGACTGATCGAGTCGAACTGAGAATGGGGCTGTTGCAGCCCTTCGTACAAACCCTCGAAGACAACCACACCCTGTCTGCTTTGTTCCTGGGAGACGACAACGGAAACTTTTTCCTGGTCAGGCCTTTGCGCAATCAAGCGATCAGGCTGCAGTTGCACGCACCGCCACAAGCGAATTACGAAGTCTGGTCGATAAAACGCTCGGAACCAAACGGTACGGTTGAGTCAAAAAAAATATACCTGGATGAACATTTGACCCAGTTGGAAGAGCGAAACATCCCGGATGAAACCTATGACCCCCGCACCCGAAAATGGTTTATCCCGGTGCACGCCGACAACAATCAAGCCACCACCAGCCCCTATTTGTTTTTTTCCACCCGGGAAGTGGGCACCACCTTAGCCAGACGCAGCGCTACGAATACAGTGATGGGTGCCGACGTAACCCTGTCTCAGCTGTCCAGCACCCTCGCCAGCCATCAGACAACGCCCGGTACGCAAATCGTTCTATTCGATGGCGATGGCCGGGCGATCGCCTATCCGGACTTCAACAAACTGTTAACCGCCCAGGATCCTGCAAAACTGCCCAAAGTCTCGGAATTAAGCCCGGCCCTGAGCTATTTGATCGAGCAGGGTGCAACCGCCGAGCAGCGCCTGAACGACGGTCATCGCCAATGGATCACGTCACAATTCAAGGTGGACGACGGCGGCTCCAATGGTTTGCAACTGGCCATGATGGTCCCGGAAGACGAACTGCTGGCAGATGCCTATCAGTTGCGATGGCAAGGTGCTGTGGTGACGCTGGTCGCCCTCCTCCTGTGCGTACCCATGGGTTGGGTGACGTCACGATTACTGGTCAAGCCCTTGCAGGCACTGGTGCGTGAGGCCGATGCCATTCGGCGGTTTGATTTCAACTACGCGCCCAGGAAGCAGTCGCCCGTGCTTGAAATCGACCAGCTGGAAGCCTCCATGGGACGAATGAGACAAACACTCGCCAGTTTTTTTGAAATCACCTCCAGCCTCTCTGCTCACACCCGATTTGAACCTTTGTTGCAGTCAGTCCTGTTTGAGACGCTCAAAATCGCCCAGGCACAGGCCGGGCTCATCTACCTTGCAAAAACCGACAGTACGCAGCTGGAGCTAAAAGGCTTGATCATGAATGGCCAGCCCCAGGACCTCACAACCCAGCCGCAGTCGGTATTAGACCCTGACGATAGCCAGAGCCCCGAATGGCTGCGCGCACTTTTCGAAGGCCATGACAGTGTGGCCCGCGCACTCACTCTCGAGCAGGCTGGCGACTTGCAACCCCTGATGCACGAACTGGGCAGCCAGAGCATCCATCTGATCGGCATTCGCCTGCACAACCGCCACGGCGAGACCGTCGGCATTCTGGTTCTGGTGTTGAACAACAGTGGCTCGCTTGACGATCAGGATCATCTGCGGGCTGACCGGATTGCCTTTATCCAGGCGGTGTCAGGCACGGCTGCGGTCGCCATTGAGAGCCAGCGCCTGCAAGCACGGCAAAAGCAGTTACTGGATGCTTTGATTCAACTGCTGGCTGGAGCCATTGACGCCAAAAGCCCGTATACGGCAAGCCATTGCCAGCGAGTTCCAACCCTCACGCTGATGCTGGCCCAAGCGGCGGCGGCGAGCCAGCAGCCACCGTTTGAGCAGTACAACCCCTCGGACGAACAATGGGAGGCCCTGCGTATCGCGGCCTGGCTACACGACTGCGGTAAGGTCACAACGCCGGAGTATGTGGTCGACAAGGCCACCAAGCTTGAAACCTTGTACGACCGCATTCACGAGATCCGCACCCGTTTTGAAGTGCTCAAGCGCGATGCATGGATCAACTACTGGCAAGCGCGCGCCCTGGGCGGCAATGATCAACAACTCACGGAGCAGCGCGACACCTGCTTGTCGGCGCTGGATGACGATTTTGCCTTTGTCGCCCAATGCAATGTGGGAGGTGAAGCCATGATGGAAGCTGATCTTGAGCGTTTGAACGCCATTTCACGACGCACATGGAGCCGGACTCTGGACGATCGGCTTGGGGTGTCCTGGGAAGAGCACAAACGCCAGTCCACCCGCGAGGAACAAGCCTTGCCGGTCACAGAGCGATTGCTCGCCGACAAACCGGAGCACCTGTTCATCCGGCCTGAAGCCGACGTGATTGCTGCGCAAAACCCTTGGGGCTTCAAACTCGACGTGCCGCACTACAAGTTCAACCGCGGCGAACTGTACAACTTGAGCATCAAGCGCGGCACATTGACCAATGAGGAACGCTACATCATCAATAATCACATCGTTCAAACCATCCTGATGCTCAGCAGCCTGCCCCTGCCCAGTTACCTGAGCAACATCGCGGAGATCGCAGGTGGACATCACGAAAAAATGGACGGCAGCGGTTATCCAAAACGCTTGAAGCGTGAGGAGATGAGCCTGGAGTCGCGGATGATGGCGATTGCCGACATTTTCGAGGCACTGACCGCTTCGGATCGCCCCTATAAACGCAGCAAGACGTTAAGTGAGGCCCTGAGCATCATGGCCACGATGTGCCGCGATGCCCATATTGACCCCCAACTGTTCGCGCTGTTTATGCACGAACAGGTGTTTATGCAGTACGCCCGGCAGTTTCTCGAACCGGAACAAATCGATTCAGTCGACATCGATGCGCTCATGCTCAAGGCCGGGCTGACGACTTGACCGGTATCAGCAATCGCTCAGACGTAGAAAGATCGCAGCCAGTGCTTCAATGCCCTGCTGGTCCTGCTCGCTGAACCGCCCGACACTTGGGCTGTCCAGATCGAGCACACCGATCAGCCGGCCATCCTTGATCAGCGGAACGACCAGCTCACTGTTGGAAGCGCTGTCGCAAGCGATATGCCCGGCAAATGCGTGAACATCCTCAACCCGCTGTGTTTGCCTGCTCGCAGCCGCGGCCCCGCAAACGCCACGTCCGAAAGGAATCCGGACACAGGCGATCTGCCCCTGGAACGGGCCCAGCACCAACTCTTCATTGCGGTTGAGGTAAAACCCTGCCCAGTTCAGATCATCAAGCTGGTGAAACAAAAATGCCGAAAATTGCGCGGCATTGGCAATAAAGTCCCGCTCATCCGCCAACAACGACTCCAGTTGAGCCTGCAACAAGGTGTAGCCGTTCAGACCGGCACCTGTGGCATTCAAATCAATCATTCACTTGCTCCAACAATTTCAAACCCACCCAGTAACGCGCGAACTGATAGGCGCAACGGCCGTTGCGATTGCCTCGCCCGGTCGCCCAGCGCACGGCAAGAATATCCAGCGCTTCGTCGCGTTGCCACTGCAAACCGGCTTTGCTGGCCAATACGTCGATCCAGTGCTCGACCACACTCAGGAAGTGCTCCTGGGTAAAGGGATAGAACGACAGCCAGAGGCCGAAACGGTCGGACAAGGCAATCTTGTCCTCTACAGCCTCGTTGGGATGAAGCTCACCGTCGACGTTCTTCCAGTTTTCGTTGTCGCTCTCTTTTTCAGGCACCAGATGGCGACGGTTCGAGGTTGCGTAAAGCAACACGTTATCCGGCGCTTGCTCCAGGGAGCCATCGAGGACGCTTTTCAGCACCCGGTAATCGCTTTCGCCAGCCTCGAAGGACAAGTCATCGCAAAACAATACAAAACGTTGAGGCAATCCCTGCAACAGTTCGACCACTCGCGGTAGATCGGCCAGATGATCGCGCTCGATTTCAACCAGGCGCAGCCCGGCATCTGCGTGCTCCGCCAGCAAGGCACGAATGATCGATGACTTGCCCGTACCCCGTGATCCCCACAACAGGGCATGGTTGGCTGGCAAACCGTCGAGAAACTGCCGGGTGTTGCGACCCAACTGATCACGCTGATTATCAATGCCGATAAGGTCCGCAAGGCGCATTTCAAGACTGACCTGCAACGGTAGCAGGTAACCGGAGCGACCTTCACGCTGCCAACGGGCAGCCAGGCACTCGTGCCACTCAATCGGTTCACGCTGCGCTGGCAGCAAGGGTTCAAGACGTGCAAGGACCGCTTCGGCACGCTCCAAAAAGGCATCCAGTTTAGAATTCACAACATTTCCTCAGACTGATACACAATGATGGCATATTGATATGAAGTACATTTATCCGCCATCTACGACATGACTCACCCGGTTTGCGGCAAATACCGCAGTTATACCTGCCGGTTGTCCTACACATCGACTACTCTTGCACGCCGCAAGGAAATGGAAACAGGTGCAGCACCCCATGGATATAAAACTCACCCATCGCCTGTCTTTCAAACAAGCAAAACTGACTGTGCTGGTCGGCCTGGTTCTCGGATCCATCCTTAGCCTGCTACAAATCGGCATCGATTATGCCAGTGAAAACGCCGCCATCAATCGCGAAATCCAGTCCCTGCTTGAGATCAGCCACAACCCGGCATCGCGCATTGCCTACAACCTCGACTCAGAGCTGGCACAAGAGCTTTTACTCGGTCTGTTGCGATCACCGGCGATCACCGGCGCACAACTTGTCGACAGCGACAATGTGGTCCTGGCAGCTGTTCAGGATCAGCCTGAAAGCGGGCGTTATCGAGCACTCAGCGATTATTTGTTTGGTTCCAATCGCTCATTTGACCAACGACTGTACTTCAATCACTTGCCTGAACAAAGCATCGGGGTTTTACACCTCGAGGTGGATACCTACCCCTTCGGGAAGCGTTTTTTGCAGCGGGCGGAAGTCACGCTGCTCAGCGGTTTCATTCGCAGCATCATCCTGACCTTTATCCTCCTGGGCCTGTTTTACGTCATGCTGACCAAGCCGCTGGTACGGGTGATTCGACAGATAAGCCAGCGTCAGCCCGGTGACCCTGGCCAATCGAAGGTGCAGTACCCTTGCGGCCATGAAGACGATGAAATTGGTGTGCTGGTCAACGCCGCCAATCAACAGTTCGAGGCAATGGCCCGTGAAATGGAGTATCGGCGCCGCGCTGAAAACAGCCTCACCGAGTACCTGGCGCAACTGGAAACCATCGTCTCGGTGCGCACCAAAGAGCTGGAAACCATCAACGAACAACTGCGTCACTCCAATGAAGAGCTGGAATCTGCGCGCAGCACTGCACTGGAAATGGCCCAGGCACGGTCTGCCTTTCTGGCCAATATGAGCCACGAAATACGCACCCCGCTCAATGGCTTGCTGGGCATGCTGGCTCTGTGCCTGGACAGCCCGCTCAATGCCGAGCAACACCAGCAACTGTCCATAGCCCACGACTCTGGCAAAGTCCTGGTCGAACTGCTCAATGACATTCTCGACCTGTCGAAATTCGATGCCGGCCAACTGGAGCTCGAACATATTGCCTTCGACCTGGGTTCGCTGATCGAAGACACTGCCAACCTGCTATCGCAGAACGCAGCCCCCAGCGTGGAGCTGACGTGCCTGATCGACCCGAACTTCCCCGCATTAGTGCTGGGTGACCCGACACGGGTGCGCCAGATCGTCAGCAATCTGCTATCCAATGCCCTGAAATTCACCCGGTTCGGACGGGTGGATGTGCGCCTCAGCGCACAGGGCGATCAGGTACGCATCGAGGTGTGCGACACCGGCATCGGCATTGCCCAGGATGCTCAGGCGCGAATTTTCAGCCCTTTTACCCAGGCTGGAGCCAGCATTACCCGTCAGTTTGGGGGCACAGGGCTGGGGCTGACCCTGACCAACAGCTTGTGCGAGGTCATGCACGGACGACTGACCATCAGTTCGGAAATCGGTTTTGGCAGCCAGTTCTGTGCCGAACTGCCTTTGCCTTGCTACGCCCCCGCCATCACGCCCAAACCACTGTCCGGGCGAGTTATTGTGGTGAGCGCGGCGAGCAGCGGCCTGAGCGAGTTGCTTGCCAGCTTTTTGCCCCTGTGGGGGCTCGACTACACACCCTATTCACTGGACGCCTGCCTGGACGGCACAGACCCTCATCTGTTGATTACTGATTGCCCCGAATGCCTGTTTGGCCTGCGGCCGGCAATCAGCGCACCGATCCTGCTGGTCACTGCCTATGGCAACTTCATGCCCAGTGATCAGGTCAGTGCACTGGCACCCCTGCAGCAAAAAGCCAGGCCGCTATCGCGCCATGCGCTGTATCAAACCTTGCAGTATCTGTTACAGAAAAACGATCAAGACATCCCGGCGGATCGGACCAGCAGCACGCCTGTCTCGCACCGCGCACGGATTCTGTTGGTCGAAGACAACCCGGTCAACCAACTCGTGGCCAAGGGTATGTTGAGCAAATTGGGGTGTGACGTAGTCGTAGCGGCCCACGGCGGCGAGGCGCTGAAACAATTGGAGCAGAGAACCTTTGATCTGGTGTTGATGGACTGCAACATGCCGGTAATGGACGGCTATGAGGCCACCCGACAAATTCGTCACCGTGGGCGCTGGCCAAAGTTACCCATCGTCGCCCTGACCGCCAATGCAATGCCCGAAGAGCGCGAGCGCTGCCGCTCGGCGGGGATGAACGACTATCTGGCCAAACCGTTCAGGCGCGAAGAGCTGGCTGCGCTGATCGATACCTGGGTGCCGCAAACAGCCTGAAAAGGCATTGCCTGTAGTACCTGGTTTAACTGGCGAACCGCCGCGCATGCTTTTGCGACGGCTGCGCCGCCGGACGCAGCCTCGCTCCGCGAGTCCGCGGCTACAAGGACTCAGAGCGACAACGGCTTAGCGCAGTAACGCCTCGATATCCGACTTGAGCGCCTCCGGCTTGGTGGTCGGGGCATAACGCTTGATGCTTTTGCCATCGCCACTGATCAGGAACTTGGTGAAATTCCACTTGATACCCTGGGAGCCCAGCAGCCCGGGCGCACGTTTCTTGAGCTGGACAAACAGCGGATGGGCCTGGCTGCCATTGACGTCCACTTTTTTGAACAGCGGGAACGTCACGCCAAAATTCAACTCGCAGAACTCAGAGATGGCGGCTTCGTCACCCGGCTCCTGTTGCCCGAACTGATTACACGGGAATCCCAGAATCACCAGGCCCTGATCCCTGTACTGCTGCCACAGGGCTTCGAGCCCCTTGTACTGCGGGGTAAATCCACATTTGCTCGCGGTATTGACCACCAGCAACGCTTTACCCCCGTAGTCCGCCAGGGTTTTCGGCTCGCCGCCAAGAGTGGTGCATGCAACATTGAGCAGATTGTCGTTCATGACGGCGCCTCAAAATTAGTCGCGGGGAACCAGGTCCAGGCACACCGAGTTGATGCAGTAGCGCAGACCGGTGGGTGGCGGACCGTCGGGAAACACATGCCCCAAATGCGCATCACACTTGGCGCAGACCACTTCGGTACGCACCATGCCGTGGCTGACGTCACGGATCTCGACCATCGCGCTTTCGCCAATCGGCTGATAGAAGCTCGGCCAGCCGCAGCCTGAATCAAATTTGGCGCGCGAATCAAACAACGGCTCCTGGCAGCAGATACAGTGATAAACACCGTCGGTTTTAGTGGCGTTGTATTTACCCGAAAACGGCCGTTCAGTGCCCTTGAGGCGGCACACGTTGTACTGCTCCGGATCGAGCATGGCCTTCCATTCGTCCAGGGTTTTGTTCAACTTTTCCATGGTTCTGCCTCTGCAACTGAAAAACCCCGATCGGTGGCTTTTCCAGGGGTCGGGTGGCACGTATGATTGCGCCTCGTTAAACGCCAGTCTGGCACCCGCACTAGTTGCATTCAAACGGATTATTGAAGCAAGCCGGTGTCAGCCACTGTGTGAAAACACAGAATTTCCCAGAGCCGTGATCATCACATTGCCTGGATCGTTCATTTTCGGGATCACATCGCCATGCAGGTCAGCAAATCAAACAAGCTCGCCAACGTCTGTTATGACATTCGCGGCCCAGTGCTCAAGCACGCCAAACGTCTGGAGGAGGAAGGGCATCGCATCCTCAAGCTGAATATCGGCAACCCGGCCCCCTTTGGTTTTGAAGCGCCGGACGAAATCCTTCAGGACGTAATCCGCAACCTGCCGACCGCCCAGGGCTACAGCGACTCCAAAGGCCTGTTCAGCGCACGTAAGGCCGTGATGCAGTACTACCAGCAAAAGCAGGTGGAAGGTGTCGGCATTGAAGACATCTACCTGGGCAACGGCGTCTCCGAGTTGATCGTGATGTCGCTGCAAGCGCTGCTCAACAATGGCGACGAAGTCCTGGTGCCAGCACCCGACTACCCGCTGTGGACCGCTGCCGTGACTCTGGCCGGTGGTCACCCCGTGCACTACCTGTGCGACGAGCAAGCCAACTGGTGGCCTGATCTGGAGGATATAAAAGCCCGGATCACCCCTAACACCAAAGCCATGGTCATTATCAATCCGAACAACCCGACGGGTGCGGTGTACTCCAAGGAAGTCCTGCTGGGCATGCTGGAGATTGCGCGCCAGCACAACCTGGTGGTGTTCTCGGACGAGATCTACGACAAGATCCTGTACGACGACGCCGTGCACATCTGCACCGCTTCGCTGGCCCCGGACGTGCTGTGCCTGACCTTCAACGGCCTGTCCAAGTCGTACCGGGTCGCGGGTTTCCGCTCGGGCTGGATCGCCATCTCCGGGCCCAAGCAAAATGCCCAAAGCTACATTGAAGGCATCGACATGCTGGCCAACATGCGCCTGTGTGCCAACGTACCCAGCCAGCATGCCATCCAGACTGCACTTGGCGGCTACCAGAGCATCAACGACCTGGTCCTGCCCAACGGCCGCCTGCTGGAACAGCGTAACCGCACCTGGGAGTTGCTCAACGATATCCCCGGCGTCAGCTGCGTGAAGCCGATGGGTGCTCTATACGCATTCCCGCGTATCGACCCCAAGGTGTGCCCGATCCTCAACGACGAGAAGTTCGTTCTGGACCTGCTGCTCTCGGAAAAACTGCTGGTGGTTCAAGGCACGGCATTCAACTGGCCTTGGCCTGACCACTTCCGCGTCGTGACCCTGCCCCGTGTTGACGAACTGGATATGGCCATCGGCCGGATCGGTAACTTCCTGAAGACTTACCGTCAGTAACGTCTGAACATGCTGTGCGACCAATCAAAAGTCGCACAGCATGTGTCTGATGAAACATTCTTCACATGCCGTCTTTCCCTACCCGCACTCTCCTTTTATAAAAAACCAAAATCGTTAAAGCCCTTTGTTTACTGGCTTTGGGTGGAACTTTTGTTCAAAAAAAGTGCTCATTCAGATTAGGAAATGTCGGGCATGCCACTAGAATCAGCCTGTAGGACACAGTTTGAAATAGTCACCCGGTTGAATAGCCTGAGGCGGCACCTTATATACCCGCATACGGCAACACCCTTAAGACGAGGAGATTCTTACAACCATGATGCGCATTCTGCTGTTTTTGGCCACTAACCTGGCGGTCGTGCTGATTGCCAGCATCACCCTGAGCCTGTTCGGCTTTGACGGGTTCATGGCGGCCAACGGGGTTGATCTGAACCTCAGTCAGCTGTTGGTGTTCTGTGCGGTCTTTGGTTTTGCAGGGTCTTTGTTCTCGCTATTCATCTCCAAATGGATGGCGAAGATGAGCACCAGCACCCAGGTGATCACTCAACCTCGCACTCGTCATGAACAATGGTTGATGCAAACCGTTGAACAACTGTCCCGCGAAGCCGGGATCAAAATGCCCGAGGTGGGAATTTTCCCGGCATATGAAGCCAACGCTTTTGCCACGGGCTGGAATAAAAACGATGCGCTGGTCGCTGTCAGCCAAGGTTTGCTGGAGCGTTTTTCGCCAGATGAAGTAAAAGCCGTACTGGCACACGAAATCGGTCACGTTGCCAACGGTGACATGGTGACCCTGGCACTGGTGCAAGGCGTGGTGAACACCTTCGTGATGTTCTTCGCCCGGATCATCGGCAACTTTGTCGACAAGGTGATTTTCAAGAACGACGAAGGCCGCGGCATTGCCTACTACGTCGCGACCATCTTCGCTGAACTGGTCCTGGGTTTCCTGGCCAGCGCCATCGTGATGTGGTTCTCGCGCAAACGCGAGTTCCGGGCTGACGAAGCCGGTGCACAGCTTGCTGGCACGTCGGCCATGATCAGTGCCCTGCAGCGCTTGCGCTCCGAACAGGGTCTACCGGTTCACATGCCGGACACCATGGCTGCTTTTGGCATCAACGGCGGCCTCAAACAAGGCCTGGCGCGGATGTTCATGAGCCACCCGCCACTGGAAGAACGTATCGATGCACTGCGTCGCCGCGGCTAACCCCACGGCAACCAAAGAAAAGGGCGACTGAGGTCGCCCTTTTTTCATGTCCGCATTCAGGCCTTGCCGGTTTTTTCCAGGCGATAAACCCGCTCCACCAGACGCGTCACACCGCCCTTGAGGAACTTCCATTCCTGGTCGAGTACATCCGGCTCCTCGACGACTTCCAGCGCCCAGTCAGGCGACAGCAGGCGCTGTACTTCGGCGTCCGGCACCGAGAACGGCGGGCCATTCATCTGAGACTGGTCGTAATCGAGCGTGATCAACAGCCCCTGGCATCCCGGCGTGAGGATTTTCGTCAGATGCCGAGCGTAGGCTTCGCGCATGTCGGGGGGAAACGCGATCATCGCTGCCCGGTCATACACCCCCACACACGTGGCGACATCGGCCGCAGTCAGTGCAAAGACATCACCGCACAAGATCGTCACAGGGCCCGCCTCATACACCCTGAAGGCGCCCCGCTGGCTAATCTGCGGCTCGACCTTCTGCTCACTGAAAAACTGCTCCACGGCCGTCTGCGTGAGCTCTACGCCCAGCACCTCGTAGCCGTTGGCCGCCAGCCAGCTCAAATCCAGGCTCTTTCCACATAGCGGCACCAGCACACGACCGCCCTGCTCAAGCCCAAGGGTGGGCCACAGGCGCTGAAGATACGGATTGACCTGCTGCAGGTGAAAACCGATCTGATTGCGGTCCCAGCGGTCGTGCCAAAATTCGGGCTGCATGATTCACCTTTAAATTCGATAGATAAGCACTAAAACTTATATTGGATTTAGATCAATGATCAGGACGAAGATGAGACATCTTAACCTTGAGGATGTTTTTCATGCTTCCCAGCCTGTTCATCTCCCACGGTTCGCCAATGCTAGCACTGGAACCGGGCGCCAGTGGCCCGGCGCTCACGCGCCAGGCCAACGAACTGCCCCGCCCGAAAGCCATCGTGCTGGTATCCGCGCACTGGGAAAGCCCTGATCTACGGGTCGCCAGCCATCACGCACCTGAAACCTGGCACGACTTTGGTGGTTTTCCGCCCGCATTGTTTGCCGTGCAATACCCTGCACCCGGGGATCCGGCGCTGGCCGCCCGCATTGTTCAACTGCTTGCAGACAAAGGCTTACCGGCCCGGCTGGCCCCCAATCGCCCTTTTGACCACGGTGCCTGGGTGCCACTGTCATTGATGTACCCGGCAGCCGATATTCCTGTGGTCCAGGTTTCACTGCCCAGCCAATTGGGCCCGAAAGCCCAGACCGAGACAGGACGCGCCCTGAGTACCTTGAGAAATGAGGGAATCCTGATCATCGGCTCGGGCAGCATCACCCACAACCTGCGCGAACTGGACTGGCACGCTGGCCCAGAGAGCGTAGAGCCTTGGGCCAAAGCCTTTCGTGACTGGATGATCGAGACACTGGCCTCTGACGACGAAACGATGCTGCACGACTACCGAAAACTGGCGCCCTTTGCAGCCAAAAATCATCCCAGCGATGAACACCTGCTGCCACTGTACTTCGCCCGGGGCGCAGGTGGCCCGTTCAGCATTGCCCACCAGGGCTGGACACTGGGTGCGCTGGGGATGGACATCTATAGATTTGGTTGAATCCGGGCCCGTAGTCGCTGCCGAGGAACGAAGGCTGCGAGCTCTTCATCTGGGGCGCTGCGCAATAAAAGCTCGCAGCCTTCGTTCCTCGGCAGCGACTACAAATCGCAGACAAAAAAAATCCCCGAACCAGTCGGGGATTTTTTTAGCGATCAATCACAGCAAGCAGTGATTAATCTTCGCGGTAGCGACGCAGCTTGAGCTGCTTGCCAGCAACGCGGGTGTCTTTCAGTTTGGCCAGCAAACCTTCCAGACCCACTTCCGGCAGCTCTACCAGGCTGAAGCTGTCACGCACCTGGATGCGACCGATTGCTTCACGTGCCAGGCCACCCTCGTTGAGGATAGCGCCCAGCAGGTTCTTGGCAGCGATGCCATCACGCGCACCCAGAGCGGTACGGCAACGAGCACGGCCTTCAGCCAATGGAACCGGAGCACGACGCTCACGATCACCACGATCCGGACGGTCACCCGAACGCTCTGAACGCTCACGTGGCGCGCTGTTCGGCACCAGTGGACGATCACGTTCGATGGCAGCCAGAGTCAGGGCCTGACCGTTGGTGGCCTTGCGCAGCAGAGCAGCGGCCAGAGCACGCGGGCTGCAACCGATATCGGCAATCAGGCGATCCAGCAGGTCACCGTGAGTCGATTCAGCGTCAGCAACCAGCGGAGTCAGGCTGTTGGTCAACTTCTTGATGCGAGCATCGAGAACAGCTTGAGCATCCGGCAGGCGGACTTCAGCAACTTTCTGACCGGTTACACGCTCAATCACTTGCAGCATGCGGCGCTCACGAGGAGTTACCAGCAGCAGTGCGCGACCTTCGCGACCTGCACGGCCTGTACGGCCGATACGGTGAACGTAGGACTCTGGATCGTAAGGCATGTCAACGTTGAACACGTGAGTGATACGTGGAACATCGAGACCACGAGCAGCAACGTCGGTCGCCACAACGATGTCCAGACGGCCATCCTTGAGGGAGTCGATTACGCGCTCACGCTGGTTCTGGGCAATGTCACCGTTCAGCGCAGCAGCTTTGTAGCCTTTGGCTTCAAGGGCGCTGGCCAGATCCAGGGTCGCTTGCTTGGTGCGTACGAACATGATCAGGGCGTCGAAATCTTCAACTTCCAGCAGGCTCAATACAGCCGAGGTCTTCTGGTCAGCGTGAACCAACAGGTGAGCCTGTTCGATCGCGGTAACGGTCTGAGTCTTGGTCTGGATCTTCACGTGTTGCGGATCGCGCAGATGGCGCTCGGCAATGGCACGGATCGACTGCGGCAAGGTTGCCGAGAACAATACGGTCTGACGGGTTGGAGGAAGAGCCTTGAAGATAACTTCAAGATCGTCCATGAAACCCAGTTTCAACATTTCGTCAGCTTCGTCCAGAACCAGGTGGTTCACGGTCGACAGAACTTTTTCGTCACGACGCAGGTGGTCGCACAGACGGCCCGGAGTGGCGACAACGATCTGTGCGCCATTACGGATTGCTTTCAGTTGTGGACCCATAGGGGCGCCGCCGTAAACGGCCACAACGGTAACGCCCGGCATTTGCTTGGCGTAGGTTTCGAAAGCGGTTGCTACTTGCAGCGCCAACTCACGGGTTGGCGCCAGGATCAGGGCTTGCGGCTCGCGCTTAGCAGGATCGATGCGGTGCAGGATCGGCAGTGCGAACGCGGCGGTTTTACCCGTACCGGTTTGCGCCTGACCAATCATGTCGTGACCGGCCATAATGATCGGGATCGATTGATGCTGAATAGCCGAAGGTTCTTCGTAGCCAGTCGCAATGACAGCTGCAAGAATGTTCGGATTAAGATTAAAAGCGGCGAAGCCGCCGGTTTCCTGGGTCATGGGTCTGCCTCTAAGTGCATCCGCAAAGACCCATGCTCCAAAGCTGCGCATGCCGTGTAAGACTCAAGAGTCGCCCTGGCTGCTTTGTCGGCGGGGATTTGCGAAAACGTTAAATGAATGGAGCGTTCAGGGTTGTCCGCGAAACGGACGAGCAGCCGAAGCGTGCTTCGGGAAATGCGACACCTAAACGTGGCCCGGCTAAAGGCCGGCGCGCACTATACCGGATTTATCAAAAAAAAGAAGCGTTTTTTTGGGGCACAATCGTCTGTATCCCTCTATAGACCGGGCTTTAACGATATTTTCGACCTTAAAAAAACGTTTAACGCCTGGCCACCTTGGGGCAAACGCTAAAACGTTTCATCCTTGAGCATCAGGTCGCAGGGCGAACCGCCTTGATCAACGACTCAAGCGAATAGCCCAAACGGGGTGCCAGGGCCTGCGCCCGAGCGGTCAAGGCGTCGATATCCAGATCCTGATCAAGATCGGCAGGCACCATCAAAATGACATTGCCCTCTTTGACGGGCAGCTCCCAGTAATGCCGGTGATACAAGCCACGCAACAAGGCAGCACCCAGCGGCTTGCCGTCATCGGTGGCCCACTGATTGATGATGAGCCAACCGTTGGGAGCGAGCTTCTTCTGGCAGTTTTCAAGGAATGTCCACGCCAGGTGCCCGGCGGCAGGCCCCAAGTCGTTATAAAGGTCGACAAAAATCAGGTCCGCCGGCTCGGCGCTGTCCAGCAGTTCGATGGCATCTCCAATGCGGATATACAACCGAGGGTCATCGTCCAGCCCCAGGTACTCGATAGCCAGGCGCGGCACATCCGGACGCAGTTCAATGGCTTCAACATCTTCAAGAGGCAAGAACTTGAGGCAGGCCTGGGTCAGGGTTCCTGCGCCAAGGCCCAGGAACAGCGCGCTCTCGGGGGCGTCATGGCACAGCGCACCGATCAGCATGGCGCGGGTGTAGTCGTATTCCAGCCAGCTGGGATCCGCAGTGAACACGCAACTTTGCTCGATCGCATCGCCAAATTCGAGGAAGCGATAGTCAGCCACTTCCAGCACTCGAATCATGCCGAAGTCATCATGGACTTCAGCGAGCAGACGCTCTACGCGCTCCTCAGACATTTCCTCTCCTTGCCGCGTCCCGGCATCACCCGCAACGCTGTAGAAAACAGCCACTCGATGTCGAGCGCAAAGGCGCAATTGTCGGCCATTGCGGCGCAAGAGGTCACGCACTAATTGCTGCTAACATGGGCCATCTCCTACAAATACTAGAGTCTGCGATGAGCCAAATCTGGACACCTGACAGCTGGCGCGCCCTGCCAGCTCAGCAACAACCCCACTACCCTGACGCAGCACACCTGTTGCGCGTCGAGCAAAGCCTGGCCAGTTATCCGCCACTGGTCTTCGCTGGCGAAGCCCGCGAACTGCGCCGTCAGTTTGCCGAGGTCACTCAAGGTAGGGCGTTTCTGCTTCAGGGTGGCGATTGCGCTGAAAGTTTTGCGGAGTTTTCGGCAGCCAAGATTCGCGACACCTTCAAGGTGCTGCTGCAAATGGCCATTGTGATGACATTCGCGGCAGGCTGCCCGGTGGTCAAGGTCGGACGCATGGCCGGTCAGTTCGCCAAGCCGCGCTCGGCCAATGACGAAACCATTAACGGGGTTACGCTACCGGCCTATCGCGGCGATATCGTCAACGGCATCGGCTTTGATGAAAAAAGCCGTGTCCCTGATCCGGAACGTCTGCTGCAGTCCTATCACCAGTCCACCGCCACCCTGAACCTGCTGCGCGCCTTTGCCCAGGGCGGTTTTGCCGACCTGCATCAAGTGCATAAATGGAACCTGGACTTTATCGCCAACTCGGCATTGGCTGATAAATACAGCCAGCTGGCCGATCGTATCGATGAGACCCTGGCCTTCATGCGCGCCTGCGGCATGGACAGCTCGCCACAACTGCGCGAGACCAGCTTCTTTACCGCCCACGAAGCACTGCTGCTCAACTACGAAGAAGCCTTCGTACGCCGCGACAGCCTGACCAACGACTACTACGATTGCTCGGCGCACATGCTGTGGATCGGCGACCGCACGCGCCAGCTGGACGGCGCCCATGTCGAGTTCCTGCGCGGGGTCAATAACCCGATCGGGGTCAAGGTCGGCCCAAGCATGAACAACGAAGACCTGATCCGCCTGATCGATATTCTCAACCCGGACAACGACCCGGGCCGTCTTAACCTGATCGTGCGCATGGGTGCCGACAAGGTTGGCGATCACCTGCCGCAGCTGATCCGCGCCGTAGAGGGCGAAGGCAAACAGGTGCTGTGGAGCTGCGACCCGATGCACGGCAATACGATCAAGGCCAGCAGCGGCTACAAAACCCGCGACTTTGCGCAGATTCTTGGGGAAGTGAAGCAGTTCTTCCAGGTTCACGAGGCTGAAGGCAGCTACGCCGGCGGGATTCACATCGAGATGACCGGCCAGAACGTCACCGAGTGCATCGGCGGCGCCAACCCGATTACCGAGGATGGCTTGTCGGACCGTTACCACACCCACTGCGACCCGCGCATGAACGCCGATCAATCGCTGGAACTGGCATTTTTGATTGCCGAGACGTTAAAGCAAGTTAAACGCTGATCCACACACCTTGCGGATGAAACTCTTGTGGGAGCGGGCTTGCTCGCGATGCAGACACCCCGGTGCCTCAGGCAAAGCAGGTTGATGCCATCGCGAGCAAGCCCGCTCCCACAGGTGGGTTGTGGTGAGCCCGCCTCACTTGTTAAACGGATCATCCCAAAAAGCCCGGTGGCTTTCGATCTCGATATCCGCCCTGCTCAGCCCAAGATCCTTGAGCGCCGCATCACTGATCTGCCTCAGATTCGCCCTTTCCCGCGACAGCTGATACCAGCGGGATATACGGGCAAACCACATCACACTTTTTTGACCTTTCATCACCTGAGCCCTCCTGAGGTATGGCTCAAGTCTCGGCCCGGGCTTAAGATCAATCCAACGAATGTTTCTTATGCGATACATCTGCGAGATTGATCAATGGCCGAATTTCCCAGTATCGACACCGACCTGCTGCGCACCTTTGCTGCGATCGCCGATCAGGGTGGTTTCACCCGTGCGGCCGAAGTGGTCAACCGCACCCAGTCAGCGGTCAGCATGCAGATGAAGCGACTGGAAGAGGACGTGCTGCAATGTGCGCTGTTTCAGCGCGAAGGACGCAACGTAAGCCTTACCCCCGAGGGCCACGTGTTGCTCGGTTACGCACGACGTATCCTCAAGCTGCACAGCGAAGTGTTCAACACACTGCGTCAGCCGCAGATGGTGGGCACCGTCAAAATCGGCTCGCCTGATGATTACGTGATGCGATTTTTGCCTGGCGTGCTGTCGCGTTTTGCCCAGGACTACCCGCTGATCAATGTCGAAGTGCACTGTGAACCGTCATCGCAACTGTTGCAGCGCAATGACCTGGACCTGACCATCGTGACCCGCAAACCTGGCACCGAGATGGGCCAGATCCTGCGTCAGGAGCGGTTCGTGTGGATGGTGGCACAAGGTTTCTCGCCCCACGAACAAACGCCCCTGCCACTGGCAATGTTCAATACCGACTGTTTTTGCCGAACCTGGGCCTGCAATGCACTGGATATCCAGCAGCGCGAGTATCGGGTTGCCTACACCAGCGCCAGTCTGGCAGCCATCAATGCCGTGGTGAGCACCGGGCTGGCCGTGACCGCGCAGTTGCAGAGCCTGCTGACGCCCGACCTGCGCATTATCGGCGAGGCGGAGAACCTGCCCGTGCTGCCCTCCGCCAGTATTGTGCTGCTACGCAAACCCAACAGTGCGTCGTCGCCGATCATTGAGTGCTTTGCCGAGTACATCGTTGAAGGCTTTAAGCTTTGATTGCCAGCAAGCCCGCACACAACAACAGAAAGGCGCAGTACAAGCCGCGCAATACCCGCTCCGGCATGGCGTGGGCGGCCCTGACCCCCCAACTGATGCTCAACAGCCCGCCAATGGCCAGCGGCACACCCATGACC
Source organism: Pseudomonas sp. MF06569 (assembly GCF_059862735.1). Taxonomy (NCBI): domain Bacteria; kingdom Pseudomonadati; phylum Pseudomonadota; class Gammaproteobacteria; order Pseudomonadales; family Pseudomonadaceae; genus Pseudomonas; species Pseudomonas sp. MF06569. The sequence continues at coordinate 190,284 of NZ_JCBCUZ010000002.1, read as the reverse complement.
CAGTTGACTTCGTCATGCACCGCGTACGTCAGCAGCGTCACCGCAGTGCTCGGTGCAGCCAGGGCCAGCGACAAGCCCTGAGCCACCACTTGGGTGGTGCCAAACACACTGGTCAGTACCGGCGCCGCCACTACGGCACCGCCGACACCAAACAACCCGCCCGTGGTACCTGCCAAGGCGCCCAGCGCGCCATACCAGGGCCAGCCGTAACGCGAGCCTGCAACCGGTTGAGCGGGCGAGCTATAGAGTTTGATCAGGTTGTAGAGGGTAATCGCCAGCAAAAAGACGATGAAACCCCAGCGTATGCTGCGCGGATCCACCCCAACCGCGAGCATTGCCCCCAGCCAAGCAAAGCAAAAGCTCATCAGCACCAACGGCACTGCCTGGCGCAGATCGATTTTATTGCGCTGGTGATAGCGATACAGGGCAAGAAACACATTGGGCACCGCCATGACCAGGGCAGTGCCTTGCGCCAATTGCTGATCCAGCCCGAACCATAATCCTAAAACCGGGATCGCGATCAAGCCGCCGCCAATCCCGAACAACCCGCCCAGTGCGCCAAGGGCGAGGCCCAGGGCTGTATACATTGCAAAATCGATCAGCATTACAGCCCCTCATGATGAGCGCCCATGCTAACCAGTCCCCTACTCAGGGCAAAGCTCTAAACCAGGCTTTTTGACAGGCAAAAAAAAGCCCGGCCATAAGACCGGGCTTTTTCATCGTGCGGTTAACGCAAGGTTTAAACCTTGGCGCGGCCCTTGTAGGAACCACCGTCACGGGTATCGATTTCGATCCAGTCGCCGATTTCTACGAAATCAGCAACGCTCAGCTCGGTACCGTTTTTCAGTTTGGCAGGCTTCATCACCTTGCCCGAAGTGTCGCCGCGAGCGGAACCTTCGGTGTAGTCAACCTGACGCACGATGGTGGTCGGCAGCTCTACGGAAACCAGACGGTCTTCGAAGAAGATGGCTTCGCAAACGTCGGTCATGCCTTCTTCCACGAATGGCAGAACGGCTTCGATGTCTTCAGCGTTCAGCTCGTACATGGTGTAGTCAGTGGTGTCCATGAACGTGTAGGTGTCGCCGCTGATGAAGGACAGGGTCGCTTCTTTGCGATCCAGGATCACGTCTTCGAGCTTGTCGTCAGCGCTGTATACGATTTCAGTCTTGTAGCCAGTCAGCAGGTTTTTCAGCTTGGTCTTCATGATTGCGCTGTTACGACCGGACTTGGTGAATTCAGCTTTCTGAACCAACCAAGGGTCGTTTTCGAGCTTGATGACTGTACCGGGTTTAAGCTCTTTACCAGTTTTCATTGCGAGTATCCGAATTTGGATTGAGATTTACAAAAATCTAGGCCGCGTATCATATCCAATTTCTATAAAACAGTACTAGCGCTTGCGCAAGATCGGCCTGCAATGACTGTTCCAGACACCACTGCTCGGCATGCGCAGTGATCTCGGGCCAGTGCTCAAGCAGCAGATTCCAGCTTTGAGCCATATCGCAGCCACCATTCCAGGCGTGCCACAACCCGGTAAATGCTTGGGCTGCGGCCGGCGTAAGGTCTTTGACATACAGCGCGAGGAACGCATTGAGCTTGACCCAATGGGCGTCTTCTTCCTGCTCATAAATATGCCAAAGCAGTGGCCTGCCTGCCCATTGCGCCCGCACAAACGAGTCTTCGCCGCGCACCGCATTGAAATCACAGCTCCACAAAAGGTGGTCGTAATCTTCTTGACGGACGAACGGTAAGGCCTGAACGGTCAAAGCCCCGCGCTGCTGCGCATCCCCCAAACCCAACTGATCCACCTCAAGCCAGCGCAGCAGATCGCCCATGATCCGCCCTTGGGGCACCAACAGATGCGTCGCCACGCTGCCCGCGGCCATGGCATCCAGCCAGCTGGCAAGCCCGGTATTTTCATAGGCAAACAGTGAAATCAGACGTGCGTTGCTTGCCGGAAAAACACCCAGCCCCTGCAAAAACGCCTGCCTGGCCTGGGGATCCAGCTCAAAGGCTCGACGTCGCTGCAACAGGTCGGCTTCGCGCAGCAAGCCACCAGTGCCCGCATCAAAACCCGGAAAGAAGAACATCCGCTTCAAGCCATCGGGGCGCAAGGAGGGCAAACCGTGGCAACCACTGACCCAGTCTTCTGCGCTCAGATATTCAAGATTGATCCACAACGCTGGGGTTTCGCGGGCCTTCATCGCCTGCAGGTAGCCTTCGGGCAGTTTGCAGGCGAATGCTTCGACCACCACATCGGCAACGTCGACGGATTGCCACAGCTGCGGCCACTGACACACCTCGACCCCCTGCTGCCATTGGCGTGCCACGCCGACATCGGCCTCAGGGCACAGCGGCACAAACGCCCGCAAATCATCGACCCACAGACGCACGCCCTGCTGATGCTCGGCCACCAACTGGCGGGCCAAACGCCAGGTCACACCAATGTCGCCGTAGTTATCGACCACACTGCAAAAAATATCCCAGGAGGCTTTCATTCCGGGCTCCAACATTCAAAGGGCTGATTGTCCGCATAATTCAACGCGTACAGAAGGTTTATGGCGGATAAATCTGCGCGACACTCGTGCGACAATCGCCGTTCGTCACTCTCAAGCTGCGACCATGAACAAGACCGCTGTGCACCTGCTGATGCTGGACAAACTCGAAATCGACCTTGATGTGCTCCAGCGCGCAGCTCAAACCGCCTATGAAGCTGCGACCCACGCGGAAAATATTGCCGAGAACAAGTACGACACCCTTGGGCTTGAAGCATCCTACCTGGCTACAGGCCAGGCGCGCCGGGTTGAAGAGATTCGCCAGGCGCTCAAGAACTGTCGCAGCATGACCCTGGGTCCGTACTGCGCGGCGCAGGGCATTCAAGTCGGGGCATTGGTCAATCTGGAGGCTGAAAACGGCAGCGAGCAGTGGTTATTCCTGGCCCCTGACGCTGCCGGCCTCAAACTCGAACAGGACGGGCACTCAGTGACCGTCATCACCCCGCGCTCACCGCTGGGAGCTGCCTTGCTGGGCAAGCAGCTGGATGACGAGATGCAGATCAATGTGGGCGGGGCGCTGCAAATATTTACCGTCTGCGAGATTCATTGAGCGACCTGCGGGAGCGGGCTTACTCGCGATGAAATCACCTCGAGCAGTCAGGTAAACCGCGTCGCCCTCATCGCGAGCAAGCCCGCTCCCACGGGTTTTGCAGAACGCTTACTTGGCGGCCATCATGCGATTCACTTCACTGCGCACCATGTTGGCGTATTCGGGTGGCGACATGGCGTCCAGCTCCGAACGCACCCATTCAGCCCACTTGCCCTTGCGCTTGGCGCGCTCCCCGAACAAGCGCGCCGCATCCCCTTTGGCCTTGCCCAGATTGCTCTGCCAAAGGTCATACAGTCGGGATTTTTCATCTTCAAGCGCAGCACGCTCAGCGAGAGGCTTGTTGGCGAGGTTGAAGCTCATGAGAATTTCCTGCGGCGTAAATTTAGGGGACATCTTACACCCTACAAAGAAGTGTCTCCGTCTGGTTTTTGACTACGCTGTCAGGTCAGAACAACACCCGGCTCAAAACAGATGCAACTTTTTGGCATTGGGTTGACTCCATTACTCATCACCCATTTCAACTGCAAGGAGTACCGCAATGGCTCGCAAAAATGCCGTACAAGCTGAAGATCAAATCAAGGATCAAGCGTTCAGCGAACTTCAAGACCTGATTGCCGAATCTGAAAAGCTGCTCAAGGAGAGCGTGTCCCTGGTCGGTGAAGAAGGTGAAACCCTGCGTGCGCAGGTTGGTCTCAAGCTCAAGCAAGCGCTGGACTCGGTCACTAACGTGCGTGAACGCACCAAGCCTGTGGTCGATGCCACTGAAAGCTATATCGGTGGCCATCCGTGGCAAACCGTGGCTATTTCGGCCGGCTTCGGACTGGTCGTGGGCTTGCTGCTGGGCCGTCGCAACTAGGTCACGCATCCCGTCTTAAAACAAAGCCTCTGGCCGTCATAGCCAAGGGCTTTGTTGTTTATAGAATTAAATTATCGACATATTCAGTGACATTCTATGCAGGCATTCTGATACTTCCGCGCACTCCCCATGCCGATGAGACAGTCAATGTCCGCTTCTACAACTGCCACCAAACCTTTAAGCACTGCCCTCATCTTGCTGATGGCCACCGCCACCGGCCTGGCTGTCGCCAGTAACTATTACGCACAGCCCTTGCTGCACACCATCGCCCAGGAACTGGGTTTGAGCATGAGCAGCGCCGGTAACGTGGTGATCACCGCGCAATTGAGTTACGGCGCCGGCCTGTTGCTGCTGGTACCTCTGGGCGATCTGTTCGAACAACGTCGGCTGATCGTTACCATGACCGTGCTCAGCGCACTGGGCCTTTTGCTCAGCGCGTTTGCACCGTCGGTGACGTGGCTTTTGGTTGGCACGGCGATAACCGGGCTGTTTTCAGTTTCTGCACAAGTACTGGTGCCAATGGCTGCCAGCCTGACCGACCCCCTGAGCCGAGGCCGAGTGGTGGGGACGCTGATGAGCGGCTTGCTGCTGGGGATATTGCTGGCGCGCACCGTGGCCGGGGCGCTGTCGTCGGCCGGTGACTGGCGAACCATCTATCTGGTGGCTGCGGCCTTGATGCTGGTCAGTGCCATCTCCCTGTTTTGCGCCCTGCCCAACCATCACCAGAGCGCTGGCCTGAGCTATCCAAAACTGCTGGGATCGGTGTTCACCCTGTTTGTCGAAGAGCCAATACTGCGCCTGCGCGCGCTACTGGGCCTGCTGACTTTCTCGCTGTTTGCCCTGTTCTGGACCCCACTGGCCTTTCTGCTGGCAGTACCGCCCTACAGCTACTCGGATGCGGTTATCGGCCTGTTTGGCCTGGCGGGGGCAGTCGGTGCGGTGGCGGCAAACTGGGCCGGACGCATGGCCGATCGCGGCAAAGGCCAACAGGCCACGACCGTCGGCCTGCTGGTCCTGCTGGCGAGCTGGCTGCCAATGGCATTCGCCGGTCACTCGTTGATCGCCTTGCTGATCGGCGTACTGGCCCTGGATTTTGCAGTGCAACTGGTCCATGTCAGCAATCAGAATGCGGTGTTCAAGGTACGTCCTGCCGCCCGCAACCGCCTGAACGCCGGTTACATCACCTGCTACTTCATTGGTGGCGCACTGGGCTCCCTGGCGGGCGCGCAGACCTATCCGGTGTACGGCTGGGACGGCATCGTGGTAGTTGGCTCGGTGGTCGCAACGCTGGCGCTGGCGGTCTGGGGCTACAGCCTGCAACGCGAAAGCAAGATACAAACCGCAGGCTGACCGGTCATATGGCGCTTTTCATCGTATTGCTAACTCGCTAGCATGCGAGAAAACGCCCTGACGACGGTCTGCCCACGCAGGCCGCCCTAACGATCCGAGACGCCATATGATCCCTAAAGAATCCCGTAACGAACTGGCCCTGGATACTTTTATCAAGGCGCACCCTGAACTGATCGAAGAAATGAAAGATCTGAGCGCAGAGGACCGCCAGCAGCAGATTCTGTGGGCCTTTGAAGACGAAGCCGAAAGTCGCGGCCTTGAAGCCTGGGAGCTGGCGCTGGAACTGATCGCACGCTCCCCCGAAGAGCTCAAGAGCATGCGCCTTGAAGTGCATCAGGAAGTCGCCGAGGCGCTGGACATGAGCTGGGAAGAGTATTGCGGTTTCAACGAAATCACCGTCTGAACCAGCCCGCTGCACACACAACGCCCGGTTGATTACTCACCGGGCGTTGTTTTTTCAAGGCATCAGGATTTGTGATGGGCATCCATCAGTTTCCTGGCCATCACCAGATGCATTTCAAGCTTGGGCAAATATTTCTCGGCAAATGCCTGCAACTCGGGCGAGTCAGCATTGCTGGCCTGCTGTTTGAACAACTCAATAGTCTCTTCATGGGTTTTAACCTGATTGGCCGCAAAGGCCGCATCAAAAGAATCCCCCTCCTGCACTTCAAGCATCTGCTTTTTGGCCCTGTCCAGTAGCTGCTCATCGCTGGAAACCTGCAGGTCCAGCTTGCTGGCAATCTCCTTCAAGTCCCGGTTGGCATTGGTATGGTCCTTGATTGCCTCCACGGCATAGCTTTCTATGTCCGTCGAAGAGGTTTTACTGATCGCCATGCGGCTGGTTTCAATCTCGGCAATCCCTGCTGCATGGGCCTCATCAACAAAGTCTGCCGGACTGGCTGCGAATGCTGTGGCTGTCGCGACCAGGGAATAGACCAAGGCACAACTTGCCAGCCAGCGTTTAGGGCCAATCAGGGTTTTCATCACGTCCTCCAAAAAAAGGCAGGTTTATTCCCTGCACAGGATCTGAAGGCCTGTGGGAGCAAAGGTTTAGATAAATACCGTTTTTTCTGACGGGTGGCACTTCAGGCTATCAGCCCTTGCCGAACAACGATCTGCGCTGGACTTGCCATCATGTCAGCGAACCGTGAGCCATACTGTCCGCAAACACTGCCGTCAAACAGGAGAAGCTTTATGGACGTCTTCAAGGACATGCTCAACAACTGGGAATCCAGGTCTCAGGAATCAAGTGAGCGGGTTGAATACACCCTTGAGCTGCACAAACATGATCTGGTCAAAATCAAGGCCTTCGCGCAAGCCTACGGGCTGGAGGAGGCCACCATCACCCGGGGGCTGATCCACAGTGCGCTCATGCAAGCGGAAGAGGCCATGCCATACGTGAAGGGTAATGAGGTCATCAGGGTTGAAGAAGGTGAAGACATTTATGCCGACGCTGGCAGGACACCTGCCTTCGTCGAGGCAGAGCAAGCCATCTCCAAGGCGCTGGATATCAATCGCCCGTCTACCTGATCATCGCGCTAACAACGACCCTGTGGGAGCAGGCAGGCTTGCGACTGAATGCCAGACAAGCCACTTAATCTGCATCGCAAACAAGCCTGACCCACACGTTTTTTACACGCGAGCCTGATGGCTCATGGGACATTCACAGAACACCAGTTCAGCCATCATCTGCGCATAGCTATCTGCGCCCAAAAACGCACTCAAGCCGCCTTTCAAGCTGAAAATCGGTGACCTGAGCGCTTGCTGCGCGAGGATTCTCGCCGCCTTCTGGCTGCGAACACCCGACTGGCAGTAAATCACGATCGGCCTGTCGTCCAGGCACTGTGCTGCCCACTCGCCCACCTGCCCTAACGGTACATGTTCGCCACCGATCGATACCTGTTCGCGCTCATGCCCTTCACGCACATCCATCAGATGGATCGACGTTTCACTGATCAGCGCGGCAAAGTCGTCAATGCTCAGCACAAAGTCATCGGTGACGCCTGGCGCGCTACAGACTTGTGCCATTTCTTCCAGCACTGGCGGGCGCAGCGGGTCCCTGAGGGGGTTATCGGCGACAGGCGAAAATCCGATCTGCCGGCTCGTGGCCTCAAGGGCGTCGTAGACCATCAGGCGGTTGATCAGCGGCCGCCCGATCCCGGTAATCAGCTTGATCACTTCATTGGCCTGAAAGCAGCCAATCATGCCGGGCAGCACCCCCAGCACCCCGGCTTCTGCGCAGTTGGGCGCCAACGCGGCGTCAGGCGGAGCATCGTAGAGATCACGATAATTGGCGCCACGACGGCCTTGCTCATCCAGCGCGTTGAACACCGTGACATGCCCCTCGAACTGCATGATGGCGCCATATACCAGCGGCTTGCCGCCATAGACACAGGCATCGTTGATCAGGTACTTGGCGGTAAAGTTGTCAGTGCCATCGACAATGATGTCGTAATCGGCCACAAGCGCCTGGGCATTGTCGAGGTTAAAGCGCTCGATCCAGGTTTCGATCTCGATGTAGGGATTGAGTTTTTGCAAACGCCGCTTGGCGACATCGGCCTTGTTCTGACCTTTATCGGTGATGCGAAACAGCACCTGGCGGTGCACATTGGACACATTGATCTGGTCGGCATCGATAATTCCCAGCCGCCCCACCCCGGCAGCCGCCAGATAAAGCAGCGCCGGGCACCCCAGGCCGCCCGCTCCAATCATTAGTACGCTGGCATTTTTCAATGCCAGCTGACCTTTGACGCCGATCGCGGGGATCAGCAAGTGACGGGAATACATCCCCATCTCACCCGCGGTAAGCTGGTCATACTCGATCGCATTAGCCTCCCTGCTCATGGTGTTGCTCCCTTCACTTTTTCAGGATCGGGTTGACGAGACAGGCAAAAAGCCTGATTCGCATTTAAAACGCTTCAATCACAATCGCGGCCAATGTATTGGCGCGCGTCAGGTTGAAAACATGATGTGCAAAATACAGTTTGCCCTGCAGCCGATAAGCCTGGGTTTTAACACGGCCCTTTTCCAAAAGATAAAAAGGGCAACGCCATTCCATGTAAATAGTATTCAGGGCCAAGCCCAGTGAACTGGCAAGTTCACCTGGATCTTCCTGCAGGGAATCGATTAATGACTCCCTGCTTTCCGAGGCCAGTGTAGGCAACTCAAAGAACGCCCATTGATCAGCCACTTCACAGCGATGTCGGAACAGGGTGAAGTCATGTTCAAACTCGGCACAGAGTTGCCCATGCTCTTTCAAGTTTTCCAGTTGTGCCAGCAAAGGTCGTTCAACCCGTGAAGGGTCAACTTCTTCGGGAAGAAACTTCTGTAAAAAAGCGGGCCGAATAACCCCTGGGGTTGCGGACAGTGCTTCATCACCATCCAGTTCCAGCAGTTTCCAGCGAACCTTGACCCTGGCAACCACCACGCCCTGGGCACGAATCAGGTGCAGTACTTGAAACACAGAGTTGCCCTGGCGCACCTTGAATTCATCGACCGACACCGAAAACTCGTCGGCCGAGAACATTTCAAAAGGTTCGACATATTCAACTTCGGCGCCCACAGCCACCATGCCCTGATGATATTCCTTGATCATCCCCGGAAAGGAAACTGACAGATAGGTACTGCCCCAGGACCACATCGAACTGAAACTCAGCAACATCAGCGAATGGGCATGAAACTGGAAAGGTCCAAACAGCATGGACTCTACCGGATGGGAAACCTTTATTGTTCTGGTTTGCATAGCATCAACCCCCGGCTATCGCAGTGAAAATATCAATACAGTCACCCTCACCGCCTTTACTTACCTGAGCTGCCGCGTCAACTTTTTCGCCATTCAAAGAAATCAAATAGCCTTTTTTAACGTTGCGATCCTTATCGAAAATAATATCCTTCAATACCGGATAACTCCCCACCAACGCGTGCAGCGCATCGCCCACGGTCTGAAAACCATCCCCCTCAAGTTGCAACTCTTTTTTGTAGTTAACAAAACGTGCCAAATTGCCTGACAACTTGATCTTCATGTTCAACTCTCCTTTTTTGAAGAACGCCGGGACATCATGTCCAGGTCGTGCACCATCCGAATCCCCATATCAACCTTGAGCTTTTCCTGCGGATCGGCCCCTGCCACCAGGGCCGTAAAGTCACGGTGCGCCCGGCCGATACCGCTGCTTTCGGTATAGCCCCAGCCCCCCGTCAGGTTCAGGGCCTGGAGGGCGATTTTGTTCACATCCTCCACCGCCTGATACTTGGCCATTGAAGCCACTGCATCCCAGTACACGTCAGACTCTTGCCTGACCTGACGCTCCAGTGAGTAATGGACCAAGGTGCGGGATGACTCAAGCGCCATATACATTTCACCGATACAGGCCTGAACATGCTGCATATCGATCAACTGCTGATCGTAACGCACAGTGTTTTGCAAATACGCCACGGTGGTTTCAATCACGGCGCGGGCGCGCCCTAAAAACAAGGTGGTTTGCAATGAGCGCCTGCAATTAAGGAAGTAACGCTGCGCAAAACTCAGGCCGTCCGTGGCCAGCAACAAGCGGTGTTTATCCAGTTGCACATCTGTCAATGTCAAACAGGCAATCCCTGTTGAACGACAGCCATGCATCACGCTCGGTGTCACCACAACACCCGGATCGTCGGCGTGCACAAGAAACACTTGCATGTCCGCAGTATCACCATGGACAAACAGCAAAAAATAATTCGCCGTCTCACCGCCGGTAACGATTTTCTTCACGGCATTAACCGTATAGGTTTTACCGTCCGCAGAGGGCACGGCACGGGAGACAAAAGAAAAAGCATCGGCATCTTCTGTATAAGCAAATGCACCACCTGTTTTACCCTCAATCAGGTGAACCAGGTATTCGTTATTTATATCCTCTCGCCCCACCGCAATTAAAAAAGAAATAAATGACATCCTCACGGATATCAAAAAGGGAAACGATAAGTCCGCGGATAAATACCCGAGCTTTTCCAGCACACGGCCCCACTGGGCATAACCAACTTCCTGACCACACCACACGGCGGGCAAGTTGTATTTATACAACCCCCGTCGGGCAAACTTTTCTATCAGCGCGTTGGAAATAGGAATAGAGAGACGGTCACGTTCTTCGACGGTGCAATTAAGCTCCTTGTCAATCAGTGTGCCGAAAATAGCCTGAATATCACCCGCACCTTGCCAGTCAACATTCATCGTAGTTCCTTCTACGTCAAATGATTGGAAAGCAGGCGCGACAGAAAACCGGTCCTGGAATCGTGTCGCGCTGCTTAGTGCGAACAGATATTAGGTCAGAACTAAAAACATGCAAGGCGCCTTAGCGCAAATAAACCCGACCCGTTAAATATGACACCGCTCATACTCTTCTAAGTTACCGATAACGCTCACTATTAAAAATGAGACTGTTGGCATCATTAACGTGACCCGCTGGCGCGGCGATCACACATCCAGCCATTCGGATTTAGCGGGTGCCTTGCAGCCGCACATTGTGCGACGACTGCGTCTACCGACGCAGCCTCACGCCGCTTGTCAGCGACTACACGTCCTTGCCTGCAACAATCAACGCGCCGTAAACGGCAACTTGTCCAGAGCACAGTCGTTCTTGAGCGTTGACGGCTCGAGCATCAACAGAGGCGCTCCGGTGTCCTCGTTGAAGATTTTGACCTGGCACGAATCGTAAGTCTCGGGGCTCTCGACAATGCCTCCCTTAATGACATAACGGGCAGCCGGGGCGAACTCGCTGACGAATTCGATCTTGCATCTACGGCCGGCATTAGCTGCGCCATCCACTACCAAATGGATGGGTTTTGCCGCTTCTACCGGGATAAAGCCTGCTGGCCGGGATGTTTTGTCCCGCACGGCGAACAATTGCCGACCTGGCTTCACCGCCACGGTCCTGCCGTACTTGCAGCCCACAATCGGAGCTTCGGTCAGGGTCAGGTAGTTTCGATAATTGCTCAAGGCGTCCATTTCGCTGCGGATCTGCGCCTGAAGGGCACCGGGAGGGGGCGTGTACTGCTGGACCTGGACGCAACCTGCAGTCAGCAACACCAGCACACCAAGGGGAAGCACTTTCATAATCGTCTAAATCCATTTGAGTTCGAAGAAGAGCCTTCAGGCAGGATACGGGCCGTTCAGCGGTCGTGTTCCCATATTGTTCCCATACTGCCCTTTTTCAGACGCCAGAAACCACAAACCCCCGACTTTCTCTAGGAAAATCAGGGGTTTGTGTTTACTTAATGTGGCGGTGAAGGAGAGATTCGAACTCTCGATACAATTTCTTGTATACACACTTTCCAGGCGTGCTCCTTAAGCCACTCGGACACTTCACCGTATCTCTTCAAACAAGTTATGTCTGTCGAGGCGCGCTAATGTAGTCGAAAGCTTTCGATATGACAAATGTTTTTTTCAGAATTTTCATGTGCTTACGAAAATAGTCGTTTTTGAGGCATGCCCTTCGCGGGTGATTCTGCCAAATTCCGGTTCTGACGCGCTGCTCTCTCGGCCCCGATCGCTGCCCCGCTGCCTTCTATATAGAGGGCGAAGGCCAATCCCATGACTCACCAGTCAGTCATAGCCCTTTACCTGTGCCGTGGGGCTGGGTAACGTCTGCCCCACTTCATAACAAGGAATTGCGCCATGAGTGACTTGATTGCCTACCACCTGGAAGACGGTATCGCCACGCTGACCTTGAGCAATGGCAAGGTCAATGCCATTTCACCGGATGTGATCACTGCGTTTAATGCCGCGCTGGACCGCGCCGAGCAGGATCGCGCGGTGGTCATTATTACCGGGCAACCTGGCATTCTCTCGGGCGGTTATGACTTGAAGGTGATGACGGCCAGCCCCGAGCAAGCCATTGAGCTGGTCAGGCAGGGGTCGACCCTGGCTCGCCGCATGCTGGCGCACCCATTCCCGGTGGTTATCGCTTGCACCGGTCATGCGGTGGCCAAGGGCGCATTCCTGTTGTTGTCGGTGGATTACCGCATCGGCGTCGAAGGCCCGTTCAGCATCGGCCTGAACGAAGTGCAGATCGGCATGACCATGCACCACGCCGGCATTGAACTGGCCCGCGACCGGCTGCGCAAATCCGCATTCCATCGCTCGGTCATCAATGGCGAAATGTTTAACCCGCTCACCGCCGTCGACGCAGGCTTCCTCGACAAGGTGGTCAAGCCGGAAGAGTTGCAGGCCGCCGCCCTCGAAGTGGCCCGTCAGTTAAAGAAGATCAATATGAAGGCGCACAAAAACACCAAGCTGAAGGTACGCAAAGCGCTGCTGGAGACGCTGGACAAGGCCATCGAGGAGGATCAGCTCCACCCGCTCTGACCCCGCCCCCTGTCGACGGGTCCCGATTGCAGCCTGCGGTCGGGATTCTCCCTCCCCTGGCCTTGAGCCATATCTTGCTGAACATCTCTAGCCCGCCCCTCAACAAGCACGTTGAAACAACTGCTTAAACTTCAGTCATCTCCTAGTTGTATCGGGGTAATTGCTGAATACAGTGCACATCCGTACACTGCGCCGACTTTTGTTTTCGCGAGCCTGTAAATGCTACTTTCGATACGTATGTTGTTGATGTGTCTGCATTTTATGATCGCAGGCGTGCTGGGTGTACTGCTGGGTATCTGTCGTCCTTTCAACCCGGACAACAGTCGTCTGTGCGCACGACTGTATGCCTGGCCATCCAGATGGATCCTGGGCTACAAGCTCAAGACCGAGGTTGGGCCGTTGATGGACAAGCCGCAAAGCTGTGTGGTCATTGCCAACCATCAATCCAACTACGATCTGTTTGTGTTCGGCAACGTAGTGCCGCACCGCACGGTGTGCATCGGCAAGAAAAGCCTTAAGTGGGTACCGTTGTTCGGCCAACTGTTCTGGCTGGCGGGCAACGTGCTGATTGATCGGGGCAACGCCCAGAAAGCCCGCAAATCGATGCTGACCACTACCCGCACCCTGCAGGAAAAAGACACGTCCATCTGGGTTTTTCCGGAAGGCACGCGCAATCTGGGCAAAACCCTGCTGCCCTTCAAAAAAGGCGCATTCCAGATGGCGATTACTGCCGGAGTGCCTATTGTGCCGGTGTGTGTCAGCACCTATAGCCAGCACCTTAAGCTCAACCGCTGGCACAGTGCCGATATCCAGATCCGCTCCTTGCCCGCGATCCCGACCGCCGGCCTGACTCTGGACGACATCCCGCAACTCATGGAGCAGTGCCACGAGCAGATGCGCGAGTGCATCGAAGCCATGGATCGAGAGTTGCTGAGCCAACAAAACCGTCACGTGCCGCCCGTGGCAGGGCGCAACACGACTGCGTCCAACCCGAACCTCTGAACGTTTGTAGACTCAAAGTGGTGGATTGCACGCTAAGCTGCATCTTCGTGCCATAACCCTTTGAAGAAGAAGCGATTAGAACTATGGGGAGAGTTGTTGCTGCTGCGGTTTACAGCGCAGGCAAGAAAGTCACCAATATCACTCTGGACGAAGGGATCGAGTGGGCCAAAAAGCCCGACCACTTCGTCTGGATTGGTCTGGAGCAGCCCGACGCGCAAGAGCTGAGCAACTTGCAGCGCCAGTTCAATCTGCATGAACTGGCCATCGAAGATGCCCTTGAGCAACATAGCCGGCCCAAACTCGAAACTTTTGGCGACGCGCTGTTTATCGTTATCTACTCGCCCATTCGCCATGAAGGCCAACTGGAGTTTGTAGAAACCCATATCTTTGCTGGCAACGGCTACATCATCACCAGCCGCAATGGCCACTCGGCTTCGTACAAGTCCGTGCGCCAGCGCTGTGAGGCTCGCCCGCTGCTGCTGGAGCATGGCGAGGACTTTGTGCTGTACGCCCTGCTCGACTTCGTGACTGAGAGCTATCAGCCCGTCAGCCAGGCCATCCACGCCGAAATTGAACAGCTTGAACAAAGCATCATGGGCAATGCCCTCAATGAAGCTGACATCGTGCACTTGCATGGCCTGCGCCGCGACGTGCTGCGACTGCGCCGTTATGTAGCGCCCATGGTGGAAATCAGCGAAGAACTGCAACGCCTGACGTTCCCCTTTATCGACAAGAACATGCGCCCGTATTTTCGCGATGTGCAGATTCATGTCACCCGCCAGATGGAAGACCTCACCAACCTGCGTGATATCGCCACCCAGACGATTGAGATCGTCGTGTTGCTGGAGTCCTCGCGCCAGAGCATCGTGCAGCGCAAATTCGCCGCCTGGGCGGCCATTTTGGCCTTCCCCACGGCAGTGGCGGGCATTTACGGGATGAACTTCCAGAACATGCCGGAGCTAAGCTGGCATTACGGTTACTTCGGCGTACTGGGGTTTATTACGCTGGGCGTGACCGGCCTGTGGGCGAGCTTCAAGCGCTCTGGCTGGCTGTAACCTGCCCCGTGGGAGCGGGCTTGCTCGCGATTCAAACAACTCGGCGCATCAGCGATGCCGAGTAGAAACCATCGCGAGCAAGCCCGCTCCCACAAGAGCCAAACCGGGTATCAGGCGGTTTGCGGCTTGTGCGAAACAAAACGCATCATCCACTCGGCAACCGTGCGCCCATGATGGTCTTGATCCAGGCTGGCGATGCCGGAGCTGTAGATCTGCTCGCCCAAATGTTCCTGGCGCAGGTCAAGCAAGGCCCGCGAATAGTCGTGGATAAACTCGGGATGCCCCTGGAAGCACAGCACCTGGTCGTTGATGTGGTAAGCGGCAAACGGGCAGAAATCGCTGGAGGCGATTACCGTGGCGTTTTCCGGCAAGGCCGTGACCTGGTCCTGGTGGCTGATCAGTAGCGTCAACTCTTCAACCACAGGGCTCATCCACGGCGCCTTGGCGGCCAGCTTGTACTGATGGGTTCCGACGCCCCAGCCCTGGATGGCGCGCTCGCTCTTGCCGCCCAGCAGAAGCGCCAGCAATTGATGACCAAAACAGACGCCGAGCAGCTTGTCGCCTCGTTCATAGCGGGTCAGCAAATAGGTTTTCAAGGTCTGGATCCAGGGATCGGAACCAAACGAGTCAGCTTTGCTGCCGGTTACCAGATAAGCATCGAAAGACTGGTCGTCAGACGGATACTCGCCATGCATCACGTTGAAAACACTGAATTGTGCCGCGATAGGCTGCGTGGAGAACAGGCGCACGAACATCTGCCCGTAACCCTGATATTGATCAACAAACTCTGGACGCAGAATGTCGGTTTCCAGAATGCAGATGCGTAGCGACATAAAAGTACCTGGCACGATAAAGGCGAAAGTAGTGATAGCAACTCGACAGAGCCTGCCTTGAAAGGGTAATTCATGGCAAGTACTGAACGTAGTAATGCCCCCTTGAGCCTCACGGCACCGGGCTTTTGCAGGGCAAAACCTGGCTGGACAATGCTCCCGGACGAACGGTAGGGCGCTAAGAATATTGACGAGCAAAGAGCCCGTTGCGTCTAGCAACGGGCTGACAGGGCGAACTCAATAAACCTAATAGCGTTTTAGAAACTTACTGCACTTGAATGATGTTAAAGGGTTCTAAGCCATATCTTATGGGGGCTCTAAGGTTAAGCCTGTCGTCAGGACCGCTTTGTTTTCAAGGCGTGGTGTTCTTGGCGCAGGCATTGTCGTTCAGGAATAACAAAAAAAGGCAGATAGCCATGTTCAAACATACGAAAGTACGCCAGGCCGGACTCATCCTCTTTGCTACCACCTTGCTGCTGATCTTGCCGAACTTGACCAAGGTCATCGGCTAAAGACTCGCCCAAATACCGAAGACGCGCAGCTGCTGCGCGTCTTCGTCGACTACAGGTTGCGGGGGCTAATTGCCTGGCGCAAAAACCAGAACGGCCAGCCCTGAGGCCAGCCGCTAACCGGTCAAACATCTATCAATTCAACAGGCCGCGCACCTCCTGCTTTACACCCCAGCCTTCAATAATGCCGCCCAGGGGTACCACGACAGCTTCAAAGTCCTGCTCAAAATCACCGATACCACCATAGGTGGCGTACATCACTTTGCTTAATTCCAGATACCACGCCCCGTCATCACGCACATTGATTTGTGCGTTCAGGGATTCACCACAAAATTTACCTGCAGCCCTGCGCGCCCGCTCCTCGTCCGGGAAGATCGCGTAAAACTCGATTGGATGGATGCGTGAAAAATCAAAACCGCCTTCTTTCATGCGGCGCAGCACATAGCTGCTGAGGTCTTCTTGATGGGCTGTGCTCATGAAACGTCCTCCTCGCAATGGATAGACATTCAGCGCTCCCCTATCGGCAGCAGGTATGCCGTGACAAGGGGAGTAATAAGCATGTAGCGAACAAGATCAGAGCCAGTCGATTACTTCGCTGGTCTGGATGCAGAGTAGCTCCACGGCGCAGTGCCTGCCAAGGGGGTAAGCCATGAAATTCAACAGGTTTTACGCTTGCCTGCAAAACCTGCACCCGGCACCTGGACAGATGCGCTGCCCAGGACCAGGCATGCCCGATCAGCGTTATGGCTTTTCAGCACGCTCCTTAAGCCCCTTGAGGGTATTGAACGGGGCATCGACCACAAACTTGTTGGCCAACCAGGAAGGCACGCTGCCGCCCGGCTCGGTATGAACCTGATACGTCACCTCGGTCAAGTTGTCGCCTTTAGGCACAAGCTTCCAGAAACCATTGACCTGAGCCACCCGCACAAAGCCCTTTTCTTCCGGGACGTAGGTCGGCATGCCTTTGAGCGTACGGGTCAGGCTGCCATCTGCGCCCTGTGCAGTCGTCACCAGCAGCACCGAGTCACGCGGGGTGACCGGCCAAGGTGTTTTGAACTGGGTGTAGGTCCAGCTCTGATCGCCTTCATGCTTGAGCAGCTTTTGCGATTGGCATTCATGGATCCAGGCGCAAGCGCCCGCCACGTCTTCCTGTATTTTGCTGATCTTGGCCAGCGGCGCCTTGATGGTCGTCACGCCCTGGTAGGCCTTGTATTGGGAGCCGGCGACTTCACTCAGCGAGACCTTGATGCCGTCCTGATCCTTGGCGACCTTCCAGTCTTCGGCCTGGGCCACGCCCACCAGCAGAACACTCAAACCACATACCAATGCCACTCGATGCAACGAACCCATTGTCTTATTCCTTATTGTTGAAGGTCTGTTCACTGGTCACAAACACACTATGCCGCGGTCATCTGCTCCCACCAACCGATCAGGTTAATGGCTTCTTCCCGGTTATTGCCGCATACCTCGATGTCGGCCTTGAAGTCGCCACAGACTGCAGGACGTTGTGGCTGGCCGAACAAACCACACAAGTAGTCGGCTGAAAGATGCAGGCAGCGTTCCCCGGCCGGCTTGCCATTGGGCATGCCAGGCAGCGGTGTACTGATGGAAGGGGCGATGCAGCAAGCGCCACAGCCTTCACGGCAATTCATGACGTTAGCACCTCATTCGGGGCAAAGTGTGTTGATGACAAGGGATAGTACTCGCTGGAACAGGTGTTTGAAATTGACCGTTCAGCAGAATGTGCTGATAAACGACAGTGACTGAGCAGTCAGTTTAGAAGCCTGTTTTTGAGCACTCGACACTTATTGCTTGAACTCGAAATCCAGCGCAGCGCCTTCGATTTCATTGTGACGGGCCTCATTGCGCAACTGCAGGTTCATCTCATTGCTGAGCAACCGCCCGTTGAGCTGAAAAGGGCTGTCTTCGGCAGGTTTCTCGCCAAACATGTTGGGCAGCAACGGCTTGTGCACAGGCATGGGAACAGTGCCCAAAGGATGCAGTTGCTTGACCATCTCGGGCGGCAAGCGCAAGTCGAGAGTCGCCGCAGGCAATCGCTTCTTGGCGATTTCATGGGCCGACTTGGATTTGGATGCGATGGGTGCACGCTTTTTGACCGGTGCCTTTTTCGCACTGGCGCCAGGCTTGGCGGGCGAGTGGGCAGATTGCGCCTGACTGGAGGTTGATGGAGGTTGTACCGGGGCCGCTGTCGCAGCCACAGCATTGAGCGCACTCAAGGCGCCCACCAACAAAAGGCCAACACAAAATGTCGCTCTCATAACTCCCACAGCTTTAACGGTTCAGGTGCGTATGCTCGCGCTTTACGCACAGGGTGACAAGGTGATTATGGTCAAAATGCCATCCCGGCAGCTACCGAGCTTCCTCCATACAGGCCTGCGGCTTCCTGGCAGAGCTGATTGGCAAGCATGCCAAGGGTCATCAGGGCCCGATCGGCTTCCCGGTTCCAGGGTGTGGCACAGTTAAGTCGTATGCAGTGGTTAAACTGCTCGGTATTACTGAAAATCAGTCCCGGCGCGATGCTGATACCTTGCTGCAGTGCCCGGACATGCAGTTCCTGGGTGTTGACCCGGCCCGGCAAACTGACCCACAAGATAAAGCCCCCGCTAGGCCGTGACATCTGCGTCCCTTCCGGGAAGTGCTGCTGAACAGCCAGCTGGAATGCACTCAGGTTCTTTCTGTATTCCTGGCGGATATAACGCAAATGGCGGTCGTAACCGCCGTTTTCAAGGTAAGCCGCCACCCCCATCTGCGTCACACTGCAGGCCGAATGGGTGGTAAAGGTTTGCAGACGCTGGATTTCCTGCTGAAACTTGCCGGCGATCATCCAGCCGATACGCACGCCGGGGGACAGGGTTTTGGAAAAACTCGAACAATAAATGACCCGATCCAGACGATCATAGGCTTTCAGCGCCTTGGTGCGCCCAACCTCAAACATCAACTCGCCGTAGATATCGTCTTCGACAATCTGGATATCAAAATCGGAAGCCAGACGCAGCAACTGCTTTTGCCGCTCTTCTGGCATGGTCCCGCCAAGGGGATTGCTCAGGCGCGTGGTCAGTACCAAGGCCTTGATCGACCATTGATTAGCCGCCAGCTGCAAGGCTTCCAGGCTCATGCCAGTAGCCGGATCGCTGGGGATCTCGATGACTTTCAAGCCCAGCAGGTCAGCCAGTTGCAGCAGCCCGTAGTAAGTAGGCGACTCAGCCGCGATCAGGTCTCCGGGACGGGTCAGCACGCGCAACGACATTTGCAGTGCATCGACACAGCCGTGGGTAATGATCACTTCGCTGGGATCGACCACCACCCCAGCGTCACGCATGCGGATTGCCACCTGCCGGCGCAACGGCTCAAAACCCGGACTGAACATGTAGCTGAACGCCCGCGGGCTATGAAAGCGCGTGACCTTCGCCAATTGCTGATGCAGCGCCCGTACAGGCAAGTAATCGACACTGGGCACGGCTGCGCCCAGCGGGAACACGCCTTCGCGACGGGATTCGACCAATACTTGCTGGATGATGCTGCTGCGGGTGACAAGGCCCGGACGCTCCACGCGTGCGATATCAGGCGTGGGCGCAGTCAATGCGGGGGTCTGGTGCACGTAATAGCCGGACTGCGGCCGTGCCCTGATCAAGCCCTGATCTTCAAGATTGGCGTAAGCCTGCAACACCGTGGCATGGCTCACGTTGAGCTGAGAGCTCATCTTGCGAACCGAAGGCACACGTTCGCCAGGCTGATAAACGCCACGCCGAATATCCTCAGCCAACTGCTGAGCGATACGTTGATAGAGCAAAAGGTTGGTCATGGCGCCGCTCTCGATGTTCAAACTTTATTTTTGTGGAGAACAATACCGGAACAGTTTAGAAGTGTACGGGCACAGTTGTCACTTAACTAAGCCGTACAGGGGGTGTGCGGGGGAAAACTGTATGGGCGACAGAACCCGTTGTGGGAGCGGGCTCGCTCGCGATTTCGCCGCCGCGATGCGCCAGGCACACCGCTTTGATTCCATCGCGGGCAAGCCCGCTCCCATATTCAGCCAGCGATATCGGGCTTTAGCGCGCTGCGCCCAGTTGGCCTTTTTCGTCAGAGAAGACGATCTCAACCCGACGGTTCTGTGCCCGGCCGCGCTCCGTGGCATTGACATCAACCGGGTACTGATCGCCATAACCTTCCACCTGGATACGCTTCTCGTCGATACCCAGATCGACCAGCACATCGGCCACGGCCTGCGCGCGATCACGGGACAACTTGAGGTTGTCCTCCTTGCCTCCGGTGCTGTCGGTGTAGCCCTCGATCCGCACAATGCGCTTGGGGTTCAGTTGCAGGAAACGCACCAGCTTGAGCACCGTGCGGTTGGCCGAGTTTTTCAAGTCGGCTTCGCCAGTGTCGAACAACACGTCACCCAGGGTCATGACCAGACCACGGTCAGTCTGAGTAGTGGCCAGGCTGATGATTTGCTCTTCCAGCCATTGCCCCTGTTGCTGAACACTCAACAACTTGGCTTCACGCAGCGCCAGTTGCAGACGCTGACGTTCGAGTTCCAGCTTGGCCCCACGCTCTTCATTGAGCACCTGTTGCGTGTGCTCACGGGCGATTTCACTGTAGCGCTGGCTCAAATAGGCGTAATGCGCAACGTCTTCGCCACTGCCCCAGAAGCTGGACAAACGGTCAGCACGGGCCAGGGACTCACCGGCACGGATCACGTCCTTGGGCGCGATGCGCAGCACATTGGTGTCTTCCTTCACGGTCTGAAAGTCCGTGCTGGCCTGCTGCAAGGCCAGTTCGCTGTTGTGATGCCCGGCGCATCCGGTCAGGCTGACGCAACCCGCAACCAGCACCCCCATGAAAGCTCTGTGCGTAAGGCTCATTGCGCCTCCGCCAGTTGTTTGCGCAAGCGCGAAATACGGGTATTGAGCACGTTCAGTTGTTCCTGGCTTTTTTGCGTCAGCACACGGGCTTCGGCCAATCGGGCATCCAGTTCGGCTTGTTCGGCCTGCATGCGCGCGTCTTTGTAGGATTCATCTGCCATATCTGCCAGCGCTTGGGCCAGCTTGTCTTCGGCTTGTTTCAACTCAGCCAAGTCATCGGCTTTCGCACCCACGGCCTTGGCTTGCTCCAGGGCTTGTTCGGTCAAACGCAATTGTTCATTCGGCGCAGGATCGGCTGCACACCCCGCCAGAGCCAAAACGGCCAGGGCAGCGAAAAGAGGTCGAATTGTCACTAGGGATTCCTACTGTTTTGGGGCGCTGAGCGGTTGTAGCAATTGGGCTTTCCACCGCTCTAGATTGCGTTGCAGTACCGCCTCGGTCAGGCCGGACGCGGGCAATTCTGTCATCTTTTTGGCGAGCTGTCCGCGCAACCACGGTTCATTGCAGGCCGAGTCATGGGAAATGGCCAAAAACAGCCCGGGCTGATCAATGGGCTGCGAGCGCGCTATCAGGTCATCGGCAATGCCCAGGGTTTGCGCAGTGGCCATACCGGAATAGCGCCCGGCCAGAACGTATTCGACCTGGCCGAGCAGCAATTTCTGGAAAGCCTGGGTCAAGCCGGCTTGACGCTCCAGGGTGAGCTGATGCTGAGCGAACTCATTGAATGTCTCGCTTAGCCGGGCTTTCTCAGAAACGGCGCCCACATGCCCATACAAGTCGGCAGGCGTTTCGTAGACCAGGGTGGAGTCCTTGCGGGTCCACACCAGATAGTCGTTACGCACCAAGGGCGGGTGAATGTAGTCGAACGACGAAAGCCCGCCAACCGTCAGCGGCGCATCCAGCAACATGTCCATGCGCCCGGCACGCACTTCGTCCTGGGCCTGGGCACGCTTGCCACCGTAGAGCACTTCAACCTTGATCCCCAGCTCATGACCCGCCTGCTGGATCAGATCAGCACTGGCGCCGATCAAGTGCGCAGGGTCGGCTGGGTCGCGCCACAAATAAGGCGGTGCATCGGGACTGCCAGTGACGATCAGGCGCTCACACTTGCCCGCCGCCTCAGACAACACAGGCAATAACGCCAACCCCAATAGCAACCTGCTCAGTTGACGCACATCCATAGCCCTACGCTCCACACACAATTGAGACCCACAAAAAAGCCCGGTCACCCTGGCCATGAAGACGGTGCAAGACACTGAGTGCCCTGCCCTTCCCCACAGCCCGGATGACCGGGCTCTTTATAAGTGAAGCGACTGGATTAAACCAGCTTCTCCAGCTCAGGTACGGCTTCGAACAAGTCCGCTACCAGGCCGTAATCGGCCACCTGGAAGATTGGTGCTTCTTCGTCCTTGTTGATCGCAACGATCACCTTGGAGTCTTTCATGCCGGCCAGATGCTGGATCGCGCCGGAAATGCCCACCGCGATGTACAGCTGTGGCGCAACGATTTTACCGGTCTGACCGACCTGCATGTCGTTAGGCACAAAACCTGCGTCCACTGCTGCGCGAGATGCGCCAACAGCAGCGCCCAGCTTGTCAGCCAGGGTGTAGAGCAGTTTGAAGTTGTCACCGTTCTGCATGCCGCGACCGCCGGAAACGACGATCTTGGCAGCGGTCAATTCAGGGCGGTCCGACTTGGCCAGTTCTTCGCCAACGAACGACGAAGTGCCTGCATCGTGAACCGCTGCAACCGCTTCAACCGCTGCCGAACCCCCTTCTGCGGCAACCGGGTCGAAACCGGTCGCACGTACGGTGATCACTTTTACCGGCGCAGTGGACTGCACGGTGGCAATGGCGTTACCGGCATAGATCGGACGCGTGAAAGTATCAGCGCTGACGACCGAAACGATCTCGGAGATCTGATCCACGTCCAACTGCGCAGCAACGCGCGGCAGGATGTTTTTGCCGTTGGACGTGGCAGCCGCCAGGATGTGGCTGTAGCCAGCCCCCAGCTCAGCAACCAATGGTGCAACGTTTTCAGGCAACTGATGGGCGTAAGCCGCGTTGTCGGCGACCAGCACTTTAGCCACGCCAGCGATTTTCGCGGCGGCTTCGGCTACAGCGCCAATGCCCTGGCCTGCAACCAGAACGTTGATGTCGCCACCGATTTTAGCGGCAGCGGCTACGGTGTTCAGCGTGGCCGGAGCCAGCGTCTTGCCGTCGTGTTCTGCGATTACCAAGATAGTCATGATTAGATTACCTTCGCTTCGTTTTTCAGTTTCTCGACCAGTTCAGCCACCGACTTGACCTTGATGCCAGCGCTGCGTGCTGCAGGCGCTTCAACTTTCAGGGTTTTGTTGGTCGAAGCCGTGGAAACACCCAGCGCGTCCGGGGTCAGCACTTCAAGCGGCTTCTTCTTGGCTTTCATGATGTTTGGCAAGGACGCATAACGCGGCTCGTTCAAACGCAGGTCAGTGGTGATGATCGCTGGCAAGCTCAGCGAAACAGTTTGCGCGCCGCCATCCACTTCACGGGTCACGGCAACCTTGTCACCTGCCACTTCGACTTTGGAAGCGAAAGTGCCCTGACCGAAACCGGTCAGCGCAGCCAGCATCTGGCCGGTCTGGTTGTTGTCGCTGTCGATGGCCTGTTTGCCCAGGATCACCAGCTGAGGCTGTTCCTTGTCGACAACGGCCTTGAGCAGCTTGGCTACGGCCAAGGAGGTCAGGTCTTCGGCGGACTCGACGAGAATGGCGCGATCTGCACCCAGTGCCAGCGCGGTACGCAGCTGTTCCTGAGCAGTGGTCGGGCCGATGGAGACGACGACGATTTCAGTCGCAACACCTTTTTCTTTCAGGCGTACGGCTTCTTCCACAGCGATTTCGCAGAAGGGGTTCATCGACATCTTGACGTTGGCGAGGTCAACGCCGGAGTTGTCCGCTTTGACGCGTACTTTAACGTTGTAATCGACCACTCGTTTGACAGCTACAAGAACCTTCATGGATTCCTCGTTACTCTCCGGTGAAAAGAAAGTCGCCTAGGCGAACCTGGCGGTTGATGCTCATCAGCACAAGGGCACCTCCAAAGATCGTTGCTTTGCTTATAGACGAGTACCGACGATTCCCCGTGCGACCGTCTGTCCGATGTGACTAACAAGTCATACACCGAAAGGACGTGTAAACTCCGCTCAAAAAATGGCAGGCTCCTACAGGCTTGTGCCTATGCCCTGTCTTTAGAGGTGCTCTTGAAACCAACAATCAGCCTACGGCGAGCGCAAAACCGCCCGTATCTTGACCGGAACGCCTTTTGCGGTCAATACAGCAAATGGGCCAGTTTTGAGCCGCGCGTCTTTGATTTATCTGGCTTGCAGCGGATTCAAACAAACGTTTGTATTGGACGCTGCTAGTGGTGTAGATATAATGCCCGCCCATCAGAGAGAGCGGTGCGTCATCCATTGATTCTTCAACCTCGGGGTCGAGGGCGTAATGGATGAAGTGCCAAACCTCCAATTAGAAAAATACCGTTGAGCCTTGAGTAGGAGAGAACCTGTGGAACGCGAATACATGGAATTCGACGTGGTCATCGTCGGCGCCGGCCCTGCCGGTTTGTCCGCCGCCTGCCGCTTAAAGCAGAAGGCCGCCGAAGCCGGTAAAGAAATCAGCGTCTGCGTGGTTGAAAAAGGCTCCGAAGTCGGTGCTCACATTCTATCTGGTGCTGTTTTCGAACCCCGTGCCTTGAACGAATTGTTCCCGGACTGGAAAGAACTGGGCGCTCCGCTCAACACTCCAGTGACCCGCGACGACATCTATGTACTGCGCAGCGATAGCACTGCGACCAAGGTGCCTGACCTTTTTGTGCCTAAAACCATGCACAACGAAGGCAACTACATCATCTCCCTGGGCAACCTGTGCCGCTGGCTGGCGCAACAGGCCGAAAACCTGGGCGTAGAAATCTACCCCGGCTTTGCTGCTCAAGAAGTCCTGTTCGACGAAAACAATGTGGTTCGCGGGATCATCACCGGCGACCTGGGCGTTGACCGTGAAGGCAACCCTAAAGAAGGTCTATACACCCCGGGCATGGAGCTGCGTGGCAAGTACACCCTGTTCGCAGAAGGCTGCCGTGGCCACCTGGGCAAGCAACTGATCGAACGCTTCAAGCTCGACAGTGAGGCCGACGCCCAGCATTACGGTATTGGCCTGAAGGAAATCTGGGAAATCGACCCGGCCAAACATCAGCCAGGCCTGGTCGTCCACACCGCTGGCTGGCCGCTGGACATCATCAGCAGCGAAAACACCGGCGGCTCTTTCCTGTATCACCTGGAAAACAACCAGGTCGTTGTCGGCCTGATCGTTGACCTGTCCTACAGCAACACGTTCCTGTCACCGTTCGACGAGTTTCAGCGCCTCAAGCATCACCCGGTGCTCAAGCAATACCTCGAAGGCGGCAAACGCATCAGCTACGGCGCCCGCGCCCTGGCCAAAGGCGGTCTGAACTCCCTGCCAAAAATGGTTTTCAACGGTGGCGCACTGATTGGTTGCGACTTGGGCACCATGAACGTGGCCAAGATCAAGGGCAGCCACACTGCAATGAAGTCCGGCATGCTCGCAGCAGAAGCTGTGGCCGAGTCACTGCTGGCGGACTCCGAAGGCGGTGACGTACTCAACACCTACGTTGAGGCCTTCAAAGCCAGCTGGCTGTTCGACGAACTGTTCGCCAGCCGTAACTTCGGCCCGGCAATGCACAAGTTCGGCCCGATCATGGGCGCGGGCTTCAACTGGATGGATCAGAACATCTTCGGCGGCAAACTGCCGTTCACCCTGCACGACACCAAGCCAGACTATGCGTGTCTGAAACAGGCCAAAGACTGCAAGAAAATCGACTACCCGAAACCCGACGGCAAGCTCAGCTTCGACAAGCTCAGCTCGGTGTTCATCTCCAGCACCAACCATGAAGAAGAGCAGCCGTGCCACCTCAAGCTGCGCGACCCGAGCATCCCGATCAGCGTCAACCTGCCGCTCTACGACGAGCCGGCACAGCGCTACTGCCCGGCGGGCGTGTACGAGGTGATCACCCAGGAAAGCGGCGAAAAACGCTTCCAGATCAACTCGCAAAACTGCGTTCACTGCAAAACCTGTGACATCAAGGACCCATCGCAGAACATCACCTGGGTAACCCCGGAAGGTGGCGGCGGGCCGACTTACCCGAACATGTAAGTCAAAAAGGCTCCTTCGGGGGCCTTTTTTATTGCCCCCGGATTTGTGGGAGCGGGCTTGCTCGCGATGGGATCGCCCAGGTTTGCCTGACAGATTGCGCTGCCCGCATCGCGAGCAAGCCCTCTCCCACAACAGGCCCGTCACACCGGCTGGCTAGCACCCACCCCTTCATGCCCCGGGCTGCGCTCGAAGTAGCGCTTGTACTCGCGACTGAACTGCGAAGTACTTTGATAGCCCACGCGCTCTGCCACCTGCGCCACACCCAGTCCCTCGCTCAATAACAATTGCTGTGCCCGCAACAGCCGCAAACGCTTGAGGTACTGCACCGGCGACAGCAAAGTGCTGCGCTTGAAATGTTCGTGAAACGTGGATGCACTCATGTTCGCGCAACGGGCCAGGGTCTCGACATTCAGCGGCTGCGCGAAATGCTCATGCAAGTGACTCAACGATGCCGCCACCCGTGCAAACTGCCCTTGCTGCTCGACCAATGCCCGCAACACACCCGCCTGCGGCCCGCGCAATGCCGCGAACAACACTTCGCGCAGCCGTGCCTGGCCCATGATCCGGCACTCCATCGGATCATGCAGGCAACGCAGCAGGCGCTCGACGGCGTGGCGCATGTCGTCATCCAGTACCGCCGACGTCATCGACTCAGGCGTCTGCGCCACGGCACTGCGATCCGGGGCCAGCCCCATCGCCAGCACCAACTCCCCCAGCACGGCGCGATCAATACTGATTGCCACCCCCAGCAGAGGCGCGTCCTCGGAGGCAAAGGTTTCACACTCAAAAGGCACTGACAGCGCCTGCACCAGATAATGCCCTGCACCGTATTCCATCGTGCGCTGCCCCAGATAGGCCAACTTACTGCCTTGGGCAATCACCATTAGGCTAGGCTCATAGATCTGCGGCATACGGGCCACTACCCGGCACGCAGAAACAACCCGAACTTCAGGTAACAAGGTGGACACAAAACCGGTTTGTGTCGCCAGCGGTTCGATCAGAGACACCAGCATGGCGTTCTCGTCCCGGTGACGGGTCAAAAGCATGGAGAAATTTTCACAGGAGGAATAGACAGCTGCATCTTCGCAGAATTGGTCAATAAAGCGACAGCAGACCTGTTACTCCGGAGTATTAGGCATGACACACGGAGGAATCGTCATAGTCCTGCAAAGCATCCAGGCGCAAAATCCCCCCCTCTACACAGTCAACGTTTCGCGAGGTTCTCATGTCCACTGTCACTTATAACGCTATCGGTTATGCCGCTCAGAACGCCAAGGCCCCACTGGCGCCGATGCAGTTCAACCGTCGCGCCCCCCGCCCGGACGACGTCGCCATCGAAGTGCTGTACTGCGGCGTTTGCCACTCCGACATCCACCAGGCGCGCAATGACTGGGGCTTCGCGACTTACCCCCTGATGCCTGGCCATGAAATCGTCGGCAAGGTGACGGCCATTGGCGACAAAGTCACCAAACACAAGGTCGGCGACCTGGTCGGCGTAGGCTGCATGGTCGACTCGTGCCGTACCTGCTCGGCCTGCAAGGAAGATCTTGAGCAATACTGCCTGGAAGGCATGACCCAGACCTACGCCAGCCCGGACCGTATCGACGGCACGCTGACAATGGGCGGTTACTCGAACAACATGGTGGTCAGCGAACACTTCGTGCTGAGCATCCCGAAAAACCTCGACCCGGCCAGCGCCGCACCGCTGCTGTGCGCCGGCATCACCACCTACTCGCCACTGGTTCATTACGGTGTTGAGCCGGGCGACAAGGTCGGGATTCTGGGCATGGGCGGCCTGGGCCACATGGGCATCAAGTTCGCCAAGGCCCTGGGCGCTGAAGTGACGCTGTTCACCCGCTCCCAGGCCAAGGCCGAAGAAGCCTATCGCCAAGGTGCAGACCACGTGATCGTGTCCACCGACGCCGAGCAGATGAAAGCCGCTGCAGGCACCTTCAACTTCCTGCTGGACACCATTCCGGTGCCGCACGACCTGAACCCGTACCTCGAAACCCTGACGTTTGACGGCGTGCACATTCTGGTGGGCCTGATCGAACCGGTTGAACCGGCACTCAACGCCTTCAACCTGGTATTCAAGCGCCGCGTGCTGGCCGGTTCGTTGATCGGCGGCATTGCCGAAACCCAGGAGATGCTGGATTTCAGCGCCGAGCACGGGATTACCTGCGACATCGAAATGCTCGACATCAAAAACATCAACGAAGCCTTTGAGCGCGTGGTTAAAGGCGACGTGAAATACCGTTTCGTGATCGACATGAAAACCCTGAAAGCCTAAGCCAAGGGTTTTAGCCGCCCAACTCCGCCGATATCTGTTGTGCGGCATGGGTAATGACCGGGATCAACCCGGTCATTTTCTCATGGGGCATATACGGCACAGTGCTGGCGATACTGATGGCCGCGACGATCTGCCCGCTGGCATCACGTATGGGCGCAGCCACACAGCGGATCGACGGTTCGTTGTCTTCCAGGTCAAACGCATACCCTCCCGCCACATACCCGCGCATGCGCTCCTCGAACTGCTCCCACGACGGCTCCTGATGATCGGGCCACAACGGGTTTTTGCCGCCTGCGCTCTGGCCGGCTTCATACAGGCGCCGCCATTCGTCCAGGGGCGCATCCAGCAACATGGCCTTGCCAATACCGGTACGTGCCATCGCCATC
This sequence comes from Pseudomonas sp. MF06569, assembly GCF_059862735.1. Taxonomy (NCBI): domain Bacteria; kingdom Pseudomonadati; phylum Pseudomonadota; class Gammaproteobacteria; order Pseudomonadales; family Pseudomonadaceae; genus Pseudomonas; species Pseudomonas sp. MF06569. Next base: position 161,473 of record NZ_JCBCUZ010000002.1, on the reverse strand, counting down.
CGGTGCCCCACCCGCGAACGCATCTCCGGGCCATTTCGCCCCGGGTTCTTGTGCAGGTACAGCACCTCATCCCCCTCGCGCACCGCCAAATGAATGGTATCGCCGGTCAAGGCTGACAATTGATCCAGATACGGCTCGGCCAGCGTCACCAACGGCAGCTCTTCACGGGCCTGAAAACCCAACTCGATCAGCTTGGGACCCAGCAAATATCCCACTTTGGGCAACACCCGCAAATAACGCTCATCCACCAGGCAACTGGCCAGGCGATGGGTGGTGCTGCGCGTGGTCCCGATCACCCGGGCGATGTCCTTGAGGTCGCGCGCGCCATTGGCCACGGCCTGAACCACCGCCAGGCCGCGGAGCAAGGTTTGAGTACCGGTCGGAGCGATTTTCGTGGAGTCGTCCTGCATAGCCAGCCTTTCCATTGATAGGTGAGAACCGGGCAGCATTATGGTCGCCCGGCTGACTGACGGCTACAGCTCGATCCGCTCGACCTTGCCCACCAGCAAGATGTAGGACAACGCCCCCAGCAGCGCCAGCACCGAAATATAGGTGATTGCCGGGGCAAACGAGTCGCCGGTGGCCAAAAAGCCGATCACGATGGGCGTGGTAATCGCCGACAGGTTACCGATCAAATTGAACACCCCGCCGGTAAGCCCCAGCAGCCGCGCCGGTGCCAGTGTCGACACCAGGGACCAGGTAATCGACGCCAGCCCGTTGCCAAAAAACGCCAGGGCCAGAAACGCAATCACCAGCGGCGTCGAGTCGACAAAGTTGGCGCCAATGATCGAGGTCGAAATCAGCAACCCGCCAATGATCGGCAGCTTGCGGGCAAAGCCCACCGAGTAGCCGCGACGAATCAACCAGTCAGAAAAGAACCCGGAACACAGCACGCCCACAAACGCCGCCAGAAACGGCAACGAAGCCAGCAAACCGGACTTGATAAAGTCCATGCCGCGGTATTTCACCAGGTAGGTGGGGAACCATGTCAGGAAAAACCACAGCGTCGAATTCAGGCAGAACTGCCCCAGATAAATGCCCCACAGTTTACGTTTGGTGAGCACGATCCCCAGGTCCAGCCAACTGAACGCCGCCTTGCGTTTGGCGGTCTGGCTCTGGATATCCACCAGCCCGCCCCCCTCGGCGATCAAATCGATTTCAGCCTGATTGACGCCCTTGAAGTCCCGGGGTTCGCGGTACACCGCGTACCAGATAACGGCCCAGGCAATCCCCACCGCACCGGTGCTGACAAACACCATGTGCCAGCCCCAGTGGTGCTGCAGCCAGGCCAGTACCGGCGTCAGAAACGCCAGGCCGACAAACTGCCCTGAAGTGTAAAAACCAATGGCCGTAGCGCGCTCGCGCTCCGGGAACCAGGTGGTCACCACCCGGCTGTTGATCGGGTACGCCGGGGCTTCCAGCGCACCCACCGCCATGCGCAAGACGAACAGGGCGATAAAGCTCGCGGCAAAGCCGAGCATCACCGTGGCCACCGACCACAGCAGCAAGGCGACGCTGTAGAGAATACGCGGCGGCACCCGATCCACCAGCCAGCCGCCGGGGATTTGCATGGCGGCGTAAGTCCAGCCGAAAGCCGAAAAAATCAGGCCCACATGCACCGGGTCCAGCCCCAGGTCGGTGGTCAGTGCGGGTGCGGCAATCGACAGGTTGCTGCGGTCCAGGTAGTTGATCACCACGGTGATGAACAACAGCACCATGATGAAAAAACGCTTGCGGCTAGGCGCCACTAAAATCGCGGGCGCGACAGTGCTTGCAGATGACATGGGCATGCCTCTTTCTTATGTTTATTGAGGTCGTGGGGCAGAACCTGTAGTCGCTGCCGCAGGCTGCGAAGGGGCCATCGGTGCTTGCGATATAACGTGTTGCTACGCAACCCTTCGCAGCCTTCGGCAGCGACTACATGAGTGGCATTACCACTCGGCAAAACTGCCATCGGCATGGCGCCAGATCGGGTTGCGCCAGCGGTGGCCGATCAACGCACGTTCCTGCACGTACTCTTCGTTGATCTCGATACCCAGGCCCGGACCGTTGGGGATTTTTACAAAGCCTTTGTCGTAATCGAATACCGCCGGGTCTTTGACGTAGTCCAGCAGGTCGTTGCTTTCGTTGTAGTGGATGCCCAGGCTTTGCTCCTGGATAAAGGCGTTGTAGCAGACCGCATCCAGTTGCAAGCAGGCTGCCAGTGCAATCGGCCCCAGGGGGCAGTGCAAGGCCAGGGCCACGTCATAGGCTTCGGCCATGTTGGCGATTTTGCGGGTTTCGGTGATCCCGCCCGCATGGGACGCATCCGGCTGGATGATGTCGACATAACCTTCGCTGAGCACCCGCTTGAAATCCCAGCGTGAAAACAGCCGCTCGCCAAGGGCAATCGGTGTGCTGGTCAGCGGCGCCAGCTCTTTAAGCGCCTCGTAGTTTTCGCTCAGTACCGGTTCTTCGATAAACATCAGCTTGTACGCGTCCAGCTCCTTCATCAGGATCTTGGCCATCGGCTTGTGGACACGACCATGGAAATCCACACCAATGCCGACATTAGGTCCCACCGCATCACGCACCGCCGCCACGTTGGCCAGCGCCAGATCGACCTTTTCAAAGCTGTCGACAAACTGCAGCTCTTCGGTGCCGTTCATTTTTATCGCGGTAAACCCCCGGCTCACGGCCTCTTTGGCTGCCCTGGCCGTGTCGGCCGGACGGTCGCCGCCGATCCACGAATAGACCCGGATCTTGTCCCGCACCTGGCCACCCAGCAAATCGCTGATCGACACCCCCAGCGCCTTGCCCTTGATATCCCACAGTGCCTGGTCGATACCGGCCAGGGCGCTCATGTGTACCGCCCCGCCACGGTAAAAACCGCCGCGATAGAGCACGGTCCAGATGTCTTCGATATTGCGCGGGTCCTTGCCGATCAAGTAGTCCGACAGTTCATCCACCGCAGTGGCCACGGTGTGGGCGCGGCCTTCGACCACGGGTTCACCCCAGCCGGTCACGCCTTCATCGGTTTCGATCTTCAGGAACAACCAGCGCGGCGGAACCAGATAGGTGGTGAGTTTGGTGATTTTCATCGTGTTGTCTCTCTTGTTCGATGGGGCGCCACAGCGCCAGTCAGTTGGCCTGACGCCGGGCATTCCAGGCGTGCACGTAGGCTTTGGCGTTAACCGCCACTTGATCCGGGCTCATCCCGGGCTTGAACAGGCCGGAGCCTAAACCGAACCCGGATACCCCGGCATCGACAAACACCTGCATGTTGTCCGGGGTTATGCCGCCAACCGGGATCAGCAACGTACCGGCGGGCAACACGGCCAGCCAGGCCTTGACCACGGCCGGGCCCATTTGCTCGGCCGGGAACATCTTCAGCACATCGGCACCTTCGGCCAGCGCAGCAAAGGCTTCGGTGGGCGTGGCGACACCCGGCGACAGGTACAAGCCCGCCGCCTTGGCCGCACGCAGCACGGTGGGGTCGCTGTGGGGCATGACAATCACCTGCCCCCCCGCCGCTTTCACCTGCTCGACCTGTTGCGCCGTCAACACCGTGCCCGCGCCGACCAGGCAGTCGGCAGGCAAGGTGCTGCGCAAGATACGGATGCTTTCATAGGGCTGTGGAGAATTGAGCGGTACTTCCAGGGTACGAAAACCCTCTTCATACAGCACTTTGCCGATAGCTTGCGCCTCGTGTGGACGCAAACCGCGAAGAATCGCGATCAGTCCGTTTTTTGCCAGTGCTTGCTTGAGCATCTCAGGCCTCCAGATCAGTGTGTTGGAGCAACCCGGCCGCCTGGGCCAGGTGCCATAAACCTTGCTCGGTAGCCTGTTCTGCCAGGCTCACATCGGCGAATCCGCAGGCACCCAGTGCACGCCGGTAGCGCTCACAGAGTTGCGTATTGCCAATCAGAATGATCGCTGGCAGCGGTTTAGCGCCCCGGCGTCGGCGTAACACATTGCCCAGCGCGGCCAGCTCATGACCAATCAGCAGACCGGACACATAGTCAGGCTGCTGGACCGGGCTTAGCTGCCCGGTAAGGCTCAGGGTACGTGCGCTGAACAGCGTCGACAGCGGGCCGCGCTCGCCGTCCGGGGACAGCGCCACCTCTACGCCACGGGCAAATGCAGCGGCGTCAAACTGCGCAGCAGGCTGCTGGGTACGACCCAGAATCGTGTGCTCGCAGACGGCGGCATACAACTCGCCAGTCATGAAGGTATCGAAATGCACCAGGCAGCCGTCCTGCACCTGCACCCATTTGGAGTGGCTGCCTGGCAGGCCGATCAAGCAATCGTTGAGATGAGGGTGGGTTTGCAGGACGCCCAGTACCTGGGTTTCTTCGCCGCGCATGACGTTGGGCAGGGTTGAGTGCTGGATCACGCCCGGCACGATATGGACATCAACTCCCTGCACGCTGCGTACCGTCTGCAAGGCTGTGCTCAAGTCCGCGAGGCTGGCAGGTGTCTCGCGGTAAGCCGCCTCAATCCAGCCCTGGGCGCTACCGACCATGCCGCAGGCAATGACCGGGATGCCGGGGTTGGCTTGCAGCCAGTCGGCACATGCCTCATCGAACGCCAGCTCAAAGCCGTCGGTACACCAGTGACCTGCAATCAACCGGGCGGTATCCGGCAACTGCATGATCCCGCAAGCCAGCGAGCGCATTTTCAGCACCTGCCCGGCGGGGCCGAGTAAATAAGCACGAAGGGAGGTCGTTCCCCAATCGAGCGCGATCAATTGCGCCTGCATCGCTTCACCTGTTTTGTTTTTAGCAGTGAATGCTGTGAGTCCGTGCAGGAGACTATAAACCGCCAGCGCTGTAAATCTCAATATATAAATATACATCTCATATATAGGGATTTAATACGCTTTAAACTCTGTAACCGCTGCCGCAGGCTGCGATGGGGTTGGTGCGCCACTGCGACGTAGCGACCTTAATCTTTTGATCAGGAATGAAGGCCCTTCGGCCCTTATCGCCGCCTGCGGCAGCGACTACAGAGACAGGGCCAGGACTCAGCGCTGCTTCAGGCGATCGATCACCACCGCCAGTAACAGGATCGAGCCGCGAATCACGTACTGGTAAAACGTGTCGATGTTCTTCAGGTTCATCGCATTTTCGATAATGGCCAAAATCAGTACGCCAGCTATCACGTGGCGAATCATCCCTACCCCTCCGCTTAGCGATACACCGCCCAGCACGCAGGCCGAGATCACGGTCAACTCGAAGCCCTGGCCGATCATCGGCTGGCCAGAGGTCATGCGAGAGGCAAGGATGACACCGGCCAGTGCACCTACCAGCCCGTGTACGGCAAAGATGATGATCTTGGTGCGATCAACATTGACCCCCGCCAGCAGGGCCGCTTCCGGGTTGCCGCCAATGGCCATGGTGTTGCGCCCATAGGTGGTGTAGTTGAGCAGCCAGCCGAAAAACACAAAGCACACAAGGGTGATCAGGATCGGCACCGGCACACCGAACCATTGGCCGTTGCCAAAGACAAAGAACGATTCCTGGGACACCCCCACCGCCTTGCCGTTGGCAAAGATGTAGGCCAGACCACGCACAATCTGCATGGTCGCCAACGTGGTGATCAACGCGTTGACCCGCAGCTTGGCGATGACTATCCCGTTGATCAGGCCAACGATCAGGCCCATGCCCAACGCAGCGCTGACACCCAGAAAGACGCTGTCTGTGTCACGCATGACCACCGCCGCCACGACGCCGGAGCAGGCGATTACCGAACCCACGGACAAGTCGAAATGACCCGACGCCAGGCAATAAAGCATGGTGCAGGCGGCAATCCCGGTGGTGGAAATCGCCAGCCCCAGGCCCCGCATGTTCAGCGGCGACAAAAAGTTGTCGATCAGCAAGGTACAAAGCAGGAAGATTGCCAGCGCCGCCAGCAACATCACCCAGTCGTCGAGGAAGCGACGCACGTCCAGGGGCTTACGCGCAGGCGGCAGTGATGTGTTTTGAATTGTCATGTAAACCTCTCAAGGGATCACGCCTTCAACCGCGCTGGCGGGGCAAGGCCATCTGCAACAGGTTGGATTCATTGGCCCGGTCGCGAGGCAGTTCGCCGCACACCGCGCCTTCACACAGCACCAGAATGCGATCGCTGATGCCCAGCACCTCCATCAGGTCGCTGGACACCACGATGACCGCTATACCATTGGCCGCCAGGGTGTGGATGATCTGGTAGATCTCGGCCTTGGCGCCGATATCGATGCCTCGCGTCGGCTCGTCGAGCAGCAGCACCTTCATGGGCATCGACAACCAGCGCCCGAGAATGGCCTTTTGCTGATTGCCGCCGGACAGGTACATGATTTTTTGCGCCGCGCTCGGGGTCTTCACTTTCAGCGCCTTGATCTGCTTGTCGGCATTGGCGCGCTCCCACTTGCCACGCAGCAGCAAACCCAGGGTCGAATGAGCGCCACGGGCACTGATATTGATGTTCTCGGCGACGCTGGCGAGGGGGATGATGCCTTCCTTCTTGCGGTCCTCCGGGCACAGCAAGACCCCGGCACCGATCGCATCACGGGGCGAGCGCAGCGTCAGTTCGGCCCCCTGCAATTCAAGGCGACCGGCGCTGTTGCGGGCCAGCCCGCCGAGCAGGCGCAACAGTTCGGTACGCCCCGCCCCCACCAGCCCGAACAGGCCCAGTATTTCGCCCTGGCGCACCTCGAAACTCACCGGTTCACGCAGTCCCGGGCCGAGCAACCCCTGGACTTTGAGCGCGACCGCGCCGTGCTCGCGAGGGCGGTAGTCATAAATATCCTGAATATCGCGACCGACCATGCACGTCACCAACTGATCGTGGGTCAGGTCACTCATCTGCTCGAAGGTGCGCACGTAGCGGCCGTCCTTGAACACCGTGACCGCATTGCAGATACGGAACACTTCCTCCATGCGATGGGAAACGTAGAGCACCACTTTTCCTTCGTCGCGCAGGCGGGCAATGATTGCCATCAACCGATCGATTTCGCGGGCCGAAAGGCTGCTGGTGGGTTCATCGAAGGCAATCACGTGGGCGCCACGGGACAGCGCCTTGGCGATTTCCACCAATTGGCGCTGCCCCAGTGACAGACGTGCAATTTTCTCCTGCGGATCGATTTCATCCGCCAGGCCCTTGAGCAAATCCAGGGCCTGCTGACGCAGCAAGCGGCGGTTAATCAAGCCAAAACGCGCAGGCAAATGCCCCAGAAACAGGTTCTCGGCCACGGTCATTTCAGGTACCAGATGCAACTCCTGATGGATGACCGCGACCCCGCTGGCAATACTTTCAGCAGTGGACTTGAAGGTCAGCGCCTGCTCACCGATTTGCAAATGTCCGCTGCTGGGCTGATAGGCGCCACCGAGAATCTTCAACAGGGTTGATTTACCGGCACCGTTCTCACCCATCAGCGCATGAACCTGCCCCGGGTGAGCGACGAAACTGATATTGGCCAGCGCCTGTACACCGGGAAACTGCTTGCCGATGCCGTTGAAGCGCAAGCTGGCGGCGCCACTCCCCGGCGCGTTCAATTCCACAGACCGATCTTGGTCAGTTCTTCCTTGAAGTTGTCACGGGTAATCAGCGTTACCTCATCCATCGCGGTGTACAGCGGCGGTTCTTTACCCTCGGTGATCCACTCAAACATCATGGTCGCCGTCTTGTAGCCTTCAATATGCGGGCTGGGGAGCATGGAGCCGAAAAAGCCACTGTTGGCCTTTTTCAGTTCACCAATGGCGTCGGTGCCATTGATGCCGATGCCGATCACATTGGCGGGCGCAAAGCCGGCACTTTCCGTGGCACGCACTCCGCCGAGCACAGTGCTGTCGTTCATCCCGCCAATGATCAGGTTCTTCGCGCCGCCGGGCAGTTTGACCAGCGCCGAGTTGGTGGCGTCCATGCTGCCGGGCACGTCGAGGGTTTTAAGCGCGGAGTACAAAATGTGATCGTCTGGCAAGCCCGCGTCCTTCAAGGATTTGACTGAGCCATCCGTGCGCTTTTTAGCCGTATCCAGCTCGTTGAAGGTGTTGATCACCGCATAGGTGTCTTTCCAGTCCCAATTGCGATTTTTCGCTTCAGTGACCATCGCACTGCCCTGTTTCTGGCCCACTTCGAACGCCGCCATGCCCAGGTACGGCACCTCTTCCATAAACTTGCCGCTGGCGTCGACAAAGCGGTCATCCACAGCGATCACTTTCAAGCCGTTAAGCTTGGCCTTGGCCATGATGGCAGGGCCAAGGCCCACATCCGGCGGACAAATCACAAAACCCTGGGCGCCGTTGGCCGCCAGGCTATCGATGGCTGACAGGGTCTTCTCGCCGTCCGGCACGGCGATTTTGATCAGGGTAAAGCCTTTATCCTGGGCGGCTTTTTCAGCGAAGGCCCATTCGGTCTGGAACCAGGGTTCCTCCGCCTGCTTGACCAAAAAGCCGATCTTCACCGGGTCGCCCGCCTGCAGCCCACTGCTGAGGCTGAAGGCGGTAGCGGCCAGGGCCGCACAACACAGGGAACGGATACCGTGACGACGTTTCATGGCTGACTCCTTGTTTTTATTTTTAACGGTCTGCAGAACCTGTTGTGTCCGGGCAAGCGATCAATCGTGGTACATCACTGAGCGCCCGCCATCGAGGGTGATGCACGAGGCATTGATAAACGGTGCTTCATCGCTGGCCAGGAACACGGCAGTCATTGCCACCTCAAGCGGCTGGCCGATACGCCGTGGCGGGTGCAGGTCGAGTGCACGCTGACGCTCGGCATGGGGGTCGGCGAAACCGTTCCAGTAATCGACGTTGAGCTGCGTCTCGATATACCCCGGCGCGATGGCGTTCACCCGGATGCCCTTGGGTGCGTATTCGATGCCCAGGGCACGGGTCAGGCCCATCAGGCCGTGCTTGGCCACCGGGTACGGGAAACAACCTGGAATGATGTGGCTCGAATGGGTTGAGGCAATGTTGATGATGCTGCCGATGCCTTGCTCGATCATCTGCGGCAAAACCGCCTTGCAGCCGTACCAGGCGCCATCCAGATCGATGGCGAAACAACGGCGCCAGTCTTCTTCGGTCATTTCCAGAGGGTCGCGGAACACGTTGACCCCGGCGCAATTGATCAGCACATCGACCCGACCGTGCAGTTGCAACGCCAGTGCGGCCTGGGCATGCAGGTCTGCCTGGCAAGACACATCGGCTCTGATTGCCCGCACATCCGCGCCTTGATCACGCCAATGGGCGGCAACTTTCTCCACCTTTTCGGCCTGAATATCGCTGATGACCATTTTCGCCTGTTGCGCCACGAAGCTGGCCACGATGGCTTCCCCAATACCTTGGGCGGCGCCGGTCAACAGTACGACCTTGTTCTTCAGGCGCTCACCACGGGGTGGTTCGGCTACGAGTGGCAATGCAAGAGGTTCAGCCATTGATCAAGACTCCTGGACACGACAAAAACCGGGCATCTGTCGATGACCGGTTAAAAAGCATGGGGGATTGGGCGGGACGTGCAGACGCGCTAGTGCGCAGGAGCACCCTGGGATAGTTCGGCATCACTTCACCTGTTTTGTTTTTTTAAGTGTGAGTGCGTAGAGCTGAGGCCGACTATAAACCCAGGGCTAATTAAATCTCAATATATAATTTAACATCCCACATTATGGGAGATTAGTGTTCGCGGGATAGCCTAGGCAGGCCCGATCGGGAAAAACTCCCCACCACTCCACACGCCCAGCCAGTTCCGCCCGTCGATCTTGCGCTCCACCGCCAGCTCTACCAGCTGGTAGAACACATTGCGGTGGATCAGGGCTTCAAGATTGCGCCGCACATGCACATAAGGCGCGGGCTCCTGGGTCTGGGGGTCAATGACGAAACGCAGCGGATGCTCGGAGCCGGCATTGATCGACTCGTCGACTTGGGTGGTAAAACGCAGGACTTGCTGCTCGCCCTGCCCCTCCACGTCCAAAGTCACCGCGACAAAAGGCGCGTCATCGACTTTGATGCCGACTTTTTCTACCGGGGTAATCAGAAAGTAATCATCGCCGTCGCGGCGAATGATCGTCGAGAAGAGCTTGACCATGGGCTTGCGGCCAATGGGTGTGCCCATGTAGTACCAGGTGCCATCGCGGGCAATACGCATGTCGATATCGCCGCAAAAGGCGGTATCCCACAAGTGAACGGGCGGCAGGCCTTTGTCGGCCCTGGGAATTTGCGCCAACAGGTTGCTGACGTCTACCGGCTCGCTCATGTTGCTCTCCTCGACTTATTGATCGCTCAAGCCTATCAAGCTGCGAGCGTACTTGGCGAGCGGCGGTCCGATCAGGTCTGCGGGCTTGTTGTCATGGAACGTCAGCAAACCGCCGCGGCTGCGAATGGTGGCGGTATCGATCAAATACTGGGTACTGGTCTCGATCAGCATCACCTGGATCACGCCACTGTCGATCCCCAGTCGGCTGATCTCTTCCTGGTCGAGCCATTCGTCGCTGTTGCCGATGCGGTCATCGGCCCGGGCAAAACGGGTGAACAGCAAGTAGTGAGCGCCAAAGCCCCTGGCTTCGGTCATTGCCTGATCGAGCCCGAGCGGCGCTTTGGCACGGCGCACCATGGGAAAGTATTCGACAAAACCGTTGAACGCCTCTTCGGCCACCACATTGGGGCGCACGTACGGATCGCCGACAGGGGCAAATGGCCCTTGGGCGATGTAGATAAAGGAGTCTGGCTGAATACGCAGCGAGTTGCTGCGCCGGGTGTTGCTGTGATCGAGCATGCCTGCGTCACTCAGCTGATAACGCGCGCCCTCACCCAGATCGCTGAGCTTCATGCAGCCGCCGAGCGCCAATAAAGCCAGCCAAACAATCAGACCACGCATCCCGTTCTCCCGATGCCGGTGACAAAAAACCGGCGAATAGTCCCGTGATGCAGATTGCGCGCCAGTTTTAGCAGGTCACTGTTAGGCTGTGAGAACGGGCTTTAGCCGCCGATGATCTTCATCACCGTGGCACCACCGGAGAAAGCCACGTCCTGTTTGTCACCCAGGGCTTTCATCAGCAGGCCTTGCAGCGCAGGCAGCGCCTGGTGGCGAGGCTTGTTGAGCAGATCACCCACATAATGGCGATTGCTCGACGACAGGCAACCATGTAGCCATCCCGTGGAAGACAGTCGCAGCCGTGAGCACGTACGGCAAAACGGCACGCTCTCGTTGGCGATCACCCCGAAATAACCATGATCCGGGATCTGGTAGCGCACCGCCGTGGCATCGATTGGCGCATCGGCCTGCAAGTATTCGTAGCGCTCGCCAATCAGCGACAACAGCTGCTGCAAGCTGACGAACTGCTGCAGAAAGGCATTGCTATCACTGGCCAGATGGCCCATGCGCATCAGCTCGATAAAACGCAGTTCATAACCGCGCTCAAGGCAGTACTCCAGCAGCGGCATCACCTGATCCAGGTTCTGTCCGCGCAAGGGCACCATATTGACCTTGATCTTGATCCCCGCTTCCCGGGCCTGCTGCATGCCCTCGAGCACCGTCGGCAGATCACCGCCACGGGCAATGCTGCGAAACGCTTCTGGATCAAGGGTGTCGAGAGAGACATTGAGACGGCGGATGCCCGCATCCAGCAGCAACGGCAACTTGCGTGCAAGCAATTGGCCGTTAGTGGTCAGGCTGATGTCGCTCAAGCCCAACTGCCCGACTTCGCGCATAAAGGTTTCAAGCTTGGGGCTGACCAGCGGTTCGCCGCCGGTAATGCGCAAGCGCTCGATGCCAGCAGCCTCAATCAGATAAGCCACCCCGCGCACCATCGCTTCGGCCGACAGCTCATCCTGCGCGGCAACCAACCGCTTGCCGTTAGGCACACAGTAGGTGCAGGCATAGTTGCAAGCGGAGGTCAGACTGATACGCAAGTTGCGAAAACGTCTGCCTTGGCGATCAACGATCATGGATGACTCCGGCGCGGGGGAAATGGGCCGCCGCAAAACCTGACTCATAAATCAGGTTTTGGCAAGACCCAAGCCTGATTATAAGCCTCAAGGCCATAAGCCATGAAGGCAAATACTGGCCGGGGTTACTCTACAGCCGGGGTATCGGTGTCACGCTTGCGCTTGTTGCCCATGCGTACGCCAATGTCCATCAGGAACTGAAAGAAGCCTTCCTGATCTTCCAGCACATTGCTCCAGAACGGCGAGTGATATAGCGCCACAGCGCCGTGCACCAGAGCCCACGCTGCGCAGTAATGGAAGTATGGCGGTACGTCTTCGAGCTTGCCTTCACTGATACGCCCCTTGATCAACAGGGTCAGGCGCTCAAAGTTCGAGGCGCGGATCTTGTGCAGCTCTTCGACCAGTTCTGGCACCTGGTTGCCCTTCACCACCTTTTCTTCAAGGCGATCAAACAACCGGTAGCGCTGCGGATCACGCATGCGAAACTCAAAGTAGGCACGGGACAGCGCCTCTTTGTCTTTATCCACGTCGGCGGAATGCAGCAGCTCGTTCAAATCGCGCTCGTAGTCGAGCATCAGGCGCAGGTAGATCTCGGCCTTGGACTTGAAGTGCTTGTAGATCGTGCCTTTGCCGATACCCACGGCATCAGCAATCATCTCGACGGTGACACTGTCTTCACCCAGGTCGAGGAACAGCTTGAGCGCGGTATCGAGAATTTCTTGCTCGCGGCGACGAAACTCACGGACCTTACGGGGTTCTTTGTGCATAAGAAAAGGTCTGTTCGGGTCAAAATCGAAGCGGAGTATTATGCATTAGTCACACTAAATTGCACGGATCATCCTGCATATCGATGTGTTCAAACGATTTACCGGCGGCTCGCAGAGCACTCAAGCGAAGCTCGGGTATTCCAAATCTGTTTAAAAAACGATCAATCCTGGCTGGACGTTCGACAAAGCTGGCCAATACTTAACGTGTCGGCGTGACATCCCCCCCAAAGTGTCTCGCCGATTTAGGCAGCAACGGAATGTGTGCCTTTGTTTTACTCCTAATGGTCTTAACCCGAATTCCCCAGAGTTCGGGTTTTTTTTGCCTGCCTGTTTACTTTAAAAACTGTGGGAGCGGGCTTGCTCGCGATGCTGGCGCTGCGGCCGAATGGATGCGCTCGGTGATGCTATCGCGAGCGGGTCCGCTCCCACGTCAGATTGACTGTGCAACCCGAGCCAGCGGAAACAGACGCTTGAAGTTTTCGGTGGTTTGCTCTGCAAAGCGCTCGTAAGACTCACCGCGCAACATGGCCAGGAACTCGGCGACTTCACGCACGTACTGCGGCAGGTTCGGTTTGCCGCGATAGGGAATCGGGGCGAGGTAAGGCGAATCGGTCTCGACCAGCAGGCGATCTGCAGGCACCTGACGGGCCACATCGCGCAGGGCATCGGCATTGCGAAAGGTCACAATCCCCGACAGCGAGATGTAGTAACCCATGTCCAGCGCCGCCTTGGCCATGTCCCAGTCTTCAGTGAAGCAGTGCAACACGCCAGCCTGGGGCAATGCCGCCTCACGCAGCAAGTTCAGGGTATCGGCGCGGGCGCCACGGGTGTGAATAACCACCGGTTTGCCGGTCTGTTGCGCCGCTTCCAGATGCACCCGGAACGACAATTGCTGCAACTCGGCGGCTTCAGGCTCGTAGTGGTAGTCCAGACCGGTTTCACCGATCGCCACTACCCTGGGGTGATTCAGCTCGCTCAACAGCCAGTCCAGCGCTGGCGCCGCTCCCGGCTGTACGTCCAGGGGGTGGACGCCCACCGAGCAATCCACATCGGCATACCGATCGGTCAGGGCTTTGACATCGGCCGCGTTGTCGGCGCTTACGCCGATACACAGAAAATGCCCGACACCGCGTTGACGCGCGGCCTCCAGAGCCGCGTCCAGCGAGCCGTCATGGGCGCTCAGATCAAGACGATCGAGATGACAATGAGAGTCAACCAACATACAAAAATTACCTGCTTATCAATTCAATCAAATCAGCGCTGGCCGGGCAGGCTTGCCCACTGCACCAGTAACGCCTCGACCAACAGATCACGGTTAAGGTTGGCCTTGCTCAAGACCTTCTGGCGCTGGGCAAGAATCCAGTCCTGAATGCTCAGAACCTTGTCCTGCGGGGTTTTCTGCGCCAGGTATTGCAGCACTTTGCGCATGTCTTCCAACCCGAGCCCGGCTTCGTCCTGGGTCAGTTGATAGCGCAGGATCAGGTTCGACCAGTCGCAAAACCAGTCAAACAGCAACAGCAGCGGGATGGCTTTCCAGCTTTCCGCCAGTTGACTGGCCGACAGCTCGCGCTTGAGCACCTTCTTGACGCCCTCCACCACCGCTGCCCGTTGTTCGCGAACACCCTGGGCCTGCAACTTGACGGCTCCCAGAGGCGATCCGGCGGCAAGGGTCAATAACTCGACCCGTTCAGCTTCGCCAGTATCAGGCAGGGCCTTGGCCAGCCATTCAAGGCTCAATGCCTGGCTCGGCAACGGGCACGCCTGCTGCACGCAGCGACTGCGGATGGTCGGCAACAGTCGACTGGACTGATGGCTGACCAGCAGCAGGATGGTGTTGCCGGAGGGTTCTTCAAGGCTTTTGAGCAAGGCGTTGGCGGCGTTGATATTCATCGACTCTACCGGCTCGACCAGTACCACCTTGCGCCCGCCCAACTGGGCGGTCTGCACCACAAAGCTGACCAGATCGCGCACCTGGTCGACCTTGATTGCCTTGTCAGCTTCTTCAGGCTCAAGAATGTAATGATCGGGGTGACTTCCCGCCGCCAGCAACGAGCAGGATTTGCATGTACCGCAGGCTTCAAGCCCAACCGGCTGCTTGCACAGCAGACTGGCCATCAGTCGTTCGGCCAGAGCCCGCTTGCCGATGCCCGCCGGCCCGTGCAGCAAATAAGCGTGGGCATGCTGCGCGCGCCCTGCCATTTGCTGCCACAGGCTGTCTTGCCACGGATAGGCCTCAGCCACGGTGCAAGCCCAGCAATTCTGGCAACAAGGCGTCCAGTTGCCCTTGAACCTGTTCGAGCGTCTGCGCGGCATCGATCAGGCGATAACGCGCAGGCTCTGCCTTGGCGCGTTCAAGGTAGGTGCTGCGCACCGCATCGAAGAACGTGCGACCTTCCTGCTCGAAGCGGTCAAGTCGACCCCGGGCACTCGCCCGGGCCATGCCGACTTCAATCGGCAGATCAAACACCAGGGTCAGATCAGGACGCAATGGACCCTGGACAAAGGTCTCTAGAGTCGCGATGCGTTCAAAGGACAGCCCCCGACCGCCGCCCTGATACGCATAAGTGGCATCGGTAAAGCGATCACACAGCACCACCGCACCCCGGACCAACGCCGGGCGAATGACTTCGGCCAGATGCTGGGCGCGGGCTGCAAAGACCAGCAACAGCTCGGTGTCGGCACACATCGCGTCATCGCTGGGCGTGAGCAGCAGCTCGCGGATACGCTCGGCCAGCGGCGTGCCGCCGGGTTCGCGGGTCAGTACCACGTCGATACCTTCGGCGCGCAAGCGCTCTGCCAGGTACTCACGGTTGGTGCTTTTTCCTGCGCCTTCGGGGCCTTCCAGGGTAATAAACAAGCCAGTCACAGGCAGCAATCCTTAATCAGTGTCTTTCGGGCCTTGCGGCTCGGCCGGGGGACTCTCCGGCTCGGCAGCAGGGGTCGGCGCGGGGCTCGAACGGTAATCGGCCCTGCGCTTGATCTGGAATTCGCGCACCGCATTGTTGTGCGCATCCAGGTCATCGGAAAACGTGTGGCTACCATCGCCCTTGGCCACAAAGTAAAGGCTGGAGCCACTGACCGGGTGCAAGGCGGCATTAATCGCTTCACGCCCCACCATGGCGATGGGCGTAGGCGGCAAGCCAGGAATCGTATAGGTGTTGTACGGCGTGGGCTCGCGCAAGTGGGCCCGTGTCAGCTTGCCGTTGTAACGCTCGCCCAGCCCATAGATCACCGTAGGATCGGTTTGCAGCGGCATGCCGATTTTCATCCGGCGCACAAAAACCCCGGCAATTTGCCCGCGTTCCTGTGGCACACCGGTTTCCTTTTCCACCAGTGACGCCATGATCAGCGCCTGATAAGGGTTGGCATAAGGCACGCTCGGATCACGCTGCTCCCACTCCTGGGCAAGCACTTTCTCAAGACGGTCGTAGGCTTTTTCCAGCAACTGGGCATCGGTCATGCCGCGCACAAAGCGATAGGTGTCTGGAAAGAATCGACCTTCCGGAAATTCCCCGGCATGACCCAGCTTGGCCATGACTTCGCTATCGCTCAGGCCATCGAGGGTCTGTTCGATTTTTTCATGCTTGGCCAGAGCGCTGCGCACCTGGCGAAAATTCCAGCCTTCAACCAGAGTCAGGCTGTATTGCACCACTTCGCCACGCTGCCACAGACCAATAAGGTCCTGGGCGGTCATGCCCGGGGTCATGCGGTATTCACCGCTGTGCAACGGCTGGCCTTCAAGGTTGAAGCGCCAGTACACGCGCAACCAGAACGCGTCACGCAGCGTGTCGTCAGCTTCCAGACGATTGAACGTACCGGTCGGCGTGGCGCCAGCCGGTACATCGAGCAATTGTTCCTGCGTCAGATTGAGCGGTTGGTCGAGCGCAGAATTGAGCTTCCAGGCGCTAGCGCCCAGCAGCAAGCCCGCCAGCACCAGACCTGTCTCCAGCAGCACCAAGAATTTACGTTTCACAAATCAAACATCCAGTAGGGTGCGAGCAATGCCTTGCAGTTTACGGGTGAGTGGCCCCACCGGCCAGCTCAGGTCTGCAAATGCGCGCACGGGCCAAACGCCATACACGCTGTTACAGAGGAAGAGTTCATCGGCCTGTTGCAGCTGCGCAAGGCTGATGTCAGTAACCAGACAAGGAATGGCCAGGCGTTCGGCCTCGACCAGCAGTGCAGCCCGCATCACGCCGGCCACGCCACACCGGTGCAGGTCGGCGGTCATCAGAACCCCGTCACGCACCATGAACAGATTGCTGAACACACCTTCAATCACCCGTCCCGACGTGTCGCGCATCAAGCCCTCGGCGTAGGCCGGGTCTTGCCATTCGGATCGCGCAATGACCTGTTCGAGTCGATTGAGATGCTTGAGCCCCGCCAACAACGGCTGTTCAGCCAGACGGGTGGCGCAATCAAACAGCACTATCCCTTGCAGCGCGTACGCTTGGGGATAAGCCGCAGCCGGACTGGCCTGAAGAATTCGTCGAGGCAAAGCCCCGGTGGACGCGCCATAACCACGCTGACTATCGCCACGGGTCAGGATGAGCTTGAGGACGCCCTCGCCCATCGCTTGCGCATATGCCAGCAATTCGCTGCGGATCAATGCCTGATCCGCAACAATCGCCAGCCGGGAACAACCGAGCGCCAGACGCTGCATATGCAGTTCCAGCAGCAGCGGTGTGCCAGCCTTGACGGCGATGGTCTCAAACAGACCATCACCGTAGGCCAGCCCACGGTCTTTGAGCGACGCAAGAGCGTTCGCCGGCTGACCGTCGACCCAGCTTTGCATCAGTCGGCGTACCGACGGAACACCAACGAACCGTTTGTGCCGCCAAAACCGAATGAGTTGGACAGCACCACGTCGATCGGCATTTCACGCGCGGTGTGCGGCACGAAGTCCAGATCGCAGCCTTCATCAGGCTCGTCGAGGTTGATGGTCGGCGGGGCAATCTGGCTGTTGATGGCCAGTACGCTGAAAATCGCCTCGACCGCGCCCGCTGCACCTAACAGGTGACCGGTCATGGACTTGGTCGAACTCACCGCCAGTTTGTAGGCGTGATCACCAAACACCGACTTGATCGCCGACACTTCTGCCAGATCGCCAGCAGGGGTCGAGGTGCCGTGGGCGTTGATGTACTGCACTTGATCAGCGTTCAGCTGGGCGTCACGCAGGGCATTGGTAATACAGCGGGCCGCACCTGCACCATCGGCCGGAGGCGAGGTCATGTGGAAAGCGTCACCGCTCATCCCAAAACCGATCAGTTCGGCGTAGATGGTCGCACCACGCGCCTTGGCATGTTCAAGCTCTTCGAGCACCAGCGCACCGGCACCGTCAGACAATACAAATCCATCACGGCCTTTGTCCCACGGACGGCTGGCACGGGTTGGATCGTCGTTGCGGGTCGACAACGCACGGGAGGCACCAAAGCCGCCCATGCCCAGGCCGCAGGCGGCCATTTCGGCACCGCCGGCAATCATCACGTCGGCTTCGCCGTAAGCAATGTTGCGAGCTGCCATGCCAATGCAATGCGTACCGGTGGTACAGGCAGTCGCGATGGCATAGTTAGGCCCCTGTGTACCCAGATGGATAGACAGAAAACCGGAAATCATGTTGATGATCGAACCGGGCACGAAAAACGGAGAAATCCGTCGCGGGCCTTGCTCGTGCAAGGTACGGCTGGTTTCTTCGATATTGGTCAGACCGCCAATACCCGAACCCATTGCCACACCGATGCGCTCACGATTGGCGTCGGTAACTTCAAGGCCGGAATTACGCACAGCCTGAAACCCAGCTGCCAAACCGTATTGAATAAACAGGTCAAGTTTTCGGGCTTCTTTGACGGAGAGGTAATCCTCAACGTTAAAGCCCTGTACCGAGCCGCCAAAACGGGTGGAATAGGCAGAAAGATCCGTGTGTTCGATCAGACCAATGCCACTTCGGCCTGCCAGAATGCCTTGCCAGGTGCTCGGAACATCCGCACCCAGTGGCGACAACATCCCCATACCGGTGACTACGACGCGTCTACGCGACACAGCACTCTCCTTTATTCTATTGACGACACTTTGCATCACGCCTAAAGAAAAAACCGCACGCCAGAGCGGCAGTGCGGTTTTTCCATGACAGCGAGCAACGATTACAAACTATTACGCCTGGTGGCTAGTAACGTAATCGATAGCGGCTTGTACAGTAGTGATCTTTTCAGCTTCTTCGTCAGGAATCTCAGTCTCGAATTCCTCTTCCAGAGCCATCACAAGCTCAACGGTGTCAAGGGAGTCGGCACCCAGGTCTTCAACGAAGGAAGCGGCATTGGTCACTTCTTCTTCTTTAACGCCCAGTTGCTCGGCAACGATTTTCTTGACGCGCTCTTCGATGGTGCTCATACCTTGTTTTCACTCCTAATGGACAAATTCAGGCAGCTGGCCAGTGGGCAAGTGTATCGAAAGCCTTTTCAGTTTTTCAACTGAAAGCTTTGCACTCACACCGCAACAACCGGCTGCCTATAAATAGATTGCAGCTTTATAACGGATTTTAGACAGCTCGTATGACATTTTTTTGAAGCAATCCGTCACATTTAACTCATGTACATCCCGCCGTTGACCGGGATTGTAGCCCCTGTCACGTAGGCTGCACCGTCAGATGCCAGGAAAGCGACCACGTTTGCGATCTCTTGAGCCTGGCCCAAACGGCCCAGCGGAATCTGCGTCTGCAAGGCTTCGCGCTGTGCCTCTGGCAATTCACGGGTCATATCGGTATCGATAAAGCCCGGAGCTACCGAGTTGACAGTGATCGAGCGCGAGCCCACTTCACGTGCCAGCGCACGACCGAAACCTTCAAGGCCTGCCTTGGCGGCGGCGTAGTTTACTTGGCCTGCGTTGCCCATGGCACCCACAACAGAGCCAATATTGATAATTCGTCCCCAACGGGCCTTGGTCATGCCACGCAAAACCCCCTTGGACAGGCGATACAGACTGTTCAGGTTGGTATCGATAACGTCATGCCATTCGTCATCTTTCATGCGCATCATCAGATTATCGCGGGTGATCCCGGCATTATTGACCAGAATCGCCGGAGCACCGAACTGCTCCTGGATGCTCGCCAGCACCGCAGCAACCGATTCGCTGCTGGTGACATTGAGTTCCATGCCAGTGCCCTGAACACCGTTTTCTTTCAGGGTGGCAGCAATACGCTCGGCACCGGCTTGCGAAGTCGCAGTGCCGATGACAACGGCGCCCTGACGACCCAACTCCAATGCTATAGCCTGGCCAATGCCACGGCTTGCGCCTGTTACCAGTGCAACTTTACCTTGCAAGCTCATGCAGGCTTCTCCTGATTCAGACCAGAGCCAATCGCGCAGCGGCGAAGGCATCCGGGGTATTCAAATTGTGGGTCGTCACGCCTTCAGCGCAACGCTTGCTGATGCCTACCAGGACCTTGCCCGGACCGCACTCAACCAGATCAACCGGGCCGCCAGCCGCAAGCACCTGTACCGACTCAACCCAGCGCACTGGCTTGTACAACTGTTCGAGCAAGTCGCGCTTGAGGGTTGGCAAATCGGCTGCAACAGCGGCACTGACGTTCTGCACCAAGGCAATGGTCGGCATTTTCCAGTCAATCGCCTCGATGGACTCGGCAAAACGCTCAGCGGCAGGACGCATCAGCTCGCAGTGCGAAGGCACGCTCACCGGCAACGGCAATGCACGCTTGGCGCCTTTGGCCTTGCACAGCTCCATGGCGCGCTCAACAGCAGCCTTGGCGCCAGCGATCACGACCTGGCCCGGCGAGTTGAAGTTCACTGCGCTGACCACTTCACCTTGCGCCGCTTCGGCACAGGCCGCCAGCACGTCAGCATCTTCCAGGCCCAGGATTGCCGCCATGGCACCCTGGCCGGCCGGTACGGCTTCTTGCATCAGTTGACCGCGACGCTCAACCAGTTTGACCGCCTCAGCCAATGTCAGGCATTCGGCAGCAACCAACGCGCTGTACTCGCCCAGGCTATGGCCTGCAACAAAGTCAGGGCGCTTGCCGCCTTCGGCCAGCCACAGGCGCCACAGGGCAATCGAGGCGGCCAGAATGGCAGGCTGGGTAATATCGGTTTGATTCAGCTTCTCTGCAGGACCTTCCTGGATCAGCGCCCACAGGTCGTAACCCAGAGCAGCGGAAGCTTCTTTAAATGTTTCCAGGACCAGCGGATGCTCCGCGCCCAGCTCGGCCAACATGCCGAGGGACTGCGAACCCTGCCCTGGAAAGACAAATGCGAGGGATGTAGACATGTAACAAGCCCCTAATGATCTTGTCGTCGGAGAATTGACGTCCTACCGTAGTGGACGCAAGAAACTGACAGTTGGATGGCTGATTGGACTGAGCGGTCACATTTAAGCATCCGCCCGGCAAAACGCCTACGGCAACAACCCTTCAAGGCGTCCATACAAACGCTTTGGCAGGTCTTCATGGATTTCAATCAATGCGCGCTCTATCGCACTCTGAAAGCCCTGAGCACCTGCCGAACCGTGACTCTTGATCACAATCCCCTGCAGCCCGAGAAAGCTCGCACCGTTATGACGCGCGGGCGCCAGGTCGGCCTGCAGGCGCCGCATCAACGGCAACGCCAGCGCACCTACACAGCGACTGAACAGGTTACGCCTGAACACCGCCTCAAGCCTGCTCGAAATCATGGTGGCAAGGCCTTCGCTGGACTTGAGCATGATATTGCCGACAAACCCGTCACACACCACCACGTCAGCCTCGCCACGGTACACACCATCACCCTCGACAAAGCC
Source organism: Pseudomonas sp. MF06569 (assembly GCF_059862735.1). Lineage (NCBI taxonomy): Bacteria > Pseudomonadati > Pseudomonadota > Gammaproteobacteria > Pseudomonadales > Pseudomonadaceae > Pseudomonas > Pseudomonas sp. MF06569. The sequence goes on along the minus strand of NZ_JCBCUZ010000002.1, from coordinate 140,022 downwards.
GATGTAGTGCAGCCCGGACGCCGCCTGCAACAACGCAGCCGCCTCTTTGACCTGCTGATTGCCCTTGACGTCTTCGGTGCCGATATTGAGCAAGGCAACCCGTGGACGAAGCACACCCAGCGCCTGCGCCGCCACCGACCCCATGACTGCAAACTGGAACAACTGCCCGGCCGTGCAATCGACATTCGCGCCCAAGTCCAGCAACTGACAGTAGCCCGTCTGGGTCGGCACCGCCGCCACCATCGCCGGACGATCAATCCCCGGCAAGGTCTTGAGCACATGCCGGGACAACGCCATCAGTGCGCCGGTATTGCCGGAACTGACACAGGCTTGCACCTTGCCATCACGGAGCAACTCCAGCGCCACACGCATGGAAGAGTCAGGCTTGCTGCGCAAGGCATTGGAAGGTCGCTCATTCATGGCAATCACTTCAGAAGCAGGAGTAATCGTCAGGCGCGAGCGATCCACAGCCGAATGGCCAGCGATCAAGGTTTCAAGTATGGAGGGTTGACCGACGAGGGTCAGGTGTAACGAGGGAGTTGCAGACAGACAGGCAATGCAGGCCTGAACAATGCTGCGGGGACCGAAGTCCCCGCCCATTGCGTCGATCGCGATGACCTGAGCGGACAAGTGATTACTCGTCAGCGCCCTTGTCGATCACTTTACGACCACGGTATACGCCTTCTGGCGATACGTGGTGACGCAGGTGAATTTCACCGGTGGTTTTTTCTACGGACAGAGTGCTAGCCGAAAGAGCATCGTGCGAACGACGCATGTCACGGGCAGAGCGGGATTTTTTGTTCTGCTGAACAGCCATAATTAATTAACTCCTAAACGTTTGGGTCACGCTTTAACTGCGCCAATACACTGAACGGGTTGGACCGCGTTACCTCGTCCTCGCCTGGCTCGGGCTCATCGAGACCCGCCGGCTGCTGGCATTCTTCCGGATGATGAGCAGGCACAATGGGCAAGGCAAGCAAAAGCTCTTCCTCGATCAGTGACTGCAGATCCAATGGATCTTCGCCCAGTTCCAGCACGTCATAACCTTTCGGTAACGACTGGGTATTTGCACCCTCCTTCACCACAGCATAACTGCACTCGCTGTGAATCGGCAGGGTGACCAGCTCAAGACAACGCTGGCAAACCATCTTGACCTCAACGTCGATGGAGCTGTGTATTACCACAGATCTTCGCTCGTCTCGCTCAAAAACAAATTTAGCCTGGACCGTACCGACATTGTCGGAAAGCGGGTCGCAGAGTCTCTCCAAATCAGCCAGCAGCACTTCACCTTGAAGGGTAGTGCCACGATCAGCTAATTTGCGCGGGTCAACGTGAGGTGGAATCGGGTCATTCAACATAGGCGCAGCATTCTAGGGACGACCCCTTCACCTGTCAAAGGAAATTGTGCCTGTGCGACATCCCGTACGCCCGCTAGAATCGCCAACCACCCACAGGAGCCGCGCATGCTACCTTTATTACTCGCTTCAAGCTCGGTTTACCGCCGCGAATTACTGACTCGCCTGCGCCTGCCTTTCAGCTGCAGCTCACCCGACATCGACGAAAGCCACCGCCCCGGCGAGACCGCCATTGAACTGGTTAAGCGCCTGTCCCTGGAAAAGGCACAAGCACTCGCCAACAGCCATCCAGACCACCTGATCATTGGCTCCGACCAGGTCGCCGTACTCGGCGGACAGATCATCGGCAAACCCCACACCCACGACAAGGCCCACCAACAACTGATGAGCGCCAGCGGTGCCAGCGTGAGCTTCCTGACCGGCCTGACCCTGCTCAACAGCCAGACGGGCCACCACCAGACCGATTGCATTCCCTTCACCGTGCACATGCGCACGCTAAGTGCCGAACAGATCGAACGCTATCTGCTCGCAGAACAGCCCTACGACTGCGCTGGCAGCTTTAAAGCCGAAGGCCTTGGTGTGAGCCTGTTTCAACGCACAGAAGGCGATGACGCCACCAGTCTGGTCGGCTTGCCACTGATACGCCTGGTGGACATGCTGCTTGCAGAAGGCGTACACCTGCCCTGAATAAGCCGCAACACTCTGTAGTCGCTGCCGAGGAACGAAGGCTGCGATCGGCCGCGAAGCGGGCGTAGAACCTGACATATTCGGGTGTTCCATTTTGCGAACGCTTCGCGCTCGATCGCAGCCTCCGCTCCTCGGCAGCGACTACAGAACGCTCGACACCACACAAAAAAAACGACCCGAAGGCCGTTTTTTGTGAGCAGAGAGACCAATCAGCGCAGTGTCGGCCCCTGAAAGCCCATCCACATCGCCAATTGCTCAGCCACGCTGGCACCGAGCTTTTTCGAGAAGCGATCGAAAGCCGACTCCTGGACAGTGAAATCCACCAGATCCTTTGCACCGATCACATCACGGGCAACCGAACTGGCATTACCCAGCCCGTCAATCAACCCCAGGGGCAGCGCCTGCTGACCGGTCCAGACCAACCCCGAGAACAACTCAGGATGTTCCTTGTCTTTCAGGCGATCACCACGCCCCTGCTTGACGCTATCAATGAACTGCTGGTGAGTCACATTCAGGACACCCCGCCAGAACTTGGTTTCGTCCGGCTTTTCCGGCTCAAACGGATCCAGGAATGCCTTGTGGTCACCCGAAGTGTACGCACGACGCTGAATCCCCAGCTTGTCCATCGCCCCGACAAAGCCAAAGCCCGCCGCCGTCACGCCAATCGACCCGACAAGACTGGCCTTGTCGGCGTAAATCTCGTCAGCAGCACTGGCAATGTAATAGGCACCGGAAGCTCCCAAATCGGAGATCACCGCATACACCTTGGTGTCGGGATGAAGGCCGCGCAAACGACGAATCTCATCGTAGACATAACCCGACTGCACCGGACTGCCGCCCGGACTGTTGATGCGCAATACAACACCCTTGACCCTTGGGTCATCGAATGCAGCCTGCAGACTGGTAACCAGGTTATCGGCACTGGCAGGCTCTTTATCTGCGATCGGGCCGCGTACATCGATCAACGCGGTATAGCTCGAACCGCCCACCGCACTTCGCTCCATGCTCAGCAGCGGAGTAAACAGCAGCAACACCGCAATGAGGTAACAGAACATCAGGACCTTGAAGAAAATCCCCCAGCGGCGCGAACGGCGCTGCTCCTGAATACCCGCCAACAAGGTTTTTTCCAGCAGTTGCCAGCTTTTTGCATCACCGACAGTCGACTCAGCCGCAGAGGGCGCTTTCCATTGATCAACCATGCACTACCCCAGCAAAGACTTTAATTAACCTGACGATCCAGCCAGGCGCGCAACTCGGGAAAACTGTCAATCGCCAACCGAGGCTCAAACGCCAGCAAGCGTTCCATTGACTGAGCACCATAGCCTACCGCAACAGAGTCGATACCCGCGTTGCGCGCCATCAACAAATCAAAGGAAGCATCACCCACCATCAACGCCTGATCCGGGCGCACATCGCAATGAGCCAGAATCTGATTGAGCATCAAGGGATCGGGCTTGCTGGCAGTCTCATCTGCTGCACGGGTGATATCGAAAAAATCTTCCCACCCATGAGCCTTGAGCACACGATCCAGCCCGCGACGCGCCTTGCCCGTAGCAACCGCCAGGCGATAGCCCTGCTCACGGAACACCTCAAGCGACTCCCTGACCCCGGCGAACAACGGCGAAGGCTCGGCATCCATGGCGATGTAGACATCGGCGTAGTGCTGACGAAAGGCAATCACCTGCTCTGGCGTCATGTCGGGATAGAGCGTCAGAATCGCCTCGGGCAGGCCCAACCCGATAATCCCCTTGACTGCTGGCGCATCACGCTCAGGGCGACCCGCCCGCTGCGCTGCAACCTGCATTGCAGTGACAATCCGACCAATGGAGTCGGCCAACGTGCCGTCCCAGTCAAAAATCAGCAGCTTGTAGTCAGTAGGGGACACTCAGTCGCTCCACGGTCTTGGCCCACATTTCATCTACCGGGGCCTGGAATTTCATCTCACCGCCATCTGGCATCGGCACAGTCAGCATGTAGGCATGCAGAAACAACCGCTTGCCGCCCAGATCACGGATCTCCTTGGAGAAGCCTTCATCGCCGTACTTGGTATCACCGGCAATGCAGTGGCCCGCATGCAGGGTATGCACACGAATCTGGTGAGTACGGCCAGTAATCGGACGAGCCTCAACCATGGTTGCAAAATCACCGAAGCGGCGCAGCACCTTGAACACGGTGACGGACTCTTTGCCTTCTTCGTTGACTTCAACCATGCGCTCACCCGAACGCAAGTTGCTCTTCATCAGCGGCGCACGCACCTGCTTGATCGAAGCCGCCCAGTTGCCGCGCACCAGCGCCATGTAACGCTTGTCGATACCGTCGCCGCGAAGCGCCTCGTGAAGATGGCGCAACATGCTGCGTTTTTTGGCAATCATCAACAGGCCGGACGTGTCACGGTCCAGGCGGTGCACCAATTCCAATTCCTTGACGTCAGGACGCATCTGACGAAAGGCTTCGATCACGCCAAATGTCAAACCGCTGCCGCCATGCACGGCGATGCCTGCCGGCTTGTTCAAGACAATCAGCGCCTTGTCTTCATAGACAATCGCCGCCTCAAGGCGCAACAACAAACCTTGGGCCACAGGCACAGGCTCGTCGCGCTCAGGCACGCGAACCGGCGGCACGCGCACGATGTCGCCCGCCTGCAGCTTGTACTCGGGTTTGATCCGGCCCTTGTTCACGCGCACTTCGCCTTTACGCAAAATGCGGTAAATCAAGGTCTTGGGAACACCCTTGAGTCGAGCAAGCAGGAAATTGTCGATGCGTTGGCCGGCATATTCCGGCGAGACCTCAAGCAGCTGGACGCTGGGGGTCGGGGGGGTAGTCGTCGTCATGGCGCCGATGATAACAATTTTTTATGGAATTGAAGCACTTAATCATTGCTGCTATAGTCGCGAACGCCGCCAAAAGCGGCCTGGACAGAGGATTAACGGTGTATCACCGGCCCTGACCAACGCTCTTAACAAGGACGCGAGGCCGTCCCACGGGGCTTTCGCTACACACGCAAGACCTGGAGTTGTAACAAGCGCAGGTGACATGAGGCCTGAAGCGAGCCTGGAAAGCAGAGTGCAAACTCCCCTTCTACGCCGATATTCACGGCCAGTTCACAAAGTGCAGTCAGCTTCGGGAATTTCGGGCGAAAGCTTCAGAAACATTGCCTTTATTAGCCATGATGCGTGAACTCCCCTTTTGGAGAACACGGTAAATGCCAACCCGCTGCGGATTCTGCGCGCGGCAGCACCCGAATTATCAGGGATACGTGTAGGGTGGAGACGCACAACCGCCGGACTGTGTAGCAATAGGCTTTATCAAGACGCTTCATCTCGTCCACAGCCGCCGGTTGATTCCTCCTCCTGACCAGACTTTTGCTTAAGAGGTGCTTTAGCACCACAGCAAGCAGGAAGCGTAAGTCGCGACTTCGACCCCAAGGTTCGAACCTCGCTGTACACAGGAGTGGCCAACAACTCCTGACGCACCTGACACCGACCATGAGAAGTCGTGTGTGCCGAACGCCGTTTCCGGTAGCCCGGAAACCGACGGTACAACATGAAAAGAATGCTGATTAACGCAACTCAACCTGAAGAGTTGCGCGTTGCACTGGTAGATGGCCAACGCCTCTACGACCTGGACATCGAGTCGGGTGCACGCGAGCAGAAGAAAGCCAACATCTACAAAGGCCGTATTACTCGCATCGAACCAAGCCTTGAGGCTGCCTTTGTCGATTTCGGCTCCGAGCGCCACGGCTTCCTGCCCCTCAAGGAAATCTCCCGCGAGTACTTCAAGAAGGCTCCCGAAGGCCGCGTAAACATCAAGGACGTCCTGAGCGAAGGCCAGGAAGTTATCGTGCAGGTCGAGAAAGAAGAACGTGGCAACAAGGGCGCAGCCCTGACCACCTTCATCAGCCTCGCCGGCCGTTACCTGGTTCTGATGCCGAACAACCCGCGTGCCGGTGGTATCTCCCGTCGCATTGAAGGCGAAGAGCGCAACGAACTGCGTGAAGCGCTGAACGGCCTGATTGCCCCTGCCGACATGGGTCTGATCGTACGCACTGCCGGCCTGGGCCGCAGCAGTGAAGAGATGCAGTGGGACCTCGACTACCTGCTGCAACTGTGGACCGCCATTAAAGAAGCCTCGCTGGATCGCTCCGCGCCATTCCTGATCTACCAGGAAAGCAACGTGATCATCCGCGCCATCCGTGATTACCTGCGCCAGGACATCGGCGAAGTACTGATCGACAGCGTTGAAGCCCAGGACGAAGCCCTGACTTTCATTCGCCAGGTGATGCCGCAGTACGCCAGCAAAATCAAACTCTACGAAGACAGCGTTCCGCTGTTCAATCGTTTCCAGATCGAAAGCCAGATCGAGACCGCCTTCCAGCGTGTCGTTGAACTGCCTTCCGGCGGCTCCATCGTTATCGACCCGACCGAAGCCCTGGTGTCCATCGACATCAACTCGGCCCGCGCCACCAAAGGCAGCGATATCGAAGAAACCGCACTGCAAACCAACCTTGAAGCGGCTGAAGAAATCGCCCGTCAGTTGCGCTTGCGCGACATCGGCGGCCTGATCGTCATCGACTTCATCGACATGACCCCTGCCAAAAACCAGCGCGCCGTGGAAGAAAAAGTCCGCGAATGCCTGGAAGCAGACCGTGCCCGCGTACAAGTCGGCCGTATCTCGCGCTTCGGCTTGCTGGAAATGTCCCGTCAGCGCCTGCGTCCATCCCTGGGCGAAAGCAGCGGCATCGTCTGCCCACGCTGCAACGGCACCGGCATCATCCGTGACGTTGAGTCGCTGTCGCTGGCCATCCTGCGCCTGATCGAAGAAGAAGCCCTGAAAGACCGTACTGCCGAAGTACGCGCCCAGGTGCCAATCCCGGTTGCTGCATTCCTGCTCAACGAAAAACGCAACTCGATCACCAAGATCGAACTGCGTACCCGTGCCCGCATCGTCATCCTGCCGAACGACCACCTCGAAACGCCGCACTTCGAAGTTCAGCGCCTGCGTGATGACAGCCCGGAAGCCCACACCAACCAGTCCAGCTATGAAATTGCTGCCGCTGCCGCTGAAGTGGAAGAAGTCCAGCCTGCTGCTGCTACCCGCACTCTGGTTCGCCAGGAAGCCGCGGTTAAAACTGCACCGCCACGCACCTCGGCTCCGGTTCCTGCCGAAGTCGTCGCTGCCCCGGCCGCACCGGCACCCGCGGCAACCATCTCCGAGCCAAGCCTGTTCAAAGGCCTGGTCAAGTCGTTGGTGAGCCTGTTCGCCTCCAAGGAAGAGCCTGTTGCTCCGACCGTGGTAGAGAAGCCAGCCACCCCTGAGCGCCCTGCACGCAACGAAGAGCGTCGCAACGGCCGCCAGCAAAGCCGTAACCGCAACGGTCGTCGTGACGAAGAACGCAAGCCACGCGAAGAGCGCGCACCACGTGAAGAACGTGCTGCTCGCGAACCACGTGAAGAACGTACATCCCGCGAAGAAACTCCGGTTGTTGCTCAAGCACCTCGCGAAGAGCGCGCACCGCGCCCACCTCGTGAAGAGCGCGCTCCACGCGCACCGCGTGAAGACCGCAAACCTCGTGGCGAAGGCCGTGAAGAGCGCGTACGCGAACTGCGTGAGCCTCTGGACGCAGCGCCTGCTGTCGTTGCCGGCGCCGCAGCTGCAGTCGTAGCCGAAGAACGCCCGGCCCGCCCGCCTCGTGAAGAACGCCAGCCTCGCGCCCCTCGCGAAGAACGCGCTCCACGTGAAGAGCAAGTTGTGGCTGCTGCTGAAGACGAAGAAGTGCTGTCCAGCGAAGAGCAATCCCAGGACGAGACACAGGACAACGCCGAAGGCGATCGTCCACGTCGCCGCTCCCGTGGTCAGCGTCGTCGCAGCAACCGTCGCGAACGTCAGCGTGATGCAAACGGCAACGTGATTGAAGGCTCGGAAGAAAACAGCGAAGAAGGCAACGCCCAAAACGCTCCTGCTACCACCCTTGAAATCGCTGCCGGTCTGGCCGTGACAGAAGCCGTTGCCAGCTCGGTCATCAGCGCCCCCGCTGAAGCCCAGGCTCACCAACAGGCAGAGCGTGCGACTGAAGCAACCCAGGAATCGGCCCCGGCTGAAACCGTGGTTGCCGTTGAAGCTGCGCAGGAAGTGGCTGTTGTAGAAGCACCTGCCGCTCCAGCTCCAGTGGTTGAAGCCACCGCCGCTGTAGAAGCAACGGTTGTTGAAACGCCAGTTGCAGAAGCACCGGTTGTGGAAGCCGTAACGCCGATCGAAGCGATCAAGGCACCGGAAGTTGAAGTTGCACCGACTAAAGAAGCACACCCTGAAGTCCAGGTTGTTGCCGAGCCAGTTGTAGCGGCTCCAGAGCCTGTAGTCGAAGTCGTGGCGCAAACCCCGGTCGTTGAGACGCCAGCAGTCGAAGCACCTGCTTTCGAAAAAGCACCGGAGCCTGCCAAGGAAGTCCGCGTTGTTCGCGAGCCAGTTGCCGAGCCTGCCGTTGTTCAAGCAGCGCCTGCAGCAGAACCGGCCACCCCTGAAGTGGTAGCGGTTGAAGCTGTAGTCGAGACCGTAGTCACCGCACAACCGGCTCCAGTTGAAGCTGAAGTTGTTGTGGCGTCTGAAGTGGTTGAAGTCGTGATTGCTGCCCCGGTTGTCAGCGCTCCAAGCAACGGTCGTGCTCCTAACGACCCGCGCGAAGTCCGTCGTCGCAAGCGTGAAGAGGCTGCTGCAGCCGCAGCTGCAGCAGCTCATGCACCTGCAAGCGAAGCCGTAGCCCAGGAACAGGAACACGAGTCTAAACCTCTCGCCTAATTCCCAAGGCCACTAAAAAGCCCCGCCAGTTCTGAACTGGCGGGGCTTTTTTTATGGAGCTTGATAACCGGTTGATACGTCAGTAAACGTTGGGTTCCATCTCCAGCTCTACGGCAAAGCGCTGCAGGATATCGGCCTGAATGCGCTGCGCCAGTGCCAGCAACTCCAGGCCGGTGGCCGAACCATGATTGACCAGCACCAGCGACTGCAAACGGTGCACGCCTGCGTCGGCTTCCCGGAAGCCTTTCCAGCCCGCCGCTTCAATCAACCAGCCTGCCGCCAGCTTTACCTGGCCATCTGCTTGTGGATAGCCAATTAACCCCGGGTGAGCCAGGCGCAACTCATCAGCCTGATCAGCCGATACCAACGGGTTTTTGAAAAAACTGCCGGCATTGCCCAGCACCGCCGGGTCTGGCAGCTTTTCACTGCGAATACTGCTGATCGCCCGACTGACGTCGCTAGCCGTCGGCTGGTCAATGCCCTGCTCGGTAAGACGTTGACGTACAGGGCCGTATTCCAGATGCAGACGTGTGGCACGACTCAGGGCAAACCGCACCCGCAGAATCAACCAACGCCCGGCCTGCTGCTTGAAGAGACTGTCGCGGTAGGCGAAGTTGCACTCTGCAAGGCTGAATTCACGCAACTCGCCAGTCTGTCGATCAAGGGCCGTAAGCCCGGCGAATACGTCCTTGATCTCAACGCCATAGGCGCCAATATTCTGCATCGGGGCAGCCCCAACGGTACCGGGGATCAGGCTGAGGTTTTCAAGCCCCGACAAACCCTGTTCCAGAGTCCACAGCACAAAGGCATGCCATACCTCCCCCGCCTCGGCCTCGACAACAACCCGGTCGCCGTCGTCCGCCAGCAAACGGATGCCGCGACTGGCCATGCGCAAAACCAGCGCTGAAACATCACCGGTCAGCAGCAAATTACTGCCGCCACCAATGACCAGCAACGGCAACTGGTGCTCAACCGCGCACAGTAACGCCTCACGCACATCGGCATCGTTGTGGGCTTGCGCAAACAGGCTGGCCTTAACATCAACGCCAAAGCTGTTGAACGGTTTAAGCGACGTATTGACCTGCACGTCCAAACTCATGACTCCAGCAAACGCCGAACGCGTTCAAGGTCTTCAACGGTATCAACGCCGGCTGGCGGAGCTTCCAGCACATCCGCCACGTGAATGCGCACGCCATGCCACAGCGCCCGAAGCTGCTCAAGGCGCTCGGTATTCTCGAGCCAGCAAGGGCCCCAGCTCACGAAGTCATGCAGGAAGCCTGCACGATAGGCGTAGATGCCAATATGGCGGCGATAAGGTATGCCCGCCGGCAAGGTGTCAGGGGCACTGGCGAAGTCATCCCGCGCCCACGGCAACGTGGCCCGGCTGAATGTCAGCGCCAGCCCGTTGATGTCACTGACGACCTTGACCACATTGGGATTGAACAGCGTCTCGACATCATCGATCGCCTCGGCCAGGGTCGCCATGCTCGCCTCACTGTGGGCGGCCAGGTTGACGGCAACCTGATCGATCACCTGTGGCGGGATCATGGGTTCGTCGCCCTGAACATTGACCACGATGGCGTCACTGGCCAAACCCAGTTGCGTGGCAACTTCGGCCAGACGGTCGGTGCCTGACTCGTGATCGGCACGGGTCAACAGCACCTCGGCGCCGAACGCCTTGCAGGCGTCGACAATACGCGCATCGTCAGTGGCAACCACCACACGCTGCGCGCTGCTTTTACAGGCCTGCTCCCAGACGTGCTGGACCATTGGCTTGCCGGCAATCATTTGCAGCGGCTTGCCTGGCAAACGGGTTGAGGCAAAGCGCGACGGAATAACGACTGTAAAAACCGGAATCATTTATCCAGACGCTCATCAGCAGAAAGGGTACGGGCTTCGGTTTCCAGCATCACTGGAATGCCATCGCGGATCGGGTAGGCCAGACCTGCGCCCTTGCTGATCAGCTCAGTCTTGTCGGCGCTGAGCTTGAGCGGGCCTTTGCAAACAGGGCAAGCAAGGATATCGAGCAATTTGGTGTCCATTAGGGTTCCCCTGGATAAAGATGGATCAAGTCAAAAGACGATCGGGCAAAAGACCCAGCAACTGTTGATCAAACCACAGGACAAAGGCCTCTGAGGGTACTGCGTCAACGGCCAGATACCACCAGTCGGGTGACGCAAAGTCACGGCACTTCACCGCATCCTTTTCAGTCATGACCACGGGTAAGGGCGGCGTAAAATTCAGCACCTCGGCGCTGTAGGGCGCGTGATCGGCAAAAGCATGGGCAATTGGCCGCCAGTGTAGCGTTTCAAGGGTCGTGAAGAAACGCTGCGGATTGCCGATCCCGGCGACCGCATGCAGCGCTTGTTCAGCAGGAAAATAGTCCAGCGCCTGACGCTCACCGCTGATCAAATTGACCAACGCAGTGGGCTGCAACTGAAAGGCAAAACCGCCCTTGGGGTCGCTGGCAGCGCCGTTATACAGCACCGCGTCGACACTGTGCAGGCGCTCAGCCGGCTCACGCAGCGGCCCGGCCGGCAGGCAGCGACCGTTACCCAGGCCTCTGGCATTGTCGATCAGGACCAGCTCAAGATCCCGGGCCAGGCGGTAATGCTGCATGCCGTCATCGGACAGAATCAGGTCCAGCTGCTCGCTGGCCAGCAAGGCCCTGACCGCACGACTGCGATCCGGATCGATCATCAAGGGTACGCCGGTGCGCTGCACAATCAGCAAGGGCTCATCCCCCGCCTGCGCGGCACTTTGCTCAGCGGTCACGCGCCACGGAAATTGAGGGGGGGAAGCGCCATAGCCACGACTGACCACGCCAACCCGCAGGCCATGCTGCTGGCAATGCGCAATCAGCCACAGGATCAAAGGCGTTTTGCCGGTACCGCCCACGGTGATGTTGCCCACGACAATCAACGGTACCGGCGCACGATAAATCTCGCCTTCCCCTGCCACAAAACGCGCCCGCTTGCGCTCAACCACTCGACGGTAAAGGCACTCCAGCGGGCGCAACAGGGTCAGCAGCGGATGCCCGGCATACCAGGCGCGCAACAAGCGATCGGACATGGCCATCAGGGCGCCGCCTGCGCCTCGACAGTCGTCATGCGCAAATGGCTGAAGCCGAGTTTCCCGGCCGCATCCATTGCGGTGATGACCGCCTGGTGTTGGGTTTTGCCATCGGCGCTGATCGACAGCGGCAAGCGGGTATCGCCGCCAGACTCTTTCTGCAGAGCCTCCATCAGGCTCGCCAGATCATTCTTCGGCAACAACTGGTTGTTCACCGAAAACACTCCGTCCGCGCTGATGGCGATGTCCAGTTGCCTGGCGCCTTGATCCTCGCTGGGCGAACCGCTGACAGCCTCTGGCAGATCAACGCGCAACTGGGTTTCGCGGGTAAAGGTCGTGGTCACGACAAAAAACAGCAGCAGGATAAACACCACGTCAATCAATGACGCGAGGTTGATATCAACCGTTTCCCGAGGCTTGCGGCGAAATTTCACGCTTTGCTCCCGACCATATCGACTTCACGGTCGCCTTGTATCACCTCAACCAGCTTGATCGCTTCCTGCTCCATCCCGACCACCAGCTCGTCGACACGACGTTGCAGGAAGCGATGGAAGAAGACTGCCGGAATACCCACCATCAGACCCGCGGCGGTAGTGATCAGTGCTTTGGAAATACCGCCTGCAAGCACGGCAGCATTGGTCGTCATGCCCGTCCCCATGAAGGCGCTGAAAATATCGATCATGCCCAGTACGGTACCCAGCAGGCCCAGCAACGGGGCCATTGCCGCAATCGTACCCAGCGCATTGAGATACCGCTCAAGCTCGTGAATCACACGGGCAGCGGCCTCTTCGATGCACTCTTTCATGATCTCGCGACCATGCCTGGAGTTGGCCAGGCCCGCGGCCAGGATCTCACCCAGCGGCGAGTCGGCGCGCAGCAACTTGAGTTTTTCCTTGTCCATCTGCTTGTCTTTGATCCAGACCCAGACCTGCCCGAGCAAATGTTCCGGGGTTACGCGACTGGCACGCAGGGTCCACAGACGCTCGACAATAATGCCCAGCGCGGCAACAGAGCTCAGAATGATCGGCAGCATCATCCAGCCACCTGATTTGACCAGTTCCCACACAGTGACAATCCCCTCGAAAAAGTGCGCCACTCTACCACAGGATTGCCCTGAACCTTGTGGGGCCAACGCCTGCGCAAGCACTATCAATCGCGCCAGAACCGACGCTGGCCACCCATGCTCTCAACCTGTGCCGACGCCCCCAAACGAAACCACACAGCCCCTTGCTCGGCGCTATCCCACACCTGCACCCCCAAGGCTTGATAACGCGACATGACCTGCGGGTGCGGGTGACCAAAATTATTACCGTGTCCACGGGAAATCAGCACGTTTTCAGGCGCCAGCGCCTTGAGAAAAGCCATCGACGACGACGTCTTGCTGCCGTGATGGGGCGATTGCAACCAGCGGACAGGAACGGCCAGCGGACTTTGCAGCAATGCCCGCTCGGCATGGGTATCAATATCCCCCGTCAACAGTAGCCGTTCGTCCCGTGCTTGCACCTGCAGTACGCAGGACTTCTGATTGCTATTGCTCGCCCCCGGCCACTGCCAGAGTGAGAATTTCACGCCGTCCCACTCCCAACCCTCCCCGCTCGCACACGGCTGCGCCCGCAACGGTTCTGGCAACCCCGCCACATCGCCACCAAACACCCGTGCAACGCGGACTGCCCGCTGAACCGCCAGCGCACCGCCCGCATGATCCGAGTCGGCGTGGCTCAGCAACATGACATCCAGCTCGCTAACTCCCAATGAACGCAACACAGGCACCACCACCCGTTCACCCTGATCAAAATCCCGGACCTTGGGGCCTGCGTCATACAAAAGCGTGTGGTTACGGGTGCGCAAGACAATCGCCAGCCCCTGCCCGACATCCAACTGCAGCACCTCAACCTCGCCGTGGGGGATCTGTTCGCGGGGCACAAAGACAGCCAGCAGTACCAGCGGCCACCCCAGCGGTCTGAGCACCATCCCGGCTGGCAGCAGCAGGATCAGCGCCCCAAGCGCGCTCAACAGCCATATGTAAATCGGCACGACCGGGGGCAGCCAGGGCGGGAAAACATCGGCCAGCAGGGCCAGCCCCTTGATCAACAGATCGAGCAAGCCACCCGACAGCCACAACAGGCTTTCCCCAAGCCAGGGCACGGGCAGCAGCAGCGTTCCCAGCAATGCCGTCGGCAACACCAAAAGGCTGATCCAGGGCACGGCAACCAGATTGGCCAGCGGCCCCGTCAGGCTGATGGGCAGTCCGAGAATCCACATCACCGGGAACAAACCCAGGGCGATCAGCCCGTGGGGGCGCAGCCACGCGGCCCTCCACCCCCAGGCCCCAAGACGACCGCCGAAGGTGAAAATCAGCACCGCCACGGCGCTGAACGACAACCAGAACCCCGGCATCAAACTCGCCAGTGGCTCCACAATCAGCACCGCATTGAGCGCCAGCAGGAATGGCAACCACACCACCAGATGACGAAACCGCAAGCGCCAGATCAGCACCAGCCCCAGCATCACGCACGCGCGTTGCACCGGCACTTCAAAACCGGCGAGCAGGCCATATCCCGTGGCGCCCGCAAACGCCAGACCGCAAGCCCAGGGCAACCACGGCAAGCAGCGCGGCCACAGGCCATAGCGCGCCAGCAAGGCGACCAACCCGTAGATCAATCCGGCAAACAACCCTATGTGCTGCCCCGAAATCACCAGCAGATGCACAGTTCCGGTTGCCTGCAGCAGCGTCCAGTCATCACGGCTCAAACCAGAGCCGTCACCCATGACCAGCGCCGCCAGCCACGGTTCCCGGCCATTGCCATCGATACGCAACAGACGCTGACGCAAGCCATCGCGCCAGGCATGACCCGCTGCAGCCAGTAACTGACCCTCCTTGACCACGCCCGTCGCGCCGATGCGTTGCGCCAGCAGCCAGGCCTGGTAATCAAACGACTGAGGGTTGAGCAAGCCCTTGGGGCGCTTGAGCTTGACCGCTAGCCGCCAGCGTTCCCCACTCTTGACCGACGGCCCGCCATACCAGCTCAACCTGATGGTCGTGGGTAATGCGCCGTGGCGCGAGCGTGCATCCTGCAATTCAAAACGTACGGCGTTGTCAGTCTGCTGCGGTAATCCGACGACATGCCCTTCGACCCAAAGCGTCCTGCCGTCGAACGCGGCCGGCAAGCGATCATCCAGCGCCCTTTGTCCCTGGACGCAAGCCCACGTCAGCCCAAGCACAAAAAGCCCCACCGGCCAGGCACGAATAGCCAACAGCAACAGCCCCGCCATGAACATCAGCAGCAACCACCCCGGCGACGGCAACACGGGTAAAAACCGCAGTGCAATAAGGCCCGTCGCCAACGCAAACATCCCTGTGTACATGCCTATACTCAACTTATCCCTTTGACTCGGATTAGTTGTTATCGGGGACCCGCGCTTAAGAAATTGTCACAAAGTCTGAATAGGCATCCTGTCGAATTTGGGCATACTGCCCTCTTGACCTAGGGAGAGGCCCATGCCACGGCGTTTAATCAAACGTTTCATGCCAGATCCGGCCCTGATCAGGGAACACAAGTCCTTACGATTTTTAGGGACTTTACTGCATGACCCCAACCTCTGGCACCTCAATCGTCACTCCGTGGCCCGAGCAATGGCCGTAGGGATTTTTGCAGCTTTTATCCCCATGCCGTTTCAAATGCTGCTTGCAGCTTTTCTGGCGGTAAACGCGCGCGCCAATATGCCGATATCAGTGGGCCTGGTATGGCTGACCAATCCGATCACGATGCCGCCGGTGTTTTACATCACCTACAAGACAGGTGCCTGGCTGATGAACATACCGGCACGCACCCTGCCGGATGAGCTGACCTGGGAATGGATCAGCGGCCAATTGTCGACCGTATGGCAGCCCTTTCTATTGGGTTCTGTGGTGTGCGGAGTGGTGCTGGGGGCGCTGGCCTACTGCCTGACCATGCTCTATTGGCGCTGGTGGGTCAGCCGTAAATGGAAGGGACGCAAAAACAAGCACCCATAAAAAAGGCCCCAAAAGGGGCCTTTCTTATGATCTGGCACTGAAGGTCCTTCGGCCATTTCGCAGCCTCGTACCTCGTCAGCGGCAGGATGTTACTGACGCATGCCTCGACCACTAACCAGCAACTTCGCACAGCCGAAGTACAGCACGATGGTTGCCACGACCATAAAGGTCAGGGCCACGCTGATCTTGATGTCCGAAACCCCAAGAATGCCGTAGCGGAATGCGTTGACCATGTGCAGCACAGGGTTGGCCAGCGATACGCTCTGCCAGAACGGCGGCAGCAGTGTGATCGAATAAAACACACCGCCCAGGTACGTCAGCGGCGTCAGCACGAAAGTCGGGATAATTGAAATATCGTCGAAGTTGCGTGCAAATACGGCATTGATAAACCCCAGCAACGAGAAGATTGTCGCCGTCAGCACCACGACCACGATGGTCAGGCCCAAGTGGTGGACTTGCAGGTGGGTGAAGAACAGCGACAGCAAGGTCACGATCAAGCCCACGATCAACCCGCGCAAAATCCCGCCCACGGTAAAGCCGATCAAAATGGTGTGGGGCGATACCGGTGACACCATCAGCTCTTCAATCGAGCGTTGGAATTTGGCACCAAAGAAGCTTGAGACCACGTTACCGTAGGAGTTGGTGATCACTGACATCATGATCAGGCCCGGAACGATGTACTCCATATAGGTGAAACCACCCATATCACCGATTTGTCGGCCGATCAGATTACCGAAGATCACGAAGTACAGAACCATGGTGATCGCAGGCGGTAGCAGTGTCTGCGGCCAGATCCGCATGAAGCGGCGAACTTCGCGGTAAACGATGGTATTCAACGCGATCAGATTGGGGCGCAGCTCCGAGCTCATATCGCCACCTTTGCCAGATTTTTCTCGACCAGCGACACGAACAACTCCTCAAGGCGATTGGTTTTGTTGCGCAGGCTCACCACTTCGATGTTTTGCGCAGCCAATTGAGTGAACAGACCGGTAATGCCCACGGCTTTGTCGACCTGTACTTCCAGCGTACTGGCGTCGAGCAATTGACTCGGATAGCCGATCAACTGCGGGGCCGCCTGCAATGGGTGCTTCAGGTCGAGTAAAAAGGTCTCGACATGCAGTTGCCCAAGCAACTGGCGCATGCTGGTGTTTTCAACAATGGTGCCGTGATCGATGATCCCGATGTTGCGACACAACTGCTCAGCCTCCTCCAGATAGTGAGTGGTGAGGATGATGGTCGTGCCCTGCTCGTTCAGCTCGGTGAGAAAACTCCACATCGAGCGACGCAACTCAATATCCACGCCAGCAGTAGGCTCATCGAGAATCAACAGGCGCGGTTCATGTACCAAGGCCCGGGCGATCATCAGGCGGCGCTTCATGCCACCGGACAACGAGCGCGAAGGTGTGTCGCGCTTATCCCAAAGCCCCAACTGCGTCAGGTACTTTTCAGCGCGCTCCTTGGCGATTTTGGCCGGGATGCCGTAGTAACCAGCCTGGGTCACGACGATATCGAAGGTCTTTTCAAACTGGTTGAAATTGAACTCCTGCGGCACCACGCCAATCGAGCGCTTAAGGGCTGCCGGATTGCGATCAAGGTCATGGCCAAAGATATTCACCGTACCGCTGGTTTTGTTTACCAGGGTCGAGAGAATGCCGATGGTCGTGGATTTGCCGGCGCCGTTAGGGCCCAGCAAGGCAAAAAAGTCACCTTCAGCAACATCCAGATCGATACCACTCAGGGCCTGGAAACCGTTGCCGTAGGTTTTGGTTAGCTGCCGTATGGACAGAGCGGAACTCATATCGGATTACGCACCAAGATGGGGAAATAGGGAGGTATAAGTAAGGGCGAACTACCTGTAGGGCAAGTCCGACAAGGCCTTATGGTGCTTGGCCTCGCCGCACAAGTACAGTCGCCCGTATTAATAGTGGCTATTAAGTCAACGCAGTCATCACTGCATTTCGATAGGCCGGACGCTGCTTCAAGCGCTCATACCAGGCACTCAAGTGCGGCAGGTGCGCACGTTCAATGGGCATTTCAAACCAGGCATAGATAAAGGAACCCAGCGGGATGTCACCCATGCCGATTTCATCACCCGACAGGTAGGGTTTTTCAGCCAGCGCCTGATCCGCAACAGCCAGCAATTGATCGCAGGCTTTAATTGCCGCGTTGATCTTCACCCAGTCCTGCTCCTCGGCAGGCGTGCGTAGAACGCCCCAGAACACCGCACGGAATTCGACCGCAAACGAGGTACTGGTCCAGTCCATCCACTTGTCAGCCTGAGCCCGCACACGGGCATCGGTTGGATACCAGGACGTGTCTGACCCATATCTGGCAGTGAGGTAACGCACGATGGCGTTCGATTCCCACAGCACAAAGCCGTCGTCCTCTTCGATCATGGGTACCCGGCCATTAGGATTCAGCGATCGATACTCAGGACTGTCGACCACTCCAAATGCACCGCCCGCCTCTACGCGGCTATACGGCAACGCCAACTCTTCGACACACCACAACGCCTTGCGCACGTTTGACGAATTCTTGCGACCCCACACTTTCAGCATGATCTGGCTCCTGGTTGATAGACGCCGAAGGAGTCTACGCCGGGATGTCGAACTCTGCCTCCAGCGCAAGGTCACTATCCTTACAACCTTGATCGGAAGTTGCGACTAAGCTCACAAGAGTTATCGCCCCTGGCTTCATGGAGGATTAAATATGCTGTTGTTGTGGATACTGGTTCTGATTGTTGGCATCGCCTATATGGCCCATCGCCGCATCGCCCCCCTGACGACCCTGGCTGTTGTCGCTGTTTACCTGTTGGCCATGGGGGTCATCGGCCATGTGCCAGGCTGGTTGCTGGCAATCCTTTGGCTGTTGCTGGCAGCGCCTGCCGCTCTGCTGCTGTTGCCAGACCTTCGGCGCAAACTGTTTACCGCTCCGCTGTTCAAGTGGTTCCAGAAGACCTTGCCCCCCATGTCACAAACCGAGCGTGATGCCATCGACGCCGGCACAGTATGGTGGGATGGCCAATTGTTCAGCGGCCGCCCCGACTGGAATCAGCTTCTGGCCTATCCCAAAGTTCAGCTCACGGAAGAAGAACAAGCCTTTATTGACGGCCCCACCGAAGAACTGTGCGCAATGGTCAGCGATTGGGAGATCGGCCAAGCCATGGATTTGCCGCCGCAGGCCTGGGCGCACATCAAGGAACACGGTTTCTTCGCCCTGATCATCCCCAAAGCCTACGGTGGCAAGGGCTTCTCGGCGTACGCCCACTCCCAGGTCGCAATGAAGCTGGCCACTCGCAGCGGCGACCTCGCCTCCACCGTGATGGTGCCCAACTCCCTCGGCCCCGCCGAGCTGCTGCTGCATTACGGCACCGACGAGCAACGTGACCACTACCTCCCACGCCTGGCCCGTGGCGATGACATCCCCTGCTTTGCCCTGACGGGTCCGCTGGCTGGTTCCGATGCCGGGGCAATGCCCGACACCGGGATCATTTGCAAAGGTCAGTGGCAAGGCGAAGAAGTGATCGGCCTGCGCCTGAACTGGGAGAAGCGCTACATCACCCTGGGGCCCGTCGCCACCCTGCTTGGTCTGGCCTTCAAGGCCCACGACCCGGAACACCTGCTGGGCGACAAGGAAGACCTTGGCATCAGCCTGGCGCTGATCCCCACCGACACCCCCGGGGTTGAGATTGGCCGCCGCCACCTGCCTTTGGGCGCAGCGTTCATGAACGGCCCGAACTCGGGCAAAGACGTATTTATCCCCCTGAATTACCTGATTGGCGGTCAGGAAATGCTCGGCAAGGGCTGGATGATGCTGATGAACTGCCTGTCGGTCGGGCGCTCGATATCGTTACCGGCCGTCGGCACCGGCGCAGCCAAGTTCACCAGCCTGGTGACCGGGCAGTACGCCCAGGTGCGCGAACAATTCAATGTGCCACTGGCCGCCTTCGAAGGCATTCAAGAAGCACTGGCGCGCATTGGTGGCAACGCCTGGTTGATGGACAGCGCGCGCATGCTCACCGCCAACGCGGTGGACCTGGGGGAAAAACCTTCGGTACTGTCAGCGATACTCAAGTACCACCTGACCGAGCGCGGCCGTGAATGCATCAGCCACGCCATGGACGTTCATGGCGGCAAGGGCATCATCATGGGGCCCAACAACTACCTGGGGCGCAACTGGCAGGGGGCGCCGATTTTCATCACCGTGGAAGGCGCGAACATCCTGTCGCGCAACCTGATGATCTTCGGTCAGGGCGCCATTCGCTGCCACCCCTTTGTACTCAAGGAAATGGCCCTGGCCAGCCGTGAAGACAAGGATCAGGCGCTGCTGGAGTTTGACGACCTGTTGCTCAAGCACATCGGTTTTGCCATCAGCAACAAAGCCAGCACCTTTGTATTGAACCTGGGCCTTGGGCGGTTTGAGCATGTGCCGGGCAATGCCCTGAGCCAGGGCTACTTCCGGGCATTGAACCGCCAGGCGGCAGCCTTCGCCCTGCTGGCCGACCTGAGCATGATGCTGCTGGGCGGCGAACTGAAACGCCGCGAGCGCCTGTCGGCGCGCTTGGGTGATGTGCTGAGCCATATGTACCTGGCCAGCGCCGCGCTCAAGCGTTACCACGATCTGGATTCGCCGGAGCACCTCAATCCGTTGTTCAAATGGGCCATGGAAGAAAGCCTCGGCCACGCCGAACGCGCCCTGGACGAACTGCTGAAGAACTTCCCGAACCGCGCGTTGGGCTTTTTGCTGCGCGGCGTCGTGTTCCCGTTCGGCCGCCGCCACACCGGGCCGTCGGACGCGCTGGATGCCGAAGTTGCCGCAGTCTTGGGTCGCGCCAAGGGTGATCCAACGCTCGAGGCAGTGCTTGCGGGCTGCTATCGCCCGCAATCGCCAGACGACGCCGTGGGCGCCCTGCAACATGCCAGCGACCTGCTGAACGAAGCACGTGCGCTGCACAAAAAACTCCATGAAGGCTTGAAAAGCGGTCAGGTAAAACCGGGGGCGGGAGAATCGGCAATCGATGCCGCACTGCAAGCCGGTGTACTGCAACCGGCCGAGGCACACGCGCTACACACCGCTGAAGCTGCCCGACGCAAGGTGATTGATGTGGATGACTTCTCCAAAGAGGAACTCACCCACAGCGAAGGAAAGATTCGATAACGGGACAGCGGGCGCCGGGGGCTTTATACTCCCGCGCCCGTTTTGCTCTAGAGGACACCCGCAATGGCCACCAATGATCTGAACCACAACCTTGTCTTGCTCGACATTCTGCGCAGCATCCTGGTTGCTGTCGGTGACGCTGAGCAGATCCCCGAGGAAAGCCACGCCCTGTTTCTGGAACGCTTTGACGACATGCGCAAATCGCTGCCGGTTGACCCGATCAATAGCCAGTATCTGGGCCAGGACCTCATGTGCCAGGTCATCGAGCGCTACCCGCAGATCGCTCACCTGGTCCCGCGTGACCTGCTCTGGTACTTCGGCGGTGCGTGCTTCAACTTCCTGTCGGATGAAGAGCTGGACATGTATGAGGCGCTGGAAGAGCGTCGTCATGAAGCAGAAATGAACGACGAACCGTTCGACTGGAATCAGGAAAAACAACTGATGGCGATGCCTGTGTCCGACGACAGCACACAGCACTGATTCCTACGCACAATAATACTTAAGGCCCGCCCGGTTTACCTGGCGGGCTTTTTTATGAGTGACCAGAATCCTGTGCCCGCCACATGTCCAGGGTCGGCTCCCGGGCCAGTCGCTCGACCAAAAAATCGATGAATACACGAATCTTTGGCGGCAAATAACGCGACGGGGCATGCAACAGCCACGCACCGCCATGGTACGAAGCAATAAAACTCCATTCCGGCAATACGCGAACAACCAGCCCTTGGTCCAGAGCCTGACGCGCCGTGAAATACGGCAGGCTACCAATCCCGATATCCTGCAACACCGCATCCAGCCGTACCCCGGTGTGATTGGCCGCATAGCGCCCACGCACTCCAACGGTAACCGACCTGGCACCCTGTTTGAATTTCCACCGCGCATCGGCAGGTGTCTCTCCCAGATAAATACAGCTATGCCCACGCAAATCCTCGGGCTGCGCCGGCGTGCCGTGCTCCGCCAAATAAGCAGGCGTGGCACACAACACATGCTCGATCGGGAACAGTTGACGCCCCACCAGGCCGGGTGGTGGCTGGTCAGTGATACGAATACTCAGGTCAACGTTGTCATCAATCAGGTCGACATAGCGGTCTTCCAGAATCAACTGAACATCGACCTGTGGGTAGCGCCGTAAAAACTCGGGCATGTGCGGATGAATCACATAACGCCCAACGGCCTTGGGGACACTGACCCGAATCAAGCCCTCGGCGCTGCGGGTAAAGCGCCCGCTCAGGTCCATCACCGATTGGGCAGCACCCGCCACCTCACAACACCGCTTGAATACTTCTTCGCCATCATCGCTCAAACGTAATTTGCGTGTGGTGCGTTGCAGCAAGCGGATCGCCAGGGCTTTTTCCAGGCGCGATACGCTGCGACTGACCGCAGAAGGTGAGGTGCCAAGCTGGCGCGCCACTTCCGAGAAGCTACCGGCCTCGACCACCTTCACAAACATCACCATTTCGGCCAACAACGATAACGGCAGATTTATGCTCACAGCGCACAGGTCCATTGAAATTCAGGCGGATTATCACGATCAAGGCGCAACTCTATACTAAAAAAAGACACCGACCAGGACACCGCAATGACCCAACGCCTCTTTTTTACCGATGACGCACTGACTGCAGACATTAACGTGATCAGTTGCATCGCCCACGAGGACGGATTTGCCGTTACCGTGCAAGCGACCCCTTTTCACCCGCAAGGCGGCGGTCAGCCGTGCGACCTGGGCCTGATCGGTGACAGTGAAGTGGTCAAGGTGCTGCAAGAACAAGACAACATCGTGCATTACGTCACCCGGGCCATTGCTCCTGGCCCTGCCCGTGCGCAAGTGGACCCGTCGCGCCGCCATCTCAACGCACGGCTGCATAGCGCCGGGCACTTGATTGGAGTGATCGGTGAACAGGCCGGCTGGCTGCCGACCAAGGCACATCACTGGCCGGGCGAATGCCGGGTCAGCTTCACACCCGGCGATGATGCCCAACCACTGGAAGCCCCAGCGATCCAGCAACAACTGGAGCACTGGATCAATGCCGATTTACCCCGCCAGCTTCATCTGGACGCCAGTCAACGCGCCGTCGGCTTTGGAAACTTGCCAAGCTATCCGTGCGGCGGCACCCATGTTCGCTCTCTGGGCGAGTTAGTGGCGGTCAACGTGCTTTCTGTCACCCTCAAGAAAGGCGTGCTGTCCGTGCGTTACGATCTGAACTGATCGATTCAAGCAGCCTAAATGCGGGTGCGACGGCGCTGGACGAAGCGGTCCACGTAGTCATCCGCAGGGGACTGCAGGATTTCCCGGGGGGTGCCGACCTGAATCAAGCGCCCGTCCTTGAGCACGGCGATGCGATTACCGATACGTAACGCCTCGTCCAGGTCATGGGTGATGAACACGATGGTTTTTTGCAGCGTGCGTTGCAGTTCCAGCAACTGGTCCTGCATCTCGGCACGGATCAGCGGATCGAGGGCACTGAAAGCTTCGTCCATCAGAATGATGTCGGTATCCGTCGCCAACGCCCGGGCCAGCCCGACACGCTGGCGCATCCCCCCCGACAGTTGATGAACAAAGGCTTGCTCATAGCCTTCCAGCCCGACCATCGAGATCCAGTGCCGGGCTCGCCCCTCGCATTGCACCTTGCTCTCGCCCCGCACCTTCAAACCATAAGCCACGTTCTCGATCACGTTGCGATGGGGTAACAGGCCGAAATTTTGAAACACCATACTGATTTTTTGCCGACGAAACTGGCGCAAGGCAGACATGCCGTATTCAAGGATGTTTTCGCCATCCACCAGAATCTGCCCGCTGGTAGGGTCGATCAAGCGGTTCAGATGGCGCACCAGAGTGGACTTGCCCGAGCCGGACAACCCCATGATGACGAACACTTCACCGGCTCGGATCGACAACGACAGATCGTTGATACCGATAACGCAACCGGTTGCTGCCAGGACTTCGTCCTTGGTCCGACCCTCACGAATCAGGGCCATCACTTCTTTATCACGGCCGCCAAACACCTTAAATACATGACGTACTTCGATCTTGTTGATCACTACCTCACTCATTCCGGGCCTCCGCGCCGAGGCCGGCCATAGGCTTGAGTGATACGGTCGATCACCACTGCCAGAATGACAATGGCCAGTCCGGCTTCCAGGCCTTTGCCGACATTGAGCGTTTGAATACCCACCAGCACATCCTCACCCAAGCCCCGGGCACCAATCATCGAGGCGATCACTACCATCGACAATGCCATCATGGTGGTCTGGTTAATACCGGCCATGATGCTGGGCATGGCCAGTGGCAATTGCACGCCAAACAGTTGCTGCCTGGGGTTGGCACCGAATGCGTTGATCGCCTCCATCACCTCGCGATCAACCTGACGCAAGCCCAGATCGGTCAAGCGGATCAGCGGCGGTACGGCATAAATGACTGTGGCAAAAATCGCCGGAACCTTGCCCAGGCCAAACAACATCAGGACAGGAATCAGGTACACGAAAGTGGGCATGGTCTGCATGACATCCAGCAGCGGTATCAACACCGAGCGCAGGCGATTGCTGCGCGCGGCCAAAATCCCGAGGGGAATGCCCAGCAATACCGAAATAACCGTGGCCACCATCATCAGTGCCAGGGTTTGCATCAGCTTGTCCCACAACCCAACTGCGCCTACCAGAAACAGCAGTCCGACGATCAACAGAGTGCTGAGGATCTTGCGTGTGGCATGCCAGGCAATTGCCCCAACGATGACCAGCATCAGCCACCACGGCGTGATGCGCAGCAGGTTCTCAAGGTGGATGATGGCCCACAGCAGTGTCTCGGAGATATGCCGGAACACATCACCGTAGTTGCTGACCAGTGCATCAACCCCGTCATTGACCCACCCTGCGATGGAAAACGTCAGATTGTCAGGAAACATGCAATGCCCGTACTCCGTGAGTTATTTGGATTTGAGCGCTGCATCGACTTTTTCAGCCGCTTGCGAGGTCACCCAGGCATGCCAGATTTGCGGCTGCTCACGTAAGAAATCCTCAGCAGCCTTGCGCGGCTCGGTGCGTTTTTCGCTCATTTGGGCCAAGGTGGTGTTGAGTAAATCGATAGGAAAATCGACCTTTTCATAGAACTCGACCAACTGCGGGTATTTGGCTTTGAAAGGTGCCGATACGCCAATGGCCAGTTTTGCCGGTAATGAGCGCGTACCCTTTGGAGCAGGGTTATTGGCGTCAGCCAGGGTCTTCCAGGCTTCGGCATCAAAAGGCGGCTCTTCAAGTTTGATCAGCTTGTAGCGCCCGATCAGCGGAGTCGGTGACCAGTAATAGAACAGCACCGGTTTGCCACGACGGATCGAGGAGCTGATCTCGGCATCCAGCGCAGCGCCCGAGCCGGTGCGAAAGTTAACGAAGTCCTTGTCCAGGCCATAGGCCTTGAGCTTTTGGCTGTTGACGGTCTCGGAGGTCCAACCGCTGGGGCTATTAAGGAAGCGGCCACGAGTCGGATCTTCCTGATCACGGAACACCTCTTTATAGCGGGCCAGATCGCTGACCGACTTCAGGTCCGGGGCCAATGCCTTGATGCCTTTTTCCGGATCACCCTTGATCACATACTCGGGCACCCACCAGCCTTCACTGGCGTTTTTGACGATATCGCCCAGACCGAAAACCTTGCCTTCGGCCTCCGCCTTGATCCACACGGGGCTTCGCCCTGCCCACTCTTCGCCGATCACTTGAATATCATTCTTGGCCAGCGCAGCCTCCAGGCTTACGGTGCTGCCAGGCAAGGTGTCGGTTGCTACGCCGTAGCCTTTTTCGGTGATCAGACGCAGTACTTCGGTGATCAAGCTGCCGCTTTCCCAAGTGATATCACCAAAGTGAACGGGATCGCCCGAGTTGTTTGCCAAGACTGGCTGGGTAACAAGTCCAAATGCCAGCAGTGATCCAACGAGCCATTTTTTAAGGTTGTACATATGCATTCTCTGGTTGTGGAGGGGCCGCCGAGCACGCAATTTGCCTGTCGCCTCCCTGCGAGAGTGCTTAATGCCGGAGAAAATATGAGTTGCGATGTTTTCAGCGTAGCTGCTGAATTCAATAGAGCGGCACAAACATTCGCACGGATGCGGGTCGTAGCCTTGTTGCGGATGTATTGCGAGGGGTGGGCCAGAAATCAAAACCCGGAAACGCAAAAAGCAGCCCTAGGGCTGCTTTCTGAGTGTTTTTTGAAACTGCGTAGCTCCAAAAAACAAAATTTGGAGCGGGAAACGAGACTCGAACTCGCGACCCCGACCTTGGCAAGGTCGTGCTCTACCAACTGAGCTATTCCCGCAATAATGGCGTCCCCTAGGGGACTCGAACCCCTGTTACCGCCGTGAAAGGGCGGTGTCCTAGGCCACTAGACGAAGGGGACGTTGCCCGAAATGTACACGTACATTTCAGTGCCAGATCACTAACTAACGCTAATGTCTTGGCTTTCACTCAACTCCGCCCGAAAGCGAAGCTGCTTAAAAATGGAGCGGGAAACGAGACTCGAACTCGCGACCCCGACCTTGGCAAGGTCGTGCTCTACCAACTGAGCTATTCCCGCAATAATGGCGTCCCCTAGGGGACTCGAACCCCTGTTACCGCCGTGAAAGGGCGGTGTCCTAGGCCACTAGACGAAGGGGACGTTGCCCGAAATGTACACGTACATTTCAGTGCCAGATCACTAACTAACGCTAATGTCTTGGCTTTCACTCAACTCCGCCCGAAAGCGAAGCTGCTTAAAAATGGAGCGGGAAACGAGACTCGAACTCGCGACCCCGACCTTGGCAAGGTCGTGCTCTACCAACTGAGCTATTCCCGCAATGGCGTCCCCTAGGGGACTCGAACCCCTGTTACCGCCGTGAAAGGGCGGTGTCCTAGGCCACTAGACGAAGGGGACACGCTACAACTTCACTGGTTACATGCGTTTGGCTGTTCGCTTTACGCTGCAATTGGCGCGCATTCTAGGGATGGATTTGAAAGTCGTCAACCCCAATATGAAAATATATTGAAATCAATGACTTCCCTCTTCTCTCGGCGCTTTCCTACGCAGTATGTCGACCAACTCTTGGCGCCTATATTCCGTCACCCTACAAGGGGTTATGATGGCCCGACCTCAGTGATGGCAGATTGCTGCCCGCCTATTCCCAGCCTCTCTATATAGACAGGCACGCCGACCTCACCGAGACAGCGCACCCACATTCAGAAGAGGTTTTAACGTTGACGCCCTCCATGATCGCCCTGCTTGTCGTCGTCGGGATCGCACTGCTGATCGCAATCGTCTACATGAACCATGTAGTGGAAAACAATAAACTGGAAAAAGCCCGACTCAAGGTCGAACTCAACGACCGCATACGTCGCTGCAGCGAAGTCAACGAGACCTTTCCCGGCCAGCTGATGTTCCCTGCCCTCAAGCTGCTGCTCACGCGCCTTGAGCTCAATGCCACGCAACGCCTGCTGCTCCTGCAAAAATCCAGTGCAGCTTTAAAGGCACAAGTTGCAGAGCTTAACGGGCTGATTGCCAAAGGCGAGTCTATCCCCGTCAACAACCCGCCAAACCCTGTCCTGACCGAAGCAAAAGCCAAAGACGTGCGTTTTTTGCTTGAAACGCTGCACGGGCAAATTACCCGGGCGGCCCAGGATGGTTTTTTACCGACCAACGAAGCCAAGCAGTGGATCAAAGAGATTCGAAATTTGCTGGTCGTGCTGCATATCGAATTTTTCAACAACCTGGGCAAGCTCGCCCTGCAAAAAAATCAGCCCGCACAGGCGCGCCTGGCTTTTGAACGCGCGGTGCAGTACTTGCGCAAGCAGCCGGTACCCGCCATGTACAACGCACAAATCAAGGACTTCGAGACCCAGCTTGCACGCGCCAACGCACAGGTGCTGAACGCACTTGAGCCGACCACGGGTGAAGTCAATGAACTGACTGAAGGCTTGAAAACCGACGAAGCGGATGCTGACTGGAAGAAGAAAGCCATTTACGACTAAGGCACCCAAAATGGGTGATCAATACCGCTCTTGTGGGAGCGGGCTTGCTCGCGATCAAAAGCGACGCGACGTGTCTGACCGAACACGCTAATGGCACCCACGAAAAATCACGCAGATCAGTGCGGGCAATACAGTGGAAGGATGTGCTGCAAAACCCGGGACGGGTCAGAGGGCGTAACACACAAAGGCAGCCGCTCGGGCCGCCTTTGCGTTTGACGTCAGGCTACCGGATTGATTGGCTTTTCCGGGTACCACACGTCCAACAGCGGGCTAACTTCAACGCTGCTCAGCTCTGGGCGCGCTTTCAACCAGGATTCAACAGCTGCACGCTGTTCTTCGCTGACCGAGCCGCGCTTCTGCAGGCAAACCAGACCGTAGTCGTCGCCGCCAACATAACCCAGGCCGTTAGCTTCCATGGCTTGCGCCAGGAAGTCTGCCAGGAATGCATCGATAGCCTCTTCCGACAGGTCTTCTTTGAAATCCAGGTTCAGCTCAAAACCCAACTCCTGAAATTCATCAACGCACAGTTTTTTGCGCAGACGCTGGGAACGATTAGTAGCCATTGAACAATCCTCTTAAGTAATAACGGGCGGCACTTTAGCAGCTTAAGGCAACGCTTGCCCGGTTCCGTGTGAACGGTTCATCGTTTTCTATACTTAATCCGCCAAACCCTGTTACAGGTGGATGCACAAGCCCAACAACCTTGGGGCATAATGCCAACACTTTTAAGACCATTGAGGGAACTTTTCATCATCCCTCTTATTTTTTTCCCTCGCCTGCAGGGTTTTACTTCTTATGATCAAATCTTTACGGCCATTGCTTCTTGCCAGCCTTTTTTTGCCACTGGCCTTCGGCGCCAACGCCGCCCCTGTCAACACAACGCTCTCGCCCAAAGTTCAGCAAGCACTCAAAACCAATAAACTGCAGAACGATGCACTGTCATTGGTCCTCCTGCCGCTCAACGGCCCGGGCATTCCAACCGTATTCAATGCCGATGTATCCATGAACCCGGCCTCCACGATGAAGCTGGTGACCACTTACGCGGCCCTGGAAATGCTCGGCCCCACCCATCAGTGGAAAACCGAGTTCTACACAGATGGCACCCTGAACAACGGCATCCTGCAAGGTAACCTTTACCTCAAGGGCGGCGGCGATCCCAAGCTGAACATGGAAAAACTATGGCTGTTGATGCGCGACCTGCGCGCCAATGGCGTGCAACAGGTAACCGGCGACCTGGTACTTGATCGCAACTTCTTCAATCAACCGCAATTACCCGTCTTCAACGACGATGGCAACGATAAAAACAAACCCTTCCTGGTCAAGCCCGACTCGCTGCTGGTCAACCTTAAAGCCTTGCGCTTCGTGGCCCGCAACGACGGGGGCAAAGTCCTGATATCAGTCGAACCACCGATTGCCAGCATCAAAATCGACAATCAGGTCAAGGCCGTCAATGCCAAGCAATGCACAGGTGACGTGCGCTACAACCCGGTACCCCAAGCCGACGGCTCGGTACTCGTCACCGTGAGCGGACAGCTGGCCGACGGCTGCAACTCGCAAACCTACTTGTCCCTGCTTGATCACGCGACCTACACAGCCGGCGCTGTACGCGCCATTTGGAAAGAGCTGGGCGGCAGCATTCAAGGCCAGGACCGCCAGGCCAGCGTGCCGAAGAACTCGAAACTGCTGGCACGGGCATTCTCTCCGGATCTGGCCGAAATCATTCGCGACATCAACAAATATAGTAACAACACCATGGCCCAGCAACTGTTCCTGAGCCTGGGCGCACAGTTTCGCAACGACGCCGACGGTGACGATGCCAAAGCTGCACAGCGTGTAGTACGCCAATGGCTGGCCAAAAAAGGCATCACCGCACCCCATCTGGTCATGGAAAACGGTTCCGGCTTGTCCCGGGCCGAACGCGTGAGCGCACGTGAAATGGCGCAAATGCTACAGGCCGCCTGGCAAAGCCCCTACGCTGCCGAATTCATCAGCTCCATGCCGATTGCCGGCAAAGACGGCACCATGCGTAAACGCCTGAAAACCACCGCCATGAACGGCCAGGCTCACATCAAGACCGGCACACTCAATACAGTGCGCGCCATTTCCGGGTTTAGCCGCGACAGCAACGGCAATACCTGGGCGGTGGTCGCCATCCTCAACGACCCTCGCCCGTGGGGCGCTTCGGCCATTCTCGATCAAGTGCTGCTCGATCTGTATCGCCAGCCACAAGTTCCCAACAGTGCGGTCTCCATAGCCCAGTAAGGCGTTGACCAAGCAATAAAAAACGCCCCTGATCTTGCGATCAGGGGCGTTTTTTTATGGGGGCGGGCTTACAGCACCGGTATTACCGGGCCATGATTTTCCAGGCACGGTGAATTTTGCTGTTGCGGGCAAAGTCCGGATCGATGGTGCTGGCGGTTATTTCTTCCACGGCATAACGCGCTTCCAGATTTTCATCGAGGATGAATTTGCGGAAGTTGTTCGAGAAGTACAGCACCCCACCCGGCGCCAGACGCGCCATGGCCAGATCCAGCAACTGCACGTGATCGCGCTGCACATCGAAGATCCCTTCCATGCGCTTGGAGTTGGAGAAGGTCGGCGGATCAATAAAGATCAGGTCGTACTCTTCACGACAGGCATCCAGCCACACCATCACATCGCCCTGCTCCAGGCGGTTTTTATCCGAAAAACCGTTCAGAGACAGGTTACGGCGCGCCCAGTCCAGATAAGTCTTGGACAAGTCGACGCTGGTGGTGCTGCGAGCACCGCCCTTGGCAGCATGGACGCTGGCGGTCGCGGTGTAGCAGTACAGATTGAGGAAGCGCTTGCCTGCAGCCTCTTTCTGAATGCGCATGCGCATTGGGCGGTGATCCAGGAACAGACCGGTATCCAGATAGTCCGTGAGGTTCACCAGCAGCTTCACACCGCCTTCATTGACCTCGGTGAACTTGCCCTGGGCACTTTGACGCTCGTACTGCTTGGTGCCGCTCTGGCGCTCACGACGCTTGACGATCACACGACTCTTGTCGATGTTCAGCGCCTGGGGAATGGCTGCCAAGGCATCGAACATGCGCGCCGAAGCTTTTTCAGGATCAATGGATTTCGGTGCCACATACTCCTGAACGTGAACCCAGTCGTGGTACAGGTCGATCGCCATCGCATATTCCGGCATATCGGCGTCGTAGACACGATAGCAATCGATCCCTTCACGCTTGACCCACTTGCTCAGCGCCTTGAGATTTTTTTGCAGGCGGTTGGCAAACATCTGCCCGCCCTCGCTCAAGCGCGGCTGTTCGATCACCACCGGCACTGGCTTGATCGGGTTGCCGTTCTTGTTGAACTTCTCGTATTTACCTGGCGCTTCGATGTTCGACGGCAGATCGGACTCAGCCTGCTCGCGATCAATCTGACGCTGCTCAGGCGTACGTCGCTCACCCGTCACAAACTGATCCGGCACAACCTTGATCAACAGCAGCTTGCACGGCAACGCGCCGTTCCAGAACGAGTACTGCTTATGGCTGCGAATCCCCATGCGCTTGCCCAGATCCGGAGCACCGGTAAACACCGCGGCCTCCCAGTTCAAGCAAGCCTGACGCAGACGCTCGCCGAGGTTCTGGTAGAGATAGAGCAAGCTCGCCTCGTCGCCCAGACGCTCACCGTACGGAGGGTTGCAGATCACCAGGCCTTTCTGGTTCTGGTCCGGACGCGGCTCGAAGGTCGCAACCTCGCCCTGGTAAATCTTGATCCAGTGGCTCAGACCGGCGCGCTCGATGTTATTGCGTGCAGGCTGGATCAGGCGCGGGTCGGCTTCATAACCACGAATCCACAGAGGTGGCTTGGCCATGCCGACTTCTGCACGCTCAGTGGCTTCCTGGTGAAGTTTTTTCCAGATAGCCGGCACGTGGCCCAGCCAGGCATCAAAACCCCAGTGAATGCGGTTCAGGTTAGGCGCCATGTCGGCAGCAATCATTGCGCCTTCAACCAGGAACGTACCCACACCACACATCGGGTCAGCCAAGGCAGCGCCTTCGGCTGCCATACGTGGCCAGCCCGAACGAATCAGGATGGCAGCCGCGAGGTTTTCCTTCAGCGGTGCAGCACCTTGCTGCAGACGGTAGCCACGCTGGTGCAAGCTGTGACCTGACAGGTCCAGGGACAGAATGGCTTCGCCGCGATCCAGTCGCAGGTGGATACGAATGTCCGGGCTGATCTTGTCGATGGACGGACGCTCGCCAGACGGCGTACGCAACTTGTCGACGATTGCGTCTTTTACTTTCAACGCACCAAAGTGCGTGTTGTCGATACCCGAACCATGACCGCTGAATTCAACAGCCAGCGTGCCATCCGGGACCATGTGGTCATGCCAGTCAATGTCCAGAACGCCGTGGTACAGGTCTTCCGCATCTTTCATCGGAAAACGCTTGAGCACCAGCAACACACGGTTGGCGAGGCGCGACCATAGACACAAGCGGTAGGCAGTTTCCATATCTGCCATGCCACGAATGGCCGAGGTGTGCTCGCGAGCTTCCTCAAGGCCAAGGCCGGTGGCCTCTTCGAGGAGAAGGCCTTCAAGGCCTTTAGGGCAGGTAAGGAAGAGTTCGTAACGATCCGACATGGGATTCCTGAGCTTTTAGCTATCAGTGAAGAGGCAACGCATTGCCTGCTCCGTTTTCAATCAAGCGCTTTTCTTGAAGAGCGCTCGTGTGGCACGAAAATGTGCCGTTCCACCGATGCGTTTTTCATGCCCTGAGGCACGAAGAGTTTAGACGCAGAGGCAGGTCATTCATCGAGAAACAATTGGTCATATTCAGACCCTTCGTCGAATAGTGCCCCAGCAAAACAGGGGGATATTCGCAGCAGAGAATGAAACGCATCATATTTGTAAACACTCGCCCTGACAGGCTTTGGTCGCATTTCGCAGCAGAAAAGCGACCTTACTTATGGCCATAACACCAATATCGTTACGTGCTTATGACAAAACGATCATTCACACGCCTTGGCGCATTGGTTAGAACTCAACTCAGGTTATCGCCGCACAGGCCATAACGAAATGCTCGCCACGCCGGCAGCGAGCACACCAACGGCAGAACACTCTGCCCCGACCTTCAGAAGGTCGACGCTAAATAAAACAGTCAACAAGTGAGGGCAATACCCTATGAGAAGACTTAAGCGTGATCCGTTGGAAAAAGCTTTCTTACGCGGATATCAATACGGTGTTAATGGAAAATCCCGCGAGCTTTGCCCTTTTACTCTACCGTCGGTACGCCAAGCCTGGATTAACGGCTGGCGCGAAGGACGCGGCGACAACTGGGACGGTATGACTGGCACTGCGGGCATCCACAGACTCAACGAACTTCACGCCGTCGGCTAACTCTGGGCAAATCCGACATCACCTCGAAGATGCAATGACTCAACCATGCCGTCCTATCCGGGCGGCGGGCTTCGGCCCAAGGGCTCCTCAGGGAGCCCTTTTTATTGCCTGCCGATTTATGACCGCGCCAAGGCGGAAATGGCATCGACGGATTCGCGAATCAAGGCCGGGCCCTTGTAGATGAAACCCGAGTAAATCTGCACCAGGCTCGCACCCGCAGCGATTTTCTCAGCCGCGTACTTGCCTTCGGTGATTCCGCCCGCCGCAATGATCGGCATACGACCTGCCAGCTCTCCTGCCAGCACCTTGACCGTATGGGTACTCTTGTCACGCACCGGCGCGCCCGACAGGCCGCCAGCCTCGTCGCCATGCTCCATGCCCTCAACACCTACGCGACTCAGGGTAGTGTTGGTCGCAATGACCGCGTCCATACCCGTCTCAAGCAGCGCCTGAGCCACGAGCACGGTTTCTTCGTCGGTCATGTCAGGTGCGATCTTGATTGCCAGCGGTACGCGTTTACCGTGGCGCTGTGTCAGTTCGTTCTGACGCACTTGTAGGGCTTCAAGCAACTGCTTGAGCGAATCGCCAAATTGCAGGCTGCGCAGGCCTGGAGTATTGGGCGAACTCACGTTTACGGTGACATAACTGGCGTGGGCATACACCTTATCCAGGCAGATCAGGTAGTCATCGACCGCGCGCTCTACCGGCGTGTCGAAGTTCTTGCCAATGTTGATCCCCAGAATACCGGTGTACTTGGCCGCCTGAACCCGCGTCAGCAAATGATCAACCCCAAGGTTGTTAAACCCCATGCGGTTGATGATTGCCTGCGCTTCAGGCAGTCGGAAAATGCGTGGCTTGGGATTGCCTGGCTGAGGGCGCGGCGTCACCGTGCCGATCTCGACAAATCCAAAACCCAACTGCGCAAAACCATCAATGGCTGCACCGTTTTTGTCCAGACCTGCGGCCAGCCCGACCGGGTTCGGAAAATCGAGCCCCATGACCTTCACTGGCAGCCTTGCTGGCGCCTTGCACAACAAACCGTTGAGCCCGAGACGGCCACCCGCACCGATCAAGTCCAGGGACAAATCGTGAGAGGTTTCAGGGGAGAGTTTGAAGAGCAACTGGCGGGCCAGGTTATACATGGGCTGATTGGACTCAAAGGGGTACTTGAAGAGTGCGCGATTATAGCTGCGCGGACCGCTAAATCACAGGCAAAGAAAAACCCGGCCTAAGCCGGGTTTTTCTGAACAGCCGAGCTAAATAATTACTTAGCTTCTGCTTGAACGGTCGCTTCTACGCGACGGTTCAGTTCACGGCCTTCTGCAGTTGCGTTGCTTGCAACTGGGTTGGCTTTACCGTGACCGACAGCGTCTACACGGTTAGCTGCAACACCTTGGTTAACCAGGGCTGCACGAACGGCGTCAGCACGACGCTGCGACAGTTTCTGGTTGTAGGCATCGGTACCAACGCTGTCAGTGTAACCAGCAACAGTGGTGGTAGTAGCTGGGTACTGCTTCATGAAATCAGCAACGTTGTTGATATCAGCTGCGTACTGCGGCTTAACGTTGGATTTGTCGAAGTCGAATTTCACGTCAAGTTCAACGCGAACAACTTCAGCGATTGGAGCTTCTGGTTCTGGCTCAGCGATTGGTGCTGGAGCTGGAACTGGAGCAGGAGCGACTTTACCGCCGTTGCCGCCGAAGTTCACACCCAGACCAACGGTAGGAGCGTAGTCCCACTTGCCGTTGTCCAGTTTGTAGTCAGCTTCAACGCCAGCACGGGCGAACAGGTTGTCAGTGATGTACCACTTAACACCAGCGCCTGCAGTCAGGAAAGTCGACTGGTCACGACCGCTGTGGCCGTCTGCGATCACGTTGGTCATGCTCTTGTGAGCAACACCGCCGGAAACGTATGGACGCAGAGCGTCGCCTACGGTGCCGAAGTGGTACTGAGCGTTCAGACCAAAGTTGTCGCCTTTGATTTTCTGGTTGCCAGTGCCGTCATTCGAACGGGTGTGGTTGGTTTTGTCGTAGGTCAGGTTCAACGAAACGTCGTCGGTCAGGAAGTAACCGATCGATGCGCCTGGGTTGTAGC
The DNA here is from genome assembly GCF_059862735.1 of Pseudomonas sp. MF06569. Classification (NCBI taxonomy): domain Bacteria; kingdom Pseudomonadati; phylum Pseudomonadota; class Gammaproteobacteria; order Pseudomonadales; family Pseudomonadaceae; genus Pseudomonas; species Pseudomonas sp. MF06569. The sequence goes on along the minus strand of NZ_JCBCUZ010000002.1, from coordinate 104,498 downwards.
CGTCTTCTACGTGCTTGACGCTGTCGTTGTACTGTTTTTTGTAGAACAGTTCACCCTCGACCGCGCCTTGGCCTTGTGCCAGGGCACCGAACGAAGTTGCGGCTACAAAGGAACCAATGGCAATGCCCAAGGTGTTTTTCAGTTTCATCCGTTAAATCCCCATCTGGTGATTGTAAAGCAGTCCCACATACCGGGGGACAACTCGGCGGCAAGTCTATCAGACCTTGCCTACACGTAGAGCCATTTGCGCTGAACTAAGTTTCAGCAATACCTGCAAATTTCTCACGCAATTTATCTAGAGCGCGCTTGTAACGCATCTTTGTCGCACTCAAACCCATATGCATTATGTCCGCGATTTCCTGAAATTCCAGTTCTGCGACAAAACGCAGCACGAGAATTTCCCGATCAATCGGGTTTACATGCACCAGCCAGCGATCAAGTCCGCCCTTTTCCTCAGGTTTCGGCGCCTTTTCTTCGGACGCTTCCTCGAGGGGGTCAATACTTAATGCGTCCATCAAGCGACGCTTTCGCCGTTCCTTCCGATACTGTGTAATGCATTCGTTGTAAGTGATGCTATATAGCCATGTCTTGAATTTCGACTTCCCTTCAAAATTCTTCAAACCGTACAGCACTTTCAGCATGACTTCCTGACAGACATCATCAGCGTCCCTATCGTTCCCTAAATACCTTGAACAAACGTTGAACAAAGTACGTTGATAGCGCCGCATCAGCTCTTCATAAGCACGCGTCACGTGAAACAACTCATCATGCGAGCGCGCCACCAGCTCCTCATCAGAGAGCTCGCGGGGATCGTAGCGCATGGATAGCGATTGGGCTTTATTCAAAACGAGTTGTGCCAGCAGTCAGGTCAATGTCCGCCGCAGCCTATCAATCATGGCTTTTTTGCGGCGGCGTACATTAGCAGGGTTTGCCGCCTCAGCGACTGGTTACGTGCTGCTCCAACAAGATCCGATTCGAGATGGAGACTAGCTCACCCTCATCGGTCAGCAACGTGGTTTTAACCGTGCCAATCTCTTCGATCTGCCCTTCAACCTCGCCCACACGGACTTCCTGCCCAACTTGATACAGCTCACGCACATAGATGCCGGCAAGTATCTGCCCCGCGATTTCCCGACTGCCCAGCCCCATTGCCAAGGCAATGGCCAGACCAACGGTAATCAACACAATCACAATCACATGGTTCAGGAGGTCGGTTTTGACCTCCAGCTGGCTGATGGCAACCGAAATACTGATGATAATGACCAGGCCTTGAGTCACCCGGCCCAACCCGCTGGCGTAATCAAAACCGACACTTTCGGCAGCGCCACGAACCAGGCCGTTAAGTACCTGTGCCAGCAGCACGCCGGCCAACAGGACCAGCAACGCACCAAACACCTTGGGCAGATACACTGTCAGCAGGTCAAGCGCAGATGAAACGCGATCAAGACCCAGCGACTGAGCCGCCGAAACCAGGAACACCAGCAGCACAAACCAGTACACGATCTTGCCGATCAGCGTCGAGATCGGCACTTGAATCCCGACCCGTGCCAATATTTTGGTCAGGCCCGTGCCACCCATCAGGCGATCAAGGCCCAATTTGGCAAGCAGCTTGGACAGCAGGGCATCGAGCAGTTTTGCAACCACGAAGCCCAGCAGTACTACCACCAACGCCCCGAAGAGGTTGGGAATGAAGTTCGCAATCTTAGTCCACAAGGCAGTCATTGCCGCGACCAGGCTCTGGGTCCAGACATTCAATTCCATGTTCAATCAGCCTTATCAACAGGGCGAGCAGCAGGTTTGCGCCGCGAAACGGGCGCAATATGAGCTGAACCGCTATTCAAAGCAATCATCAGTGCTTGCATCCAGCGCCCCAGCAGACTGAAAAGATCACCCGCACCGACCTGACGGTTGGCGGTTTTCAGTACGCGACCCAGGCAGGCGTCGTCGTCACGATTGGACGTAGGAGCCTTGAGCATTTCACGTAAGGACTGTTCAAACGGATCGTGCATAAGCACCTCTCGGTAAGTCAGTAAAAGACGAAGGCACATTTATCGAGGTCACATCAGGCTCACTCACAGCCACTGCAATCGGCGATAAAACCACCACTGCCCCACCCCGATGAGCAGCATCACACCGCACGTCACAGCAAACCCATAAGAGTCATTGGAGAACGGAACGCCCCCCACATTGATCCCCAGCAAACCGGTAATAAACGTGATCGGAAGAAAGATCCCGGTGAGCACGCCGAAGCGATACATGATGCGGCTCATGCGCACGTTCAAACGTCGGTCTTCGGACTCAAGCACCAGCCCCACGCGCTCGCGGGTCAGTTCAAGCTCCTCCAGATAACGGGTCAGGCTGTTGTTCAGTTCGTTCCAGTAGTCGGCATCATCGGCGCTGAACCACGGTAATTTGGTACGCGTGAGCTGACCGAAAATATCCCGCTGCGGGGCCAGGAAACGACGCAAGGCGGCAGCCCGTCGTCGAACCTGCAAAATGGAGTTATGGTCAGGGGTATACCGTTCGTCGGCATCTATCTTATCTTCTTCGTCATCGACGATTTCTGACAGATCTCCGATCAAATCCTGCACCTTCAACGTCAGGTGCTGCGCCAGATAAAGAATCAGTTCAGAGGGGGTTTTCGGACCTTCGCCCTGGGAGAATTCACCGAGCAGTTCATCAGTGGCCCGAAGTGGACGCATGCGCAGCGAGATCACCCGCTGCGCGCTGCCAAAGATACGCAGCGAAACCATGTCTTCAGGCTCTGCACCCGGATTCAGGTTGACCCCACGCATAAACAGCAGCAGCTCATTGTTGGGGACAGGCACTAAACGCGGACGGGTGTTTTCCTCAAGCAGCAAGTCACAGCTGAAATCACTTAAACCACTCGAATCACGCAACCAGCTCTGGGTCTGCGGATGACTGCGATCCCAGTGCAACCAGATGCTTTCGTGGGCCTGCAACTGCAGATCGTTCAGCTCGGTACGTGCGATCGGACGCGCACCACCTTCCCCATCCAATACCAGTGCATGCACCAGCCCCCATTGAGCGTTTTCGTCCTCGAACATCCGTGATCCTTAGTGGTATTGCCTTCAGGCCGGTATTTTCAGAGCCGTGGGCGAAATGATAACGCCATTGTTGTCGGCATAAATAAATTCTCCGGGGCGGAACGTGACACCGGCAAACGTGACCGGCACATTCACATCCCCCACACCGCGCCTGATGCTCTTGAGCGGGTGACTGGCCAGAGCCTGCACGCCCAGATCGGTTTGCGCGAGCACATCGACATCGCGGATACAGCCGTAAATCACGATCCCTTCCCAGCCATTTTTCGCGGCTTTCTCGGCAATCATGTCGCCCAGCAAGGCATGGCGCAGAGAACCACCGCCATCAACTACCAGTACTTTGCCCTGCCCGTTGAGTTCGGCCTGCTCCTTGACGCGCGAATTGTCCTCGAAGCACTTGATGGTCACGATCTCGCCACCAAAGGAGTCGCGCCCGCCAAAGTTGCTGAACATCGGTTCAAGCACTTGCACTAGCTCAGGGTAGGCATCGCACAGATCGGGAGTGATGTAGTGATTCACGAGAAAGCTCCTGTTCAGAGTGGGCACAGCAGAGAGAACAACGATAGCACTAAAGTTCGTTCAACCAACTGCGCACCAACGGCCACACTTCCTGCTGGGCAGGCTGGCTGACCAGCATTTCAACATGGCTGAAGTCAGAGCTGAAGCCATGTTCGCGGCCAAGCGCCACGAACCTGCGCTGCTCGCCACCCAACTGATCGAACAATTTGCGGCAAGCCCATTGCGGCGCTTGCCGATCGCCCACGGCTGCCACCACCAGCGAAGGGATCTGAACTTCGGCCAGCCCGGCCCACCAATCTCGCTCGGCGTCCTTGAAGCGCCCCATAAAGCCGTTCCAGCGCAGTGTTTCAAGGGCAATGCTGATCGGCTCGTCTTCCGGGCCACGCTTGAGTCGTGTGCCCGACAGTTGCGCAAAACGCTTCAACAACAAATAAGCCCCCCACTGCACCGGCGGGATTTTCAGCGACCAATAACGACGATTGATCTGACAGCCAAAAAACGCTGCCGACGCGACGTCCTTATCGCCCAGATACTGTCCGCCAAGGGCTGCCGCCAAACTGATGGCGCCCTGGGAGTGGCCGATCCAGTGCGCAACTTGCCCGCTCTGTTCACGGACAAACGCTGCAATGGCCGGCAAATCGTACCGGGCGTAGTCCGCAACACGGTTCTTGTTCCAGGCAATATTGCGCGACGAAAGGCCGTGACCGCGCATTTCAGGCAGCCATACATCAAAACCGGCACGGGCCAGAAATGCCCCCAACCCTACGCCTTTGGGCGAGTACCAAAAACGCCGATTGGAAAAGCTGCCATGTAACAGAATGACCGGCACACCACGCACCTGAGTGTCGTCGGCCATGCCCAGTCGAGTGACCACCAGCTCAACGGAAATATCCGGGCTGTTGGCAGGCTTCAAGCGATAAACATCTTCGCTCAGATCGCCCCGACGCTCAGCGCTGATCAGGGCAACGGGAAAAAGGAGACTGCTGCTTTGCATAATGCTCTTGCACAAAAAAGGGCGACTTCACACAGGAACTCGCCCTACCGCCTATAAAGAGCAGGGCAGCCCTGACGGCTACCCTGCTCCTCGCTCAACGACTCAAGCCTGAGCTTGGCCTTCTGCCAGGAAGAACCAGGTTTCCAGCACGGAGTCCGGGTTCAGCGACACGCTTTCGATGCCCTGCTCCATCAACCACAGCGCCAGATCCGGGTGATCGGATGGGCCCTGACCGCAAATACCGATGTATTTGCCAGCCTTGTTGCACGCCTGAATGGCGTTGGACAGCAGCTTTTTGACGGCAGGGTTGCGCTCGTCAAACAGGTGCGCGATCACACCCGAGTCGCGGTCCAGGCCCAGGGTGAGCTGAGTCAGGTCGTTGGAGCCAATGGAGAAACCGTCGAAGAACTCGAGGAACTCTTCAGCCAGAATCGCGTTGGACGGCAGTTCGCACATCATGATGATGCGCAGGCCGTTTTCGCCGCGTTTTAGGCCGTTTTCAGCCAGCAGGTCGATGACCTGGCTCGCTTCACCCAGGGTACGTACGAACGGCACCATGATTTCGACGTTGGTAAAGCCCATCTCGTTGCGCACACGCTTGAGCGCACGGCACTCGAGTTCAAAGCAATCACGGAAGTTTTCGCTGATGTAACGCGAAGCACCGCGGAAGCCCAGCATCGGGTTTTCTTCTTCCGGCTCGTACAGTTTGCCGCCAATCAAATTCGCGTATTCGTTGGACTTGAAGTCCGACAGACGCACAATCACTTTCTTCGGTGTGAACGCGCCAGCCAAGGTGCTGATGCCTTCAACCAGCTTCTCTACATAGAAACCAACCGGATCGTTGTAGCCCGCAATGCGCTTGTCGACGCTGTCCTTGATTTCCTGAGGCAGGCCATCGTAGTTCAGCAGCGCTTTAGGGTGCACACCGATCATGCGGTTGATGATGAACTCCAGGCGGGCCAGGCCCACACCGGCGTTCGGCAGCTGTGCGAAGTCAAAGGCGCGGTCCGGGTTGCCGACGTTCATCATGATTTTGAACGGCAGATCCGGCATGGCATCCACGGAGTTCTTCTTGATGTCGAAGCCCAGTTCGCCTTCGAAGATGAACCCGGTATCGCCTTCAGCACACGACACGGTAACGCCCTGGCCGTCTTTCAGCAGTTGGGTGGCGTTGCCGCAACCCACCACGGCCGGAATACCCAGTTCGCGAGCGATGATCGCCGCATGGCAGGTACGACCGCCACGGTTGGTCACGATGGCGCTTGCGCGCTTCATCACGGGTTCCCAGTCCGGGTCGGTCATGTCCGATACAAGCACGTCGCCTGGCTGGACTTTGTCCATTTCCGACACGTCCTTGATGATGCGAACCTTGCCCGCGCCAATACGCTGGCCAATGGCACGGCCTTCAGCCAGTACGGTACCGGTTTCCTTGAGCAGGTAGCGCTCCATGACATTGCCGGCGCTGCGGCTCTTCACGGTTTCAGGGCGAGCCTGAACGATGTACAGCTTGCCGTCATCGCCGTCTTTGGCCCACTCGATGTCCATCGGGCACTTGTAGTGCTTCTCGATGATCATCGCTTGCTTGGCCAGTTCGCTGACTTCAGCGTCGGTCAGGCAGAAGCGTGCGCGGTCGGCTTTATCAACGTCGATCACCTTGACCGACTTGCCGGCCTTGGCTTCGTCGCCGTAGATCATCTTGATGGCTTTGCTGCCCAGGTTGCGACGCAAAATCGCAGGGAGGCCAGCTTCGAGGGTTTGCTTGTGAACGTAGAACTCATCCGGGTTTACCGCGCCTTGTACGACGGTTTCACCCAGGCCGTAGGCGCCGGTAATGAACACTACATCGCGAAAGCCCGACTCGGTGTCCAGGGTGAACATCACGCCTGCAGTGCCAGTTTCAGAGCGCACCATGCGCTGTACGCCGGCCGACAGAGCGACCAGTTTATGGTCAAAGCCCTGATGCACGCGGTAGGAAATCGCACGGTCGTTGAACAGGGAGGCAAAAACCTCCTTGGCCGCACGAATCACGTTTTCAACGCCACGGATGTTCAGGAAGGTTTCTTGCTGACCGGCAAAGGACGCGTCCGGCAAGTCTTCGGCGGTGGCCGAGGAACGCACGGCAACGGCCATGTCCGGATTGCCCTGGGACAGAGCAGCAAAGGCGGTACGAATTTCGGCGTTAAGCTTCTCCGGGAACTCGGCTTCCATGATCCATTGACGGATCTGGGCACCGGTTTTGGCCAGGGCATTAACGTCATCAACATCGAGCGCATCCAGCGCAGCATGGATCTGGTCGTTCAAACCGCTCAGTTCAAGAAAATCACGATATGCCTGAGAAGTAGTGGCGAAGCCACCTGGAACTGAAACACCAGCGCCTGCAAGATTACTGATCATCTCGCCGAGGGATGCGTTCTTGCCCCCTACGTGCTCTACATCATGGACGCCGAGCTTATCGAGGGAAACTACGTACTCTACCAAGGTGATCTCTCCACTAACTGTGTTGGAAAAGCTCAGGGCGCTGAATACTCATCATGAGTCATCGCAGCGATTGTGGCCTGGACCCGGAAAATAAGTGACACTGCCTGTCATGTAGCGCGACAAAAGCGCGCCTATCATATCCAAGAATCGTCACCAGCTTAAGGCCCCAGGCGCAAATGAAACGATCTGCTTTCTTTATCTCCGATGGCACGGGCATAACTGCCGAAACCCTGGGCCAAAGTTTGTTGGCTCAATTCGAAAATGTGACCTTCAGCAAGTTCACGCGCCCTTATATAGACAGCGTGGACAAAGCGCGGGCAATGGTACAACAAATCGATATCGCCGCCGAAAAAGACGGTTATAGCCCGATAATTTTCGACACTATCGTCAATCAGGACATTCGCGAGATCCTCGCCACGTCCAATGGTTTCATGATCGACATCTTCTCCAGCTTCCTGGCCCCGCTGGAGCAGGCACTGGGTGAGCACTCCTCGTATTCGGTGGGCAAATCCCACTCCATTGGCCACAACTCCAACTACATGGAGCGTATCGAGGCGGTGAACTTCGCCCTCGACAACGACGACGGCGCCCGCACCCACAAATACGACAAGGCCGACCTGATTCTGGTGGGCGTGTCGCGCTGCGGCAAAACCCCTACATGCCTGTACATGGCCATGCAATTCGGTATCCGCGCGGCCAACTACCCGCTGACCGATGACGACATGGAAAGCCTCAAGCTGCCTGCGGCCCTGCGTGAACACAAACACAAGCTGTTCGGCCTGACGATCGATCCGGACCGTTTGACTGCCATTCGCAACGAACGCAAGCCCAACAGCCGCTACTCCAGTTTTGCCCAGTGCGAATTTGAAGTCCGAGAAGTCGAACGCCTGTTCCAGCGCGAAAACATCCCGCACATCAACTCCACGCATTTCTCGGTTGAAGAAATCTCGGCCAAGATCCTGGTCGAAAAAGGCGTGGAGCGCCGGTTCAAGTAAGTTCTGCATCAACCTGTAGTCGCTGCCGCAGGCTGCGATGGGTTGCGAAGCGACCCTCAAGGTCATTCGGCCCTTATCGCAGCCTTCGGCAGCGACTACAAAACCCTAGATCACCAGTAAATCCACAAACTTGTTAACCGGCATTGCTTCCAGCGCTGCCTGATCCTTGCACAGCGCAAAAATCTCGGTACAACGCTGGCCTGCAAAGCGCGTCGCCAGATTGGCCTTGAACTTGTCTTCCAGTAACGGAATACCTTCTGCACGACGCCGACGATGGCCAATCGGGTACTCCACCACCACGTGCCCGGTATGGGTGCCATCTCTGAAAAACACCTGAATCCCATTGGCAATCGAGCGCTTGTCAGCCTCCAGGTATTCACGTGTGTAGCGCGGGTCTTCGACCACTACCATTTTTTCCCGTAACTGATCGATGATCGGGTTCGCGGCGTGGAAGTCATCTTCGTATTGCTCCGCTACCAGGTTGCCAAAAGCCAGCGGCACTGCAGTCATGTATTGAATGCAGTGATCGCGATCAGCTGCGTTGGCCAATTTGCCTTGCTTGGAAATGATCCGAATCGCTGATTCATGGGTTGTAATCACAATTTTTTCGATTTCATGCAGCCGATCCTTGACCTGCGGATGCAGTGTCACTGCAGCTTCGCATGCGGTTTGCGCATGGAACTCAGCCGGAAAACTGATCTTGAACAGCACGTTTTCCATCACATAGGTGCCGTAAGGCTGACTCAGGCTGAACTCGCGCCGACCTTCGGGCTTGAGCGCCAGATCCTTGTTGGTATGGCTGAACAGCACATCATAAAAACCCCACTGCGGTGCCGTGAGTACGCCGGGAACGCCCATCTCGCCACGCAGCGCAATATCGGCAAGACGCACGCCACGGCTCGACGCATCCCCTGCCGCCCAGGACTTTCGCGACCCCGCATTCGGCGCATGGCGATAAGTGCGCAGCGCCTGCCCATCCACAAATGCGTGGGACAGCGCCGACAGCAACTGTTCGCGATTGGCGCCCATCAACTTGGCGCATACCGCTGTGGAAGCGACCTTGACCAGCAACACATGATCCAGCCCGACACGGTTGAAGGAGTTTTCCAGGGCAATCACCCCCTGAATCTCGTGAGCCATGATCATGGCTTCCAGCACAGCCCGTACCGTCAGCGGCGTTTCACCCTGGGCGATACGCTTTTGCGACAGGTGATCGGCCACCGCCAGGATGCCGCCCAGATTGTCCGAAGGATGACCCCACTCAGCCGCCAGCCAGGTGTCGTTGTAATCCAGCCAACGCACGATGCAGCCGATGTCCCACGCTGCCTTGACCGGGTCGAGACGATACGACGTACCCGGCACGCGAGCGCCAAACGGCACCACGGTGCCCTCTACGATGGGGCCCAAGTGCTTGGTGCACTCAGGAAAACGCAGCGCCAGCAGGCCGCAGCCCAGGGTGTCCATCAGGCAGTTACGCGCAGTATTCAGGGCTTCGGGGGAGGTGATGGTGTAGGTCAGGACGTAATCAGCAATGTCCTGCAAAACCCGGTCATAGTCGGGGCGGTTGTTGAGGTCGACGTTGGCGCTCATGGGGTGTCTCCAAAGAGTGGGTAGGTGTCGTGTTCCATCCTCAGGGTCAGGGTCGTTGCCTGGCAGATCTGAATGCCTGCTCTGAAATACTGATGTCAGTCAGTGGGAGCGGGCAAGCCCGCCCCCACCGGGTTTAGAACGAGTCGCCCGGCACCCGCACCCAGCCTTCCATCAACACCCGCGCACTGCGGCTCATGATGGCTTTGGTCACGGTCCATTCGCCGTTGACCTGGCGCGCCTGCGCACCCACACGCAAGGTGCCCGAGGGATGGCCGAAACGCACGGCACTGCGCAATTCACCACCCGCCGCCAGATTGACCAGCGTGCCCGGAATCGCCGCAGCCGTACCAATGGCAACGGCTGCGGTTCCCATCATCGCGTGGTGCAATTTGCCCATCGACAAGGCCCGTACCAGCAAGTCCACATCCTGCGCAGCCACCGGCTTGCCACTGGACGACACATACGCCGCAGGCGGCGCAACAAAGGCGACCTTGGGCGTGTGCTGACGCTTGGCGGCGTCTTCAAGTGTGTCGATCAGTCCCATGCGCAATGCACCGTGGGCGCGGATGGTTTCGAACATGGCCAGGGCTTTTGGGTCACTGTTGATGTCGTTTTGCAGCTCCGCACCGGTGTAGCCAATGTCCCGTGCGTTAACGAAAATCGTCGGGATCCCGGCATTGATCATCGTCACGTTCAAGGTGCCCACACCTGGTACTTCAAGGTCATCCACCAGATGGCCGGTCGGGAACATCGAGCCGCCCGCCCCCTCTTCATCCGCTGCCGGATTGAGAAACTCCAGCTGAACTTCAGCCGCCGGAAAGGTCACGCCATCCAGCTCGAAATCGCCGGTTTCCTGCACGGCACCGTCGGTGATCGGCACATGGGCAATGATGGTCTTGCCGATATTGGCCTGCCAGATACGCACCACGGCCGTGCCGTTATCGGGAATGCGTGCCGCATCCACCAAACCACTACTGACGGCGAACGAACCCACGGCCGCCGACAGATTGCCGCAGTTGCCGCTCCAGTCCACAAATGGCTTGTCGATGGCGACCTGGCCGAACAGGTAATCCACGTCGTGATCGGCGTGCAGGCTTTTGCTCACGATCACGGTCTTGCTGGTGCTGGAGGTGGCAGCCCCCATGCCGTCGATCTGCTTTTCGTACGGGTCGGGGCTGCCGATCACTCGCAGCAGCAAGGCATCACGGGCTGCACCCGGCACCTGAGCCGCGGCAGGCAGGTCCAGGAGGCTGAAGAACACGCCCTTGCTGGTGCCGCCACGCATATAAGTCGCGGGAATTCTGATTTGCGCTGCATAGGCCATAACACACAGTCCTGTTGAGGCCGGGGCGCGTGACCCCGGCGCAGTGATCAAACGGTGGCTGATTCCAGGAAGTCCTGGGCAAAGCGCTGCAACACGCCACCCGCCTCATAGATCGAGACCTCTTCAGCGGTATCCAGGCGGCAGGTCACGGGGACTTCGACGCGCTCGCCATTTTTGCGGGTGATCACCAGTGTCAGGGTGGCTCGCGGGGTGCGCTCGCCGATCACATCGTAAATTTCACTGCCGTCGATCTGCAGGGTTTTACGGTTGGTACCCGGCATGAACTCCAGCGGCAATACACCCATACCCACCAGGTTGGTGCGGTGAATACGCTCAAAGCCTTCGGCAGCAATGGCCTCGACACCCGCCAGACGCACACCTTTGGCAGCCCAGTCGCGGGACGAGCCCTGGCCATAGTCGGCACCGGCGATGATGATCAGCGGCTGCTTGCGGTCCATGTAGGTCTCGATGGCTTCCCACATGCGCATCACTTGGCCTTCCGGCTCGAGACGGGTCAGCGAACCCTGTTTGACCTTGCCGTCCTCGATCACCATCTCGTTGAACAGTTTCGGGTTGGCGAAGGTTGCCCGCTGTGCGGTCAGGTGGTCGCCACGGTGAGTCGCATAGGAGTTGAAGTCGACTTCCGGCAAGCCCATTTTCGCCAGGTATTCACCCGCGGCGCTGTCGAGCATGATGGCGTTGGACGGCGACAAATGGTCAGTGGTGATGTTGTCCGGCAGCACCGCCAGCGGGCGCATGCCTTTGAGTGGACGCGCACCGGCCAATGCACCTTCCCAATAGGGCGGACGACGGATGTAAGTACTTTGCGGGCGCCAGTCATACAGCGGCTCGACTTTCGGGCCGGTGTCTTCATGAATGGCAAACATCGGGATGTAAACCTGACGGAACTGCTCGGGCTTGACCGCTGCCTTGACCACCGCGTCGATTTCTTCGTCGCTGGGCCAGATATCTTTCAGGCGGATTTCCTTGCCTTGGGCATCCAGGCCCAGCACATCTTTTTCGATATCAAAACGGATGGTTCCGGCAATCGCGTAGGCCACCACCAACGGCGGGGAGGCCAAGAACGCCTGTTTGGCGTAAGGGTGAATACGCCCGTCAAAATTGCGGTTACCCGACAGTACGGCAGTGGCGTACAGGTCGCGGTCGATGATTTCCTGCTGAATGGCAGGGTCCAGCGCACCGGACATGCCGTTGCAGGTCGTGCAGGCAAACGCCACGACACCAAAGCCCAATTTTTCCAGTTCGTGAGTCAAACCGGCTTCATCGAGGTAAAGGGCAACGGTTTTGGAGCCCGGTGCCAGAGAGGTCTTGACCCACGGTTTGCGGCTCAAGCCGAGCTTGTTGGCGTTGCGCGCCATCAGCCCCGCCGCAATCACGTTGCGCGGGTTGCTGGTGTTGGTGCAACTGGTAATGGCCGCGATGATGACCGCACCGTCGGGCATTTGCCCTGGCACTTCGTCCCACTGTCCGGCAATGCCCTTCGCGGCAAGGTCAGTGGTGGCCACACGGGCGTGAGGGTTGCTCGGGCCAGCCATGTTGCGCACGACCGATGACAGGTCAAAGCTCAGGTTGCGCTCGTATTGCGCGCCCTTGAGGCTGTCTGCCCACAGGCCGCTGACCTTGGCGTAGTTCTCCACCAACTGCACTTGCTGGTCTTCACGGCCAGTCAGTTTGAGGTAGTCGATGGTTTGCTGGTCGATGTAGAACATCGCGGCCGTGGCGCCGTATTCCGGGGCCATGTTGGAGATCGTCGCGCGATCGCCCAGGGTGAGTGCCGCAGCGCCTTCGCCGAAGAACTCCAGCCAGGCACCCACTACTTTTTGCTTGCGCAGGAACTCGGTCAGCGCCAGCACCATATCGGTGGCGGTAATGCCCGGCTGCAGCTTGCCGGTCAGCTCCACGCCGACGATTTCCGGCAAGCGCATCCACGACGCACGGCCAAGCATCACGCTTTCGGCTTCAAGGCCGCCCACCCCGATGGCGATGACGCCCAATGAATCCACGTGAGGCGTGTGGCTGTCTGTGCCCACACAGGTATCCGGGAATGCCACACCGTCGCGCACCTGGATCACCGGAGACATTTTTTCCAGGTTGATCTGGTGCATGATGCCGTTGCCCGGCGGGATCACATCGACGTTTTTGAACGCTTTTTTGGTCCACTCGATGAAGTGGAAACGGTCTTCGTTACGACGGTCCTCGATGGCGCGGTTCTTTTCGAACGCCTCGGGGTCGTAACCACCGCACTCGACAGCCAGCGAGTGGTCAACGATCAACTGGGTCGGCACGACCGGATTGACCTGAGCCGGATCACCGCCCTGCAAGGCGATGGCGTCACGCAGGCCGGCAAGGTCGACCAGCGCGGTCTGGCCCAGAATGTCGTGGCACACCACACGTGCCGGGAACCATGGAAAGTCGAGATCGCGCTTGCGATCAATCAACTGGCTCAGCGATGCATTCAGGGTGGCAGGATCGCAGCGGCGAACCAGGTTTTCGGCCAGTACGCGGGAGGTATAAGGCAGTGTGTCGTAAGCACCGGGCTTGATCGCGTCGACTGCCTCACGGGTGTCGAAATAATCCAGCCGGGTGCCCGGTAGTGTTTTGCGAAATTCAGTATTCATTGGCGCAGGACTCGATCACGGTAGTTACAAAAGGGCAAAGGACTCATGTGGGAGCGGGCTTGCTCGCGATGCCGACGCTGGGTTTATCAGTCAAACCGCGTTGATTCCATCGCGGGCAAGCCCGCTCCCACCCTTCAGTCGGCTCTCTGCCTGCTTGATCAGCGACGTTCGATTGGCACGAACTTGCGCTGTTCTACGCCGATGTACTCGGCGCTCGGACGGATGATGCGGTTATTGGCACGCTGCTCGAACACATGCGCCGCCCAGCCGGTCAGGCGTGAGCAGACAAAGATCGGGGTGAACAGCTTGGTCGGGATTCCCATGAAGTGGTACGCCGAGGCATGGTAGAAATCGGCGTTGGGGAACAGCTTCTTTTGCTCCCACATGGTCTTGTCGATGGCTTCGGAGACCGGAAACAGCACGGTGTCGCCCACTTCGTCAGCCAGTTTTTTCGACCAGCCCTTGATCACTTCGTTACGCGGGTCGCTGTCTTTGTAGATCGCGTGGCCAAAGCCCATGATCTTGTCCTTGCGCGCCAGCATACCGAGGGTGCCTTCGACCGCTTCTTGCGCCGAGCCGAAGCGCTCGATCATTTCCATCGCTGCTTCGTTTGCACCACCGTGCAACGGGCCGCGCAGCGAGCCGATGGCCGCCGTGATGCACGAATACAGGTCGGACAAGGTCGATGCGCAAACCCGTGCGGTAAAGGTCGAAGCGTTGAATTCGTGCTCGGCATAGAGAATCAGCGACACGTTCATCACTTTGACGTGCAACTCGCTCGGTTTCTTGTCGTGCAGCAAGTGCAGGAAGTGGCCGCCGATGGACTCTTCGTCGGTTACGCAGTTGATGCGCTTGCCGTCGTGGCTGAAGCGGTACCAGTAGCACATGATCGCCGGGAAGGCTGCCAGCAGACGGTCGGTTTTGTCGTGCTGCTCGGAAAAGTCCTTCTCCGGCTCGATATTGCCCAGGAAAGAGCAACCGGTGCGCATCACGTCCATCGGGTGGGCGTCGGCAGGGATGCGTTCCAGCACCTCTTTCAATGCCTGAGGCAAATCACGCAGCTTTTGCAGCTTGGCCGTATAGGCAGCCAGCTCGGTTTGGCTTGGCAGTTCGCCGTACAGCAGCAGGTAAGCCACTTCTTCGAAGCGGGCATCAGCTGCCAGTTCACGTACGTCATAACCACGATAAGTGAGGCCCGCACCTTCTTGACCTACGGTGGACAGGGCTGTTTGCCCGGCAACCTGGCCGCGTAATCCGGCACCACTCAATACTTTTGCTTCGGCCATTGCGCTCTCCAATCTTGAATTTGTTAGGGATTCGGCAAGTTCTTTATTCAATGTACAGGTGGGAGCGGGCTTGCTCGCGATTCAGGCAACACGGCTTGCCTGAATCATTGCGCTGACCCTGTCGCGAGCAAGCCCGCTCCCACAGGATCACAGCGTCTTGTTATTTCTTTGAGGCAAACAACGCATCGAGCTTCTGTTCGAACTCGTGATAGTTGATGGCGTCGTATAGCTCCATGCGGGTTTGCATGGTGTCGATCACGTTTTGCTGGGTACCGTCGCGGCGGATGGCGGTGTAGACGTTTTCTGCCGCCTTGTTCATCGCCCGGAATGCCGACAGCGGGTACAGCACCAGCGAGACATCAGCGCCAGCCAGCTGCTCTGTGGTGTACAGCGGTGTCGCGCCGAACTCGGTGATGTTGGCCAGAATCGGCGCCTTCACCCGGTTGGCGAACAGCTTGTACATGTCCAGTTCGGTGATGGCTTCGGGGAACACCATGTCCGCGCCCGCTTCAACGCAGGCCGCTGCACGCTCCAGGGCAGACTCCAGACCTTCAACGGCCAGTGCATCGGTACGCGCCATGATCACAAAGCTGTCATCGGTGCGGGCATCGACGGCGGCCTTGATACGGTCGACCATCTCTTGCAGCGAGACGATTTCCTTGTTTGGGCGATGGCCGCAACGCTTGGCGCCAACCTGGTCTTCGATATGAATCGCCGCCGCGCCAAACTTGATCATCGACTTCACGGTGCGCGACACGTTAAAGAATGAGGAGCCGAAACCGGTGTCCACATCCACCAGCAGCGGCAGGTCGCATACATCGGTAATGCGGCGAACATCGGTCAATACATCGTCCAGGCCGGTAATACCCAAGTCCGGCACGCCCAAGGACCCGGCAGCGACGCCGCCACCCGACAGGTAGATCGCCTTGAAACCGGCACGCTTGGCCAGCAACGCGTGGTTGGCGTTGATTGCGCCCACCACTTGCAAGGGATGTTCGCTGGCGACTGCATCACGGAAACGCTGGCCTGGACTGTTCTTATTGCTCATGACTCACCTCGTGGAGTGGCTGTCTGCTGGGCGTCGTCTTGGTAGTGACGCGCAATATTGCGTTTCGAGGCGCCGATATGTCGGCGCATCAACAACTCGGCCAGTTCGCCGTCGCGATCGGCAATGGCATCGAGAATGCGGTGATGCTCGGCAAACGCCTGATGCGGGCGATTGGGCGTCGTTGAAAACTGGATGCGGTACATGCGCACCAATTGATACAACTCGCCGCAGAGCATTTGCGTCAGGGTGCGGTTTCCGCTGCCCTGAATGATCTTGTAATGAAAATCGAAGTCGCCTTCCTGCTGGTAGTAGCCGACACCCGCCTGAAACGCTTCATCGCGCTCATGGGTTTCGAGCACCCGGCGCAAGTCGGCGATGTCTTCATCGCTCATGCGCTCGGCGGCCAGACGACAGGCCATGCCTTCAAGGGACTCGCGAATTTCGTAGAGTTCGATCAGCTCGGCGTGGCTCAGCGACACGACCCGCGCACCTACATGGGGGATGCGTACCAGCAAACGCTGGCCTTCAAGACGATGAATGGCTTCACGTAATGGCCCACGGCTGATGCCGTAGGTGCGTGCCAGTTCAGGCTCGGAGATCTTGCTGCCCGGGGCGATCTCGCCTTTGACAATAGCCGCCTGAATACGCCGAAACACGTTCTCGGAGAGGGTTTCCGAGTCGTCTTGGGTGATCGGGACAGGTTCCAGTGCTTGCAGCATATTGTCGACACCTTGCAAATCAATAGCGCCAAAATTAGCCATTTAGCCGCAAGGAGTCAAAGAATAAATAGATATTGTCGACAATCGTCTAATACGACCTTGGTTTAATCGACAGGACTTGCCCCCGGTTCAAAGCACCCCGGCGCTGGCGCCATAAAACCATCATGTTAGAATGCCGACCGCATCAGCCCTGCCCTCATCCACCGGGCAGCCGCACGAGGAAACTTGCTCTGTACTGCCAGTGCCTTGAACTGAAGATTGCAAGAGACGTGCCCCGATTTATGAAATTTCCCACCATCTACATCCTCGCTTGCCTGCTGTGCGTACCGGGCTTGAGCCTTGGCGCCGAAAAAACAGTGTACGGCCTCAATGAATACGCCGAACTCGCAGGCATCAACTTGCAGGTGGCTGCCAAACTCGACACCGGCGCCAAGACCGCGTCTCTCAGCGCACGGGACATCAAGCGTTTCAAGCGTGACGGAGAGAGCTGGGTACGCTTTTACCTGGCCATCGATGATGCTCACTCGCACCCCATCGAACGCCCGCTGGCCCGGGTCAGCAAGATCAAGCGCCGCTCTGGCGACTACGACCCGCAGGCCGACAAGAACTACACCTCACGCCCGGTCATTTCCCTGGAAATCTGCATGGGCAAGGCTTTACGCACCATCGAAGTGAACTTGACCGATAGAAGTGCGTTCCAATACCCGCTGCTGATCGGCTCCGAAGCGTTGAAACGCTTTGATGCGCTGGTTGACCCAAGTCTTAAATATGCTGCTGGCAAACCTGCCTGCGCCGCTAACGCTCAAACCGCAGAGTAATTGAAATGCGCGCTCTTACCCTTCACCTGAAAATCTTGATCACCATCCTTGTGGTGCTGGGCATTTCGATTACGGCCTACCAGATTTTTGCCCTCGGCATTCCTGTGACCGAGGATGCTACGGATGACCTATGGAACATCGACGCCAAGGTCGAATTCGTTGCCAGCTCCAAGGACCCGGTCAAGATCCAGATGTTCGTACCGCCGCTGAACCGCGACTACGTCAGCCTCAACGAGAGTTTCATCTCCAACAATTACGGGGTGAGCGTCAACCGGGTTGATGGCAACCGCAAAGTTACCTGGTCCGCACGCCGGGTCAGTGGCAAGCAGACCCTCTACTATCGCCTGGTGCTGACCAAGCGTTACTCGGGCGACAAGACCAAGATCAAAGGACCGGTATTCCGCGACAGCATTGCCGTGGAAGGCCCGGAAAAAATCGCTGCCGAAGCATTGCTCGCACCGATCCGCCAGCACTCTGCCGATGTCGAAACCTTTATCAGCGAGACCATCAAGCGCGTCAGCAACCCCAATGATGACAATGTAAAGCTGCTGCTGGCTGGCGATCCGTCGACCGCACACAAGGCTCAGGTCATCGAGTTGCTGCTGTCGATTGCCCACGTACCGATGGAAAAGGTCCACACCATCCGCCTGGTGGCCGATCAGCCGCAAAACCCGGAATTGTGGCTGCGCAGCTTTAACGGCAACGACTGGCTGTACTTCAACCCCGAGACCGGCGAGCAAGGCCTGCCGAATGACCGCCTGTTGTGGTGGATCGGTGACGAGCCGATGGTCACGGTCGATGGCGGTAAAAAACCCAACGTCACCTTCAGCCTGAACAACAGCGAAATGAACGCCATTCGCCTGGCCAAGCTGACAGACGAAAACACCGACGCCAACTTCCTTGAGTACTCGCTCTACGGCTTGCCGCTGCAGACCCAGCAAACCTTCATGATCATGGTGATGATCCCGATTGGCGTGCTGGTGATCCTGATTTTGCGCAACCTGATCGGCCTGCAAACCCTGGGTACATTTACCCCGGTACTGATCGCCCTGGCCTTCCGCGAAACCCAGCTGGGCTTCGGGATCATCCTGTTTACAGTGATCACCGCACTCGGGCTGACGCTGCGTTCCTACCTTGAACACTTGAAACTGCAAATGCTGCCGCGCCTGTCAGTGGTACTGACGTTCGTGGTGATATTGATCGCAGCCATCAGCCTGTTCAGCCACAAGCTGGGCCTGGAGCGCGGACTTTCCGTGGCACTGTTCCCGATGGTGATTCTGACAATGACCATCGAGCGCCTGTCGATCACATGGGAAGAACGAGGGGGCGGGCATGCGATGAAAGTCGCAATCGGCACACTGTTCGCCGCCACACTGGCGTACCTGGTGATGAGCATCCCGGAACTGGTCTACTTCGTGTTTACCTTCCCGGCAGTCCTGCTGATCATGGTTGGCTTTATGCTGGCAATGGGTCGCTATCGCGGCTACCGCCTGACCGAGCTGGTGCGTTTCAAAGCGTTCTTGAAGGCTGACTCCTGATGTTCGGCTTCTGGAAGACCTGGAAGGCCCTGGAAGCCAAGGGCATCATGGGCATCAATCGGCGCAATGCGGACTACGTACTCAAGTACAACAAACGCAGCCTGTACCCGATTGTGGATGACAAGATCATCACCAAGGAACGCGCCATCAAAGCGGGCATTCACGTGCCCGAAATGTACGGCGTGATTTCCACCGAGAAAGAAATCGACAAGCTCGATGAAATCATCGGTGATCGCAGCGACTTCGTGATCAAGCCTGCACAAGGTGCGGGCGGTGATGGCATTCTGGTGATCGCCGATCGTTTCGAAGACCGTTTTCGTACGGTCTCGGGCAAGATCATCAGCCATGAAGAAATCGAGCATCAGATCTCCAGCATCCTGACCGGCCTCTACTCCCTGGGCGGCCACCGTGACCGGGCGCTGATCGAGTACCGTGTTACGCCGGACCAGATCTTCAAAAGCATCAGCTACGAAGGTGTGCCGGATATCCGCATCATCGTACTGATGGGCTATCCGGTGATGGCCATGTTGCGTTTGCCGACCCGTCAATCGGGCGGCAAGGCCAACCTGCACCAGGGCGCCATCGGTGTGGGCGTGGATCTGGCCACTGGCCTGACCCTGCGCGGTACCTGGCTGAACAACATCATCAGCAAACACCCCGACACCACCAATGCGGTGGATGGCGTGCAACTGCCCAACTGGGACGGTTTCATGAAACTGGCGGCCGGATGTTACGAGCTGTGCGGCCTGGGATACATCGGTGTCGACATGGTGCTTGACCAGGACAAAGGCCCGCTGATTCTGGAGCTCAACGCCCGCCCGGGCCTGAATATCCAGATCGCCAACGACTGTGGCCTGACCCTGCGTACCCATGCGGTCGAGGCTCGCCTCGAAGAGCTGGCAGCCAAAAGCATCAAGGAAACCCCGGAAGAGCGCGTGCGCTTTGCCCAGGAACTGTTCGGGCATATTCACCAGCCCGAATAAGCGTTTCAAAACCTGTGGGAGCGGGCTTGCTCGCGATGCTATCAACTCGGTTTGCCTGACAGACCGCATCGACGCCATCGCGAACAAGCCCGCTCCCACAGTTCCCACAAGCCACATAGATTTGCAGTCCTGCACAGGACTACAATCGGCACCCCGCTCCGATGGCTGATTTGCTTCGCATGTTGACCTGTTCTGTACACCCGCTGCCCTATCTCGCCAATCCCGCTGACTATTTCGCGGTGATTCGTCATGCACCTGGCGCCGTGCTGCTCGACAGTGGCCGCCCCACCGCAGACCGCGGACGCTACGACCTGATGAGTGCCCGGCCACAGGCAGAACTGTCCCTGCAACCCGGCGAATCAGGGCGCGCGTTCTTACAGCGCCTGCGTGACAACCTCACGCAAATGGGCAATGCCACACTCCCGCCCGAATACGACCTGCCTTTTGCCGGCGGGTTAATCGGCTACTTGAGCTACGACTTTGGCCGACAGCTCGAACAGCTGCCCGCCCACGCCCTTGACGACCTGAACCTGCCAGATGCGCGACTGGGCCTGTATACCTGGGCACTGATCAGCGACCATCAGGCATCCACCAGCCAACTGGTGTTTCACCCAGGCTGCGAGCCGCTGGAGCGTGAACATCTGATCCAGCTGTTCTCTCAGCCCGCAGCGTTACACAACGGCCCGTTTTCGCTCAAAACACCGATGCAGCCTGACATCAGCGCCAGCCAGTACGAACAGGCCCTGGCCCGCATCCATCGCTACATTCAGGCCGGCGACTGTTACCAGGTCAATTACACCCAACGTTTCAGCGCCCAGTGCGAGGGCGATGCCTGGACCGCCTATTGCGCTTTGCGCGCTGCCTGCCCGACGCCTTTTTCCGGGTTTGCGAGCCTGCCTGACGGCAACGCCATTTTGAGCCTGTCCCCCGAGCGCTTTGTGCGTGTCAGCCACAATCATGTGGAAACGCGCCCGATCAAAGGCACCCGCCCACGGGGCAAAGACAGCGCCGAAGATGCTGCGAACGCCGCCGAACTGCTCGCCAGCCCCAAGGATCGCGCAGAAAACCTGATGATCGTCGACCTGTTGCGCAATGACCTGGGGCGCACGTGCCGTACCGGTTCAGTGCGCGTGCCGCAGCTGTTTACCCTCGAAAGCTATCCCAATGTCCACCACCTGGTGAGCAGCGTCATCGGCGAGCTGGCTGACGGCAAAGACGCCCTGGACCTGATCGGCGACAGCTTCCCGGGCGGCTCGATTACCGGGGCCCCGAAGATCCGCGCGATGCAAATCATCGATGAGCTGGAACCCACGCGCCGCAGCATTTACTGCGGCTCACTGCTGTACCTCGATGTACGCGGCGAAATGGACAGCTCCATCGCAATCCGCAGCCTGCTGGTCAAGGATGGACGGGTCAGCTGCTGGGGCGGCGGTGGAATCGTTGCCGACTCCGACTGGCAGGACGAGTACCAGGAATCCATCACCAAAGTGAAGGTACTGCTCGATACGCTGCGAACCCTGTAGCCCGCGCTTTTTGCTAAGATCGCGTCACTAGAGAGCGCCAAGCGCCATTTACTGTAGGAAGCCGCCTGATGAGCCATCCGTTCGACGTCGCTGAACTCGCCGCGACATACGCCAGCAAGTCCCCGCAAGACATACTCAAACTCGCCTTCGAACACTTTGGCGACGAACTCTGGATTTCCTTCAGCGGCGCCGAAGACGTGGTGCTGGTGGACATGGCCTGGAAACTCAACAAGAACGTCAAGGTTTTCAGCCTCGACACCGGCCGCCTGCACCCCGAGACCTACCGGTTCATCGAGCAAGTGCGCGATCACTACAAGATTCAGATCGAGCTGATCTCGCCGGATCAAACCAGGCTTGAACCGTTCGTGAAGGAAAAAGGCCTGTTCAGCTTCTATAAGGACGGGCATGGCGAATGCTGTGGCGTGCGCAAAATCGAGCCGCTGCGCCGCAAACTGTCGACAGTCAAAGCCTGGGCGACCGGCCAGCGCCGCGACCAGAGCCCGGGTACCCGCAGCCAGGTCGCAGCACTGGAAATCGACGGCGCGTTCTCGACGCCGGAACGCACCCTGTACAAGTTCAACCCGCTGGCACAGATGACCAGCGAAGAGGTCTGGGGCTATATCCGCATGCTGGAACTGCCATACAACAGCCTGCATGAGCGCGGTTTTATCAGCATCGGCTGCGAGCCCTGCACCCGCCCGGTCCTGCCCAACCAGCACGAGCGCGAAGGCCGCTGGTGGTGGGAAGAAGCCACGCAGAAAGAATGCGGGCTGCATGCCGGCAATTTGATCGCCAAGAATTGATCCGCTTCCCGTAGTCGCTGCCGAAGGCTGCGAGCTTTTGATTGGGTGATTGAGTCAAAAGCTCGCAGCCTGCGGCAGCGACTACATCTTCTGCCGTCCACCTTGCGTTTACCCCAGACTTTCGTTAAGAATTGGTAATTATTCTCAATAACGTTTGGGCAAAGTCCTATGTCTTCGGGTGAACCCCCTTACCAGGCAACTATTACCGAGCTGTACTGCGAGCATCACGGCTGGCTGTTTGGCTGGCTGCGCAGAAAGCTTGGTTGCGCACACAATGCGGCGGATCTGGCACAGGACACCTTCACCCGAATTCTCAATGCCCGCGAGTCGGTGGCGACTCTGCGCGAGCCCCGCGCCTTCTTGAGCACTACGGCACGCCGACTGATCATCGATCAGGTGCGCCGCAAACAAATAGAGAACGCCTACCTCCAGGAGCTGGCCCTCACGGCAGAAACACTCGAGAACTTTCAATCACCCGAGCAGATCCTTGCCACCCTGGAAGCCCTCGAGCAGATAGCGTTTATCCTTGAGGGCATGCAGGACAAGGCGCGCCAGGCGTTTGTGCTGTATTACCTGGACGGCTTGACCCAGTGTGAGATTGCCCGACAACTGGGGTTATCTGATCGTACGGTGCGCAAGTATCTGATCCAGGCCCTGCTGCACTGCAGTCACAGCCTGGATACCTGAAACCGCCATGCCAGAGCCGCGCCAGACGATAGACGAGCAAGCCGCCGAATGGATTTTGCGCCTGCACGAAGAAGGCTTCAGTGAATCGCTACGCCTGGAGTTCGAGCGCTGGAAGCAACAAAGCCCGAAGCACGCTGGCGCCGCCCTGCGCATGCAGGATGTGATCAACCGCCTGCAGTCCTTGCGCGAACACTCGGCTCCGGCAAAAGCGGCCCTCAACGCAGGGTTCAACCGACGCAAACCTGCAACCCAACGCAAGCAGGTCCTGCGCGCACTGCTGATTGCCGGCTGCCTGGCAGTCCCCGTCACGCTGGTCATGAAAAGCCCTTATCCCGAACAATGGATGGCCGATATCAGCACCGGCCCCAACGACTGGAAGGCCCAGCGCCTTGCCGACAACTCGACCCTTACCCTCAGCGGCACCAGCGCGGTCAACGTGCATTTCGATGGTCAAGAGCGGCGAATTGAATTGCTGCAGGGTGAAGTGCTGATCGACGTTGCGCACGACAGCGCCCGCCCCTTTTTCGTACAGACGGCTCAAGGCAGCATGCGCGCACTGGGCACCCGCTTCGTGGTCAAACGCCAGGGTGATACCACCGTCTTGAGCATGTTGCAGTCGAGAGTCGCGGCGCAGAGCGCAAACGAGCAACAAACTCTGGAAGTGGGTGCCGGTTCCCGGGCATTGATTCGCAGCGACTCGGTCGAGCTCTCGGGAACGGTCTCTGCCGCGAGCATCAATCAAGCCTGGGAGCGCCATCAACTGGTGGTTGAAAACCAGCCCCTGCCTCAGGTTCTTGACGAAATTTCCCGCCATCGACGGGGCCATCTCCAGTTTGATCGCGAGGCCCTGGCCAGCTTGCGCGTTTCGGCCGTGCTGCCTCTGGACGATACCGACCAGGCACTGCAACTGATCGCCGAAACCCTGCCCCTGAAGATAAAGACCTATACCCCGTGGCTCATTGTGATCAGCCAGCTGCAGCCGCCTAAAAAATAATAATTCCCATTCGTTCCGCTTTTTCCGAGTCAGCCGTCAAGGTAGGTACAACGACTCATAAAGGACTGCGCTTTCCATGCTGACTTCCTCCAACCTGCGCGGGCGCTTTGGCCCGCGTACCTGCACGCCGCTGGCCCTGGCAATTCACTTGATTGTCGCCTCGGCGACCGGAGTGCTCTGCACCTCGACCGCTCAGGCACAATCGGCGGCCGTGCAAACCTATGACATTCCAGCCGGCCCACTGAGCAACGCGCTCAATCGCTTCGCGCAACAGGCCGGTGTGGCAATCATTTTTCAGTCAAGCAGCCTGGAAGGCCTGTCGACTCCCGGCCTGCATGGCGCCTACAACGAACAAAGCGGATTCGAAGCATTGTTGCGTGGCAGCGGCTACACCGCGGTTAAAAGCGCCAATGGCTATATGCTCGACGCTCTACCGGCTGCAGGCGGCTCGCTGGAGTTGGGCGCCACACAGGTCAGCGCCAATCAGCTGGGCACCATTACCGAAGGTTCCGGTTCCTACACCCCAGGCTCCATCGCCACCGCAACACGCATGGTGCTGACACCACGAGAAACACCGCAGTCGATTTCCGTGGTGACGCGCCAGGCAATGGACGACTTTGGCCTCAACTCGATCGATGATGTGATGCGCCACACCCCCGGCATCACCGTGGCCACCTACGACAGTGATCGCACCAGCTATTACTCTCGCGGTTTTGCGATCAAGAACTTTCAATACGATGGCATCCCGATTCTGCAAGACCCGCAATATTCAGCCGGGCACACCCTGACCGACACCGCGATCTATGACCGGGTCGAGATCCTCAAGGGGGCAACCGGACTGCTCACCGGCGCTGGCGGGCCGGGCGGCACGATCAATATGGTGCGCAAAAAACCCACCCGGGAATTCAAGGCACACATCGACGTAGGCGCTGGCTCCTGGAACAACTACCGCTCCGAGATCGATGTCAGCGGCCCTTTGACCGAGAGCGGCAATGTCCGTGGCCGGGCTGTGGCGGCCTATCAGGACAAACACTCGTTCATGGATCATTACAAGCGCGACAGCGAGGTCTACTACGGGATCCTTGAGGTAGATCTGAGCCCTGACACCTTGCTGACCCTTGGCGCCGACTATCAGGACAACAACCCAAAAGGCTCGAGCTGGTCGGGCAGCGCATCGCTGTTCAACTCCAAAGGGGATCGCATCAGCACCCCACGCTCGTTCAACAACGGCACCAAATGGAGCAGCTGGAAGCAGTACACCCGCACCGTGTTCTCGACCCTGGAGCACAATTTCGACAATGGCTGGGTCGTCAAAGGTCAGTACAACCACCAGATCAACGGCTATAACGCTCCACTGGGCGCACTGCTCGACCCGGACGCCACCACCGGCCTGGCGCCGATCCTTGCACGCAAGTACACCGGCGAATACGTCAGCGACAGCGGCGACCTCTTTGCCACCGGCCCTTTCAGCCTGCTGGGGCGCGAGCACGAACTGGTGGTCGGCGGCTCGGTATCCAGATCCCATTGGACCGGCAAGGATTACACCAATGCCAACATGGGCAACAACGCCTACGACTACTACAACTGGAAAGGCGACGCGCCTGAACCGGACTGGCGCAACGTGACTTCATACAATGATGAAACCACGCGCCAGGTCGGCACTTACATGACCGGCCGCTTCAGCCTAGCCGACGACTTGAAGCTGATGCTGGGCACCCGAGTGGCCAACTACACACTGACCGGTACCAGCCACGCCAAAGACACTGGCAAAGTGCTTCCATATGCCGCCTTGATCTACGACATCAACGACACTATTTCTGCCTACACCAGCTATACAGAAATCTTCTTGCCACAGTCGTACTACCGCAATCGCGACAACAAGATGCTTGAACCCGATGAAGGCACCAACTACGAGCTGGGGCTGAAAGGCGAATTCTTTGATGGCCGCCTGAACTCAAGCCTCGCCTATTTCGAAGTGCATCAGGATAACCGCCCTGAAGCAGATACGGCCTACAACGGCAATCCAACCAACCCGGACATTGACTACGCCTATAAAGGCATCAAAGCCACGACCAAGGGTTACGAAGCAGAAATCTCCGGGGAGCTGATGCCGGGCTGGCAGTTGCAGGCGGGCTACACACACAAGGTGGTGCGTGACCAGAGCGGGAAAAAGGTTTCGACATGGGAGCCTGAGGACCAGATCAACCTGTACACCAGCTACAAGCTGACCGGTGATCTCGACAAATTGACCCTGGGCGGCGGCGTTCGGTGGCAAAGCACGGGCTGGCAGGTGCTGACCAACTGGAACAAAGGCGGCGTCGAGGAAAAGTTTTCCCAGGATCCGTACTGGCTGGTTGATTTGATGGCGCGCTATCAGATTTCAAAAAACCTCTCGACTACCGTCAACCTCAACAACGTGTTCGACAAGGCGTATTACACCAACATCGGTTTTTACAACTCGTCGTACTACGGAGACCCGCGCAACGTCATGGTGACAACGCGCTGGGATTTCTAAGAGGGCAAATGCAATTTTCGTAGCAGCTGCCGCAGGAGCGAGGCTGCTGCTACGGGTTTTTGACCTTCAACAAAAACACACGCGCACAAAAAAGCCTGCACTAGGCAGGCTTCTTGCTGATCACAAGCGTTCAAGGGGCTTGTGTTCAAAATATGGCGCAGCGGACGGGACTCGAACCCGCGACCCCCGGCGTGACAGGCCGGTATTCTAACCGACTGAACTACCGCTGCGCGTAACATTGAAAGTAAGTGGTGGGTGATGACGGGATCGAACCGCCGACCCTCTGCTTGTAAGGCAGATGCTCTCCCAGCTGAGCTAATCACCCTTTACTTCACTTTCTTTGCGGGGCGCATTCTCTCACACTTTTTGTGTAAGTGGTTGTTTTTATTCAAGTTTTTTTCAAAACCCGGTAAAAACTTCCGTTTCCAACGCCCTGCATCTTTGATTTTGCAGCGAACTGCAAAATCGAAGCCTTTCAGGAAAGCCTGCATTCAGCGAGCTTACCCAACCACAAGCGTTCAAGGGGCTTGAGGTACAAAAAATGGCGCAGCGGACGGGACTCGAACCCGCGACCCCCGGCGTGACAGGCCGGTATTCTAACCGACTGAACTACCGCTGCGCGTAACACTGTGAGCGAATGGTGGGTGATGACGGGATCGAACCGCCGACCCTCTGCTTGTAAGGCAGATGCTCTCCCAGCTGAGCTAATCACCCTTTCACTCTCGGTGTGGCGCGCATTCTACGTAGCGACCTATAGTCTGGCAAGCACTTTTTAAAATAATTTTTCTAACGGTGACAAAGGCTTAGCGCAGGGTTGGCCTATTAAGGCTATCAAGCGAATAATGCGTCTTTGTATAAAGGAGTGATTCACCCCATGTGGTTCAAAAACCTGCTTATCTATCGCCTGACCCAAGATCTGCCTTTTGATGCGCAGGTGCTGGAAACTGCACTGGCCACCAAATTGGCCCGCCCGTGTTCAAGCCAGGAAGTAGCCACCTACGGTTTCGTTGCCCCGTTCGGCAAAGGCGAAGACGCGCCACTGGTTCACGTCAGCCAGGACTTCCTGCTGATCGCCGCCCGTAAAGAAGAACGTATCCTGCCGAGCAGCGTTGTACGTGATGCTTTGAAGGAGAAGGTCGAAGAGATCGAAGCCGAGCAAATGCGCAAGGTCTACAAGAAGGAGCGCGATCAGCTCAAGGATGAAATCATCCAGGCTTTTCTGCCGCGTGCCTTTATTCGCCGCTCGGCGACCTTTGCCGCCATCGCCCCCAAGCAGGGCCTGATCCTGGTCAACGCTTCAAGCCCAAAACGCGCGGAAGACCTGCTGTCTACCTTGCGTGAAGTGATCGGCTCGCTGCCCGTTCGCCCTCTCGCAGTCAAAATCGCACCTAGCGCCGTCATGACCGAATGGGTCAAGACCCAAAAAGCCGCCGACAACTTCTTCGTCCTCGACGAATGCGAGCTGCGCGATACCCATGAAGACGGCGGCATCATTCGCTGCAAGCGTCAGGACCTGACCAGCGACGAAATCCAGCTGCACTTGAGCACCGGTAAAGTGGTTACCCAACTGTCGCTGGCGTGGCAGGACAAACTGTCGTTCGTGCTGGACGACAAACTGGTGGTCAAACGCCTCAAGTTCGAAGACTTGCTGCAAGACCAGGCTGAACAGGACGGCGGTGACGACGATCTGGGCCAGCAGGACGCCAGCTTCACCTTGATGATGCTGACCTTCGGCGAGTTCTTGCCGCAGCTGTTCGAAGCATTGGGCGGCGAAGAGATTCCACAAGGGATCTAATAGCTCTCCTCCCGTAGCAGCTGCCGAAGGCTGCGTTCGGCGGCGTAGCCGTCGTAAATACTGAATGCACGGTTTAACTTTTAAACCGCACATTCAGGATTTACGAGCGCTTCGCACTCGAACGCAGCCTTCGTTCCTCGGCAGCTGCTACGGATCGAACAATAACCACAATAAGGACCACCATGCGCGCACTTGCTGCTTTAAGCCGCTTTGTCGGTAATACCTTTGCTTACTGGGTGCTGATTTTCGCCGTGCTGGCGTTTCTTGAACCTGCCTGGTTTGTCGGCCTTAAAGGCTACATCGTGCCCCTGTTGGGTGTCGTGATGTTCGGTATGGGGCTGACACTCAAACTTGAAGACTTCGCCGAAGTCGCCCGCCATCCGTGGCGCGTGGCACTGGGCGTGGTCGCTCATTTCGTGATCATGCCCGGTGTGGCGTGGTTGCTCTGCCAAGTGTTCCACTTGCCACCCGAAATCGCCGTTGGCGTGATTCTGGTCGGCTGCTGCCCAAGTGGCACTTCGTCCAACGTCATGACCTGGCTGGCACGCGGCGATCTTGCACTGTCTGTTGCGATTGCCGCCGTGACCACCCTCCTCGCACCATTGCTGACCCCGGCGCTCATCTGGTTGCTGGCTTCCGCCTGGTTGCCGGTTTCATTTATGGAGTTGTTCTGGTCAATCCTGCAAGTTGTGCTGCTACCCATTGTGCTGGGGGTACTGGCCCAACGCTTGCTCGGCGCACGGGTGCGCTTTGCCGTCGACGTACTGCCCCTGGTCTCGGTGGTCAGCATCGTGATCATCGTCGCCGCCGTCGTAGCGGCCAGTCAGGCTCAGATCGCCAAGTCAGGATTGCTGATCATGGCCGTGGTCATGCTGCATAACAGCTTCGGCTATTTGCTCGGCTACTTTACCGGTCGTCTGTTCAAGCTGCCGCTGGCCCAGCGTAAATCCCTGGCCCTGGAAGTCGGTATGCAGAACTCCGGGCTGGGCGCGGCACTGGCCAGCGCACACTTCTCACCGCTGGCGGCCGTACCCAGCGCGCTGTTCAGTGTATGGCACAACATTTCGGGGGCGTTGCTGTCGACGTATTTCCGTCGCATGAGCGAGAAAGAAGATCGCCTGGCAGCAGCCAAGGCTGCAACTGAGTGAAATTTCGGGGTTGCCTGACGGATTAATCATGTGCAATATACTGCGCACTGCGAGGACGACCTCGCGACTCATCGAGTGATTATTCTGGGGACGACCCCGTCAGTTGATGGAGATAACCATGTCCTGGATCATTCTGTTTTTCGCCGGCCTGTTTGAAGTTGGCTGGGCCGTCGGCCTGAAATACACCGAAGGCTTTACCCGCCCGCTACCTACAACCCTGACCGTCGGCGCCATGATTATCAGCCTTGGCTTGCTGGGCCTGGCCATGAAAGAACTGCCACTGGGCACTGCCTACGCAATCTGGACGGGTGTAGGCGCAGTCGGTACGGTCATCGCAGGAATCATCCTGTTTGGTGAATCGATGGCGCTGTTCCGACTGGCCAGTGTTGCACTGATCATTGCCGGCCTGGTTGGCCTCAAGATCAGCGCATAACGCAATAAACGGTGGGAGCGGGCTTGCTCGCGATAGCAATCGACGCGGTTTTACTGACAAACCGCAGCGCCTGCATCGCGAGCAAGCCCGCTCCCACATTTGTATTCCCTATTTGACCGCCCCGCGCAACGCAATCACCCGCTCACGCAACAGTTTTTGCGTGGCGTCACCGGGCGCTATCGGTGCACCGGCAACCAGCGTTACCCGCGACCACAGTCGATGGAAAAACCCCTTGTTCGGGTCGCGACTGAAAAAGCTGCCCCACAACCCCTGCAACGCCATCGGAATCACCGGCACCGGCGTGCGCTCCAGAATGAGCTTCACTCCCGCCTTGAATTCATTAATCTGCCCATCCGTAGTGAGTTTGCCCTCAGGGAAGATGCACACCAGTTCGCCATCGTTCAGATATTGGGCAATCTTGTCGAACGCCTTCTCATAAATAGCTTCGTCTTCAGCACGCCCGGCAATGGGAATCGTGCCTGCAGTGCGGAAGATAAAGTTGAGCACCGGCAGATTGTAGATTTTGTAATACATCACAAAGCGAATTGGACGACGTACCGCCCCGCCTATCAGCAAGGCATCTACAAATGACACATGGTTGCAGACCAACAATGCCGCCCCCTCATCGGGGATCAGTTCCAGATGTTTGTGCTGCACGCGGTACATGGAGTGGCTCAACAGCCAGATCATGAAACGCATGCTGAATTCAGGAACGATTTTGAAAATGTAAGTGTTGACCGCGATATTCATCAACGACACCACGAGAAACAACTCGGGAATCGTCAGCTTGGCCACACTGAGCAACAGGATGGTGACGAGCGCCGACACCACCATAAACAGCGCATTGAGAATGTTGTTGGCGGCAATGACCCGCGCCCGCTCACTTTCCGAGGTGCGCGACTGAATCAGTGCGTACAGCGGCACTATATAGAAACCACCAAACACCCCCAGCCCGAGAATATCGAACAGCACCCACCAGGCCTGGCTGAACCCCAGCACGCCCAGCCAATCGTTGGCCTGAATGTTTTGCGGCATCTGCCCCGAATGCCACCACAGCAGCAGGCCGAAGACTGTCAGGCCAAATGAGCCAAAGGGCACCAGACCAATCTCGACCTTGCGCCCCGACAGTTTCTCGCACAGCAGCGATCCCAGAGCGATGCCCACCGAGAACACCGTGAGGATCAGCGTCACCACGGTCTCATCGCCATACAGCCAGTCTTTGGCATAGGCCGGGATCTGCGTCAGGTAAATCGCACCGACAAACCAGAACCACGAGTTACCCACTACAGAACGCGACACGGCTGGGGTCTGATTTAGCCCCATGCGCAACGTCGCCCATGATTCGCTGAAGATATTCCAGTTCAGCCGCAGTTGTGGTGTATCCGCCGGCGCGGGCGGAATACCGCGGCTGGCCACATAGCCCAGCACCGCCACGGCAATGATCACCCCTGAAACAACCACGGTGTAATTGCTCGACGACAGCATGATCCCCGCCCCTATGGTGCCCGCCAGAATCGACAGAAAAGTGCCCATCTCGACCAGGCCATTCCCCCCGACCAACTCTTCTTCACGCAGGGTTTGCGGCAGGATCGAATACTTCACAGGTCCGAACAGTGCCGAATGTGTGCCCATCGCAAACAGGGCAATCAGCATCAGGACCAGATGATCGAAGGCAAACCCTATGGCCGCGACGATCATGATCCCGATCTCACCCAACTTGATCAGACGAATCAGGCGGTCCTTGGGGTATTTTTCACCGAACTGGCCAGCCAGCGCCGAGAACAGAAAAAACGGCACGATAAAGAGCAGCGCACAGAGGTTGACCCAAATTCCCCGATCACCCTCGATATTCAACTTATAAAGGATGGCCAGAATCAGGGATTGCTTGAACAGGTTGTCATTGAGAGCGCCCAGGGACTGGGTCACGAAGAAAGGCAGGAAGCGGCGCTTGCTTAGCAAACTGAATTGCGAAGGGTGGCTCATCGTCCATGTACTCACGTTGCGCTGATAGGCTTTCTCTTTGGAGGGCCGTTGTAACACTCAGGACACAACCTTGCTCGGGTTCTGTTTGCGGCTACACCTTTTTCAGCGTTTCCCCACAGAACCCGAGCACACGTTTTACTTCTTCAAGCCTGCAATACACGGCGACACAAATAGCTCACCACGATAAGCGCCTTGCACCGTGCGAGTCCCTACCAGCAGCCACATCAGCGCCAGCGCTACCACCAGCACACAACCGGCCACATCAAAGAAGGTCAGCTGCAACATGCTGCCCAGACGCAAGGTGGCCAGCGAGTACACGCCCAGCGGGAAGGTAAAGCCCCACCAGCCCAGATTGAACGGGATACCCGAGCGGAAGTAACGAATCGTGATCAGCGCCGCGATAACGATCCACCACAAGCCAACGCCCCACAAAATAACCCCGGAGATCAGCCCCAGACCTTCCGCGATTTCACCGATCCGCGCCAGGCCATGGGCGGCAAAAATCGCCGGAGCATCGGCCCCCAGCAGCAACAGGCCCAGGGCGCCGGTGCCAATGGGCCCCAAAGCCAGCCAGCTGGAAGCCGCCATGCTTTCGTGGGGCAACTTATGCAGCGCCATGCGCAGGATCAAAATGGTCAAAATACTGAACGCCACCGGCACCGAAAATGCCCACAGCACATAGCTGGTAATCAGCACGTGGAACTGCGCGGCGGTATCCGTCAGATAGGGCGCCAACAGCCCGCCACTGGCCGCCGCGACCTCTGCTGCGACTACCGGCAACAGCCAGACAGCGGTCATCTGGTCGATGCTGTGATCCTGGCGGGTAAACATCAGATAAGGGATCAGCACGCCGCAGCCCAGCGCCATGGCCACATCAATCCACCACAGCACCTCGGCCACCTGCACCATCTCGCTGCCCCAGCGCGGCACGCCGAACACCAGAAAGCCGTTAATGATGGTCGCCAGGCCCATAGGGATGGTGCCGAAGAACATCGACACCGTGGAGTGCCCGAAAATACGTCGCGCCTCGTCGAAGTAAAGCATCCAGCGCGCGCCATACAGCACGCTGAACAGAATGAACAAACCGATATTGAACAGCCATAGCCCCTCGGCAAAGGCACGCAGGCCAGGGATATGCACCGGCAACTGGGCCAGGGCCAACGCCAACACCCCCGTCCCCATGGTCGCGGCAAACCAGTTCGGGGTGAACTGGCGGATCACTTCGCGAGGGTGCTGCAAGTGGCTGAATGGCCGAAAACCGGCATTGGCTTTGTTAGGGCAAGTCATGGGTTCCTCCTGTTCCTCAAGTGAGGTAGGACTAGAGTAGAACCAAATCGAATATCTATATAACGGGTAATTTCTCTAACTGTTATCTACTTTACAGATATGGCACGACTTGCACAGTTCAAGGATTCGGACCCGCTATTGCTCCTTGCGACGCGCCAGGCCGGACACGATGACCACAAACAACAGGCTGAACACCCACCCCGCCAAAATCTCAAGCCACATGACGAACCGCACAAACCGTTTAAGGGAAAAAATACCCAATATCTCCTCGCCGACATTCGCCTTGGGGGTTTCGATCAAGGGCGCCCAGTCTTTCTCTTGATGCAGATCCACCAAGGGGAGCAACAGATCAAGAGAAAACGCTACGGGGCTGAAACCTGTGTACTCCTGGGGCAGAGCGTTGCACAGATACCAATTGCCGGTTCCGGGAGCAGGCTCGAAGGTTTTATCGCTGGAAGGCTGACACGTCATGTAAGCCTGATTTTGAAAAATCAACGGGTCGCTAGGGGCAAATACTGCGCCTTGGTTGGCGGCGTACCAGTAGAGCACAGTTGTCAGCAGCCATACCCCCAAGAACCACGACACCAATTGCATAGGGCGATAGCCGTAGCCGATCAATTTGCCATAGCTAATATGCAAAGCATTCGCGACGGCCCAATTGAGGCCGCGACGCACAGGGTTCCACGTTGCAGGAGTCAAACCTATCTGGCCGCATTTTGCGCGATGGCGCTCGTATTCAATGCCGATTTCGCGGGACTCTTCGACTCGGCCCATACTCTCTAGAACAGATTTAAGTTGCTGCCAGGGCTGAGGAACAAATACTTTTGACTCGGGAAGCGTTTGAGCTTCGTCATCCGGAAATAGGGAGCATTGTTTTTCCAGCCACTTGACACGATCTCCCACCGTCATCGTGTTATGGACATCCAAAAAATCATAAACAAACCCATTCAGTATCAAGTGCCGTCCCCATGACGTGGCATCGTCATGCAAAGAGGTAACGCGCGCGCCCGCCAATGACACTTTACTCAAAGGCTTTTTAATATTAAAAATAATTAAAGCCCCCTGCAACTGAAGCTTGTTTGCATAAAAAGAGCCTATGTATTCAGCCCCCATAAAACTGAGATCATTATCAAGTTTTGCCGATACAAAGCTGACTCGGCCTTTAGCATAAAACCCGCGATTAAGAAAAACCGTACCCGTCACACGCACATTATCTGCTGACAAGCTTGTTTTATTGTCACCAGAGAATTTAGCCCCAGTGCAACTCAACTGCCCTTGGATATCCGCTCCGCGCAACGACACACGCCCTTCAGATTTGAATCCTTTACCCATAAAAAAAGTGCCATTCAATGCCAGTCTATCCGCGATAAACGCAACATCACTCTGATAACTAAGCGTGGCCCCATCCAGAGAGAACTGCACTTTTACCGCGGCCGCAACAAACGAAACTTTCCCACTTGATGTAAAACCTTCTGTTAAAAATACGCCGCCACCCACTTTAATATTACCTGCATTCAATGATTCCCCGGCATTCAAAAAGTGCCCAGCCCGGCAATTAAATTGTCCGCCTATCTCAGTACTAAGGAAATTTACCAATCCATCCGCCCTGAAACCGTCAGTCAGATAAACGCTACCTTGAATCTTGGCGTCGACTGCAGAAATGGACAATCCAGAGCTGCCATTGATGACTGAACCGGAAAAACTTAATGCGCCGCCTACAAAAGAATTGTCCAAATTAATTGAATTATGAACCACTGTTTTTCGTGCATGAAAATCGCCCGCCACCGATATTCCGCGCCCACTGATTCCTTTAATCTTGGAGCCTGCAAGGTCTATGGATCGGCTAAAATTCGCCCCTGAGAAAAGTGCAACCTTATTCAAGGTGCAGTGCTTCAAATTGAAAATGGTGTCTAACACAGTAGATCTTAAATCCAGTGTGCCTAAAACAATTGCCTTGCTTAGCTGAACACCGTTTTCATGAATCGCAACGCGGTCATCACCACCCAGCAAGAGAAAACGTAAGAATTCAGCACGCACTTTATTATCATCGCTCGCCTCTTCAGGGCACTCAATCTGCCCCTGTGCAACCACCCCTTTCCTGCACGCGGTCAACAACGCCCGCTCCAACTTGAACAGCGGCTCAAAATCACTCAACGAACGCCCAACAGCTCTCACATGCACTTCCTTATATTGGCCCTCCCAGCACACCGCAGGGAGCTTCCTGGATGCTGGGCATTTTAGGTTAGCGGCCAATTGCCATCAAACCTTGACAGTGGCCACACGTCAGACACTATCTCCTGCGACACCTGACCACGCTCAGACCATGGTCGACACTGACGCGCTCCGAACATCATGCGAGACTAGGTTCCCGCAGCCGGATTGCTCGGGTCTTACACGTTCAGGAGTGTTCATGTCGTTGTCCAGCGGGCTTATCGCCGCCGTCGCCCTCGCCTATATGGCCATCATGTTCGCCATTGCCTTTTACGGTGACCGGCGCAGCAAACCGCTGCCGCCGCGGGTTCGCGCGTGGGTGTATAGCCTGTCGCTGGCCGTGTACTGCACCAGCTGGACCTTCTTCGGCGCCGTTGGTCAGGCTGCCGAGCAGCTTTGGGCGTTCTTGCCGATTTACCTGGGACCTGTGCTGCTACTGGTATGCGCGCCCTGGGTACTGCAAAAGATGGTGATGATCAGCAAGCAGGAGAACATCACTTCGATTGCCGACTTTATCGCCGCCCGCTACGGCAAATCCCAGTCGCTGGCGATTGTGGTGGCACTGATCTGCCTGGTGGGAGTGCTGCCTTATATCGCCCTGCAACTCAAAGGTATTGTGCTCGGGGTTAACCTGCTGATCGGGGCTGGCGCCGACGCCACCGGCTCCCGGGTCGAGGACACGGCACTGATCGTGACGCTGGTGCTGGCGCTGTTCACTATCTTGTTTGGCACGCGCAACCTCGACGCCACAGAACACCACCGGGGCATGGTGTTGGCCATTGCCTTTGAGTCGCTGGTCAAACTGTTCGCCTTTCTCGCGGTAGGCGCCTTTGTGACTTATGGCTTGTATGACGGTTTCGACGACCTGTTCAACCAGGCCATGCTAGCGCCGCGACTTGAGCAGTACTGGAAGGAAACCATCAATTGGCCTTCGATGGTGGTCCAGACCGGCGTGGCCATGATGGCGATCATTTGCCTGCCCCGACAGTTCCACGTCACGGTGGTTGAAAACATCGAGCCCCAAGACCTGCAACTGGCCAAATGGGTGTTTCCGGCCTACCTGATTCTCGCCGGCCTGTTCGTGGTGCCGATTGCCCTGGCCGGGCAAATGCTGCTGCCCAGCTCAGTATTGCCCGACTCGTTCGTGATCAGCCTGCCGCTGGCTCAAGCTCACCCGGCACTGGCATTGCTGGCATTTATTGGCGGGGCATCGGCTGCTACCGGCATGGTGATCGTTGCCAGTGTCGCGCTGTCGACCATGGTCTCCAACGACATGCTCCTGCCGTGGCTACTGCGACACAAAAACGCCGAGCGTCCGTTCGAAGTGTTCCGCCACTGGATGCTCTCGGTCCGGCGCGTATCGATTGTGGTGATTTTACTGTTGGCCTATGTCAGCTACCGCTTGCTGGGTTCGACCGCCAGTCTTGCCACCATTGGCCAGATCGCTTTCGCTGCCGTCACTCAACTGGCCCCGGCCATGCTCGGCGCCCTGTACTGGAAGCAAGCCAACCGCCGGGGCGTTTTTGCCGGACTGGCCACAGGCACCTTTATCTGGTTTTACACCCTGGTGCTGCCGATCATCGCCCACAGCTTTGGCTGGCACCTGAGCCACTTCCCGGGGCTGGCGTGGCTGCACAGCAACCCGCTGGGCCTGTCCATCACCCCGCTGACCCAAGGCGTGGTGCTGTCGCTGGCCGGCAACTTCACCCTATTCGCCTGGGTCTCGGTGCTGTCGCGCACCCGGGTGTCAGAGCACTGGCAGGCCGGGCGTTTTATCGGCCAGGAGTTGAGCAGCCACCCCAGTGGCCGCTCCATGCTCTCGGTACAGGTCAACGACCTGCTCGCCCTCGCGGCACGCTTTGTCGGCGAAGAACGCGCCCACCAGAGCTTTATTCGCTTCGCGTACCGTCAGGGCAAGGGCTTCAACCCCAACCAAAACGCCAACGGCGAGTGGATCGCTCACACTGAACGGCTGCTGGCCGGGGTACTTGGCGCGTCATCTACTCGCGCGGTCGTAAAAGCGGCCATTGAAGGCCGGGAAATGCAACTGGAGGACGTGGTACGCATTGCCGATGAAGCTTCGGAAGTGCTGCAGTTCAACCGCGCGCTGCTTCAGGGCGCGATTGAAAACATTACTCAGGGCATCAGCGTGGTCGACCAGTCACTCAAACTGGTGGCCTGGAATCGCCGCTATCTTGAGCTGTTCGACTACCCCGACGGGTTAATCAGCGTAGGCCGCCCGATTGCAGACATCATTCGTCACAATGCAGAACGGGGCCTGTGCGGCCCCGGCGAAGCTGAAGTTCATGTGGCCCGCCGCCTGCACTGGATGCGTCAGGGTCGGGCGCACACGTCTGAACGCCTGTTTCCCAATGGCCGTGTGATTGAACTGATCGGCAACCCCATGCCGGGCGGCGGTTTCGTGATGAGTTTTACCGACATCACCGCGTTCCGCGAAGCCGAACAGGCCCTGACCGAGGCCAATGAGGGCCTGGAGCAAAGGGTGGCCGAGCGAACATTTGAACTGTCGCAGTTGAATCAGGCGCTGATCGAAGCCAAAGGCGTGGCCGAAACTGCCAGCCAGTCCAAAACCCGGTTCCTGGCTGCCGTCAGCCATGACCTGATGCAGCCGATGAACGCCGCACGACTGTTCTCGGCCGCCCTCTCTCATCAGGAAGATGGCTTGAGCGCGGATGCCCAAAAGCTGGTGCAGCATCTGGACAGTTCATTGCGCTCCGCAGAAGACCTGATCAGCGACCTGCTGGACATTTCGCGCCTGGAAAACGGCAAGATCACCCCCGACATCAAGCCTTTCGCCATTAACGATCTGTTTGAAACCCTGGGCAATGAGTTCACCGCCCAGGCACAGGAACAGGGCTTGAACTTCAGAGTTCGCGGCAGCCGTGTGCGGATCAACAGCGACATCAAATTACTGCGCCGCATCTTGCAGAACTTTCTGACAAACGCCTTTCGCTACGCCAAAGGTCCTGTGTTGCTTGGCGTACGGCGACGCGGCGGCGAACTGTGCCTTGAGGTGTGGGACCGAGGACCGGGCATCCCGGC
Source organism: Pseudomonas sp. MF06569 (assembly GCF_059862735.1). Lineage (NCBI taxonomy): Bacteria > Pseudomonadati > Pseudomonadota > Gammaproteobacteria > Pseudomonadales > Pseudomonadaceae > Pseudomonas > Pseudomonas sp. MF06569. The sequence continues at coordinate 66,060 of NZ_JCBCUZ010000002.1, read as the reverse complement.
AGACAAACTGCAGGTCATTTTTGAAGAGTTCAAACGCCTCGACAGCCACCAGACCCGTGCCGAAAAAGGCCTGGGCCTGGGCCTGGCGATTGCCGACGGCTTGTGCCAGGTGCTCGGCCACACCCTGCAAGTACGCTCATGGCCCGGTTTTGGCAGCGTGTTCAGCGTCCGCGTACCGATGGCGAAGAGCCAGGCCTCACCGCAGCCCGTCGTCGTCGAGCAGAATGGCCAACCTCTGACAGGCGCCCAGGTGCTGTGTATCGATAATGAAGACAGCATCCTGATCGGCATGCAGAGCTTGCTTACTCGATGGGGCTGCCGTGTCTGGACCGCACGCAACCGCGAAGAGTGCGCGGCACTGCTTAACGAGGGCGTGCGCCCGCAACTGGTATTGGTTGACTACCACCTGGATGACGGCGAGGTCGGTACAGAACTGATGGGCTGGCTGCGGGCACAATTGGGCGAACCAGTGCCCGGCGTGGTGATCAGTGCCGATGGCCGCCCTGAGATGATTGCCGAGGTGCATGCAGCAGGCCTTGAATACCTGCCCAAGCCGGTAAAGCCTGCGGTTCTAAGAGCATTGCTGAGCAGGCATGTGCCGCTCTGACAGAAAGGGCGCTTGCCTTACTCCGCAGGATGCGCCACGCCATCAGCGTCGGTCATGGCTCGCTCCAGCAAGTCGGCAGGCAAGCTTTTACTGGCCCGTGCGCCCAGCAGCCTGAGCTGCTCGCTGCGACTGACCAGATTGCCTCGCCCTTCAGTCAGCTTGTTTCGTGCTGAACTGTAGGCTTTGTCCAACTGCTGAAGGCGATTGCCTACCTCATCCAGATCCTGAATAAACAATACGAATTTGTCGTACAGCCAACCGGCGCGCTCGGCAATTTCACGGGCATTCTGGCCTTGACGCTCCTGCTTCCAGAGGCTGTCGATCACTCGCAAGGTGGCAAGCAGCGTGGTGGGGCTGACGATCACGATATGACGATCAAAAGCTTCCTGGAACAGGTTCGGCTCGGCTTGCAACGCCGCCGAAAATGCCGCCTCGATCGGTACGAACAACAAGACGAAATCCAGACTGTGGAGCCCTTCCAGACGCTTGTAGTCTTTGCCGGCCAGACCCTTTACATGATTGCGCAGCGACAGCACGTGCTGCTTGAGTGCTGCCTGCCCAATCACGTCGTCATCTGCAGCTACATATTGTTGATACGCCGTCAGGCTGACCTTGGAGTCGACTACAACCTGTTTGTCACCCGGCAACATGATCAGCACATCTGGCTGGAAACGCTCGCCGTCGGGGCCTTTGAGGCTCACCTGAGTCTGATATTCACGACCTTTCTCAAGCCCTGCGTGCTCCAGCACCCGCTCCAGAATCAACTCACCCCAGTTTCCCTGGGTTTTCTGGCCTTTCAGGGCGCGAGTCAGGTTGGTCGCCTCATCACTCAATCGCAGGTTCAGTTGCTGCAAGCGCTCCAGCTCTTTGCCGAGGGAGAAACGCTCTCGCGATTCCTGCTGATAACTCTCTTCAACGCGCTTTTCAAACGACTGGATGCGCTCTTTCAGCGGATCGAGCAGTTGTCCAAGGCGTTCATTACTCGTTTCCGCAAAACGCTGCTCGCGCTCATCGAAGATCTTGCCCGCCAGTTCGGCAAATTGAGCCCGCAGCTCATCGCGTGAACCCTGCAGGTCATTGAGTCGCTGCTGATGGCTGTCTTGCTGCTCGCGCAACTCGGCAGCCAGCGCAGACGCATGGGCATCCAGGCGACGCAGTTCGACTTCTTTTTGATTGCGCTCCAGGTTCCAGGCGTGGGCTGCATCGCGCCCGTTATCGCGCTCAACCTGCAACAACTCGACCTCTCGACGCAGCGCGGCCAGCTCTGCCTGCTTGGCTGCATTGGCCTGCCCAAGATCACTGACCTCATCGCGACAGGCATCCAGTTGGGCACTCAGGCCTTCCTGTGCCAGCTGAGCCGTACTCAAGCGCTCACCGAGCAACGCAAGCTCAGCATGATGACCGCTGGCGCGGCGTTGCAACTGCCAGACAAGCGCCAGCAATGGCACACCTGCTACTGCCAAGCCAAGCAACAGACTGCTCAGATCCAGGGCCATAACCCCTCCACGCGAGGTAAAAGAGCAAGGGTACTCAACAGACGGCACCGAAGACAGTTCAGTCTTCGGTCTTGTTCAATTCCTGCTGTGCCAGACGATCGCCAGCACGGGCGGCCTGACGCAACAATTCATGGCCGATACGCTGATCACGGGCGCTGCCGCATTCACGGCACATCAATTGCCCCAATCGGCTCTGCGCCAGCACGACACCCTGGCGCGCAGGTTGTTTGAGCAAATGTCCGGCAACGTGCTGGATGCTGGGGTTGGCACCCAGACGCGGGTTATCCAGCAACCAGATAGCCACCCGCAAAGAAAAGCGCTTGGGGGCATCATTGGAGGTATTTGAGCGAGTAACAGAGGAAGTAGCTGTGCGGAACTTCATACGACACTGTGGGCAGAACAGAAGGCGCGCCACTCTACTCCTTTTTTTCTTTGGGTAAAGTCGAAAAAGGTCTACACCCTTGATCTAGAGCAAGCGCTCGGGACAATCCACAGATCCTGTGGATAAGTCAGTGGACAACCCAAGTTCAACCCCCGCAAAGGCCCACCCTACGGGGCCTCGGGTCAAACTGTCGATTTTTTCACCAATTAAAAAAAACGATGTTTTTCATTGACTTAAATTTACCAGACAGGCTAGGAGGACGAACACACGGGTATCTGCGCTGATTTTGCCCGCAGCACTGCAAATGTGCACAAGTTCACATTCACAGCAGGAATTCGGGCCTTTTAAGAGCACAACCTGTAGGCCAGCGCACCGCGACAGAGCGATGTTGTGCAGATATTTGGGCAAATATCCAAGCTTTACGCCCCCAGGAAAACGCCTAGAAATGTACTACTACCAGACAAAAACGCTACCTGATCACGCTGCGGCCAGATGATTTATCCCATCTTGAATCAAGGCTACAGAAAGTATTTTTTCTAGCACACTTGCGTTTAACATTTCAAGCCGTTAGTATCCGCAGCGTTAGTACCAAGCTGAAAGTCAATTCGGGCCGAACAAATCCTCCCAGCCACCTTGCGTAAAGCAAAGCAGCGCTGACAAAACGGGATCGACCCCCTAGATGGTTTCCAGGTAAAACTTGCGACGATACGGCCTTTGCACAAACGCACAGGGTATCGCGAAGTTCTTTTACTCTGACCGAACCAACCTGCAAATTGATCAGGATCTTCACCCGGAGCACGGAACCTTAGCTCCAGTTGTGATTGCCTGCCCTCCTAAGTACCTACCTGCCAGCCCAAGCGCCACATAATTAATGCGCTCCAACTGGCGGCTTTGTTCCAGTCAGGTTCTTCGTCCAGCCAAAGAATGGCTCGACGTCACTGGAACGTTTTAACGCAGCACGGATCTGAATCCGTGTCATTTGTAGGAACACCTAATAACTATGTCTACTCAAATCCATACTCAGGATGCCATTCGCACCCTAACCAACGCCTTTGCCCCAATGAACTGCCTGATTATGGCCGCTCGCAAAGGATGCTTCAGCTTCACCCTGGTCAACGAACACGGCATCGCGCGTCACAGCGAGCGCCTGTACCCTGACCAATACTCCAGCGCAGAACCCCTGCAAGCTGTGATCGAGCGTACTCGTCAGGCCCTTATCGCCTGAAAGCTTGAGCGTTACACAACAAGCCCTGCCTGATCCGCAGGGCTTTTTGTTGCCTTCTATTTAAGAAACATTCGGCATCGCTTAAGTCCTTGTGGATATATAGCCAACGACCCGAAGCTTTAAATGTTTTAAAAACAGGCCGTTACAGCAAAGATATGACACTACACTTCAACTTGAGCGGTACGTTCCGCTTCCAGCGAACCCTTTCGATTCACAGCTGCCAAGCCATGGGGTATCGCTGGTCATTTCGGGCCTCGAGGACTTTATGGGTATCGCCGCCAGGGAATTGAGCCATTACGTGATTCGACCAACGCTTCTGTATCTGGGGCAGGACAACCCGGATGCAGAAGCTTTGTTGCTGGGTATTGCAGCCAGCCAGTCAAATTTAGGCTCGGCCCTGCATGATCGTCATGGTCACGGGCTCTACTGCATACGCGAACCTCGCCATGCCGCTTTGTGGGATCAGTACCTGGCCCACGACCCGGACCTGGCGAGCCTGGTGCGCGGACTGGCCAGTCAGCATGCATTCCTGTGCAGCCCTCACCTGGAGCTCACGGTTAATTTGCGGTATGCCACAGCCATTGCCTGGCTACTGATCGAACAGCAAAAAATAGCCATCCCCCCAGCCGATGACCTGCTGGGCATGGCAAGAATTTGGCGCCAAGCCTTTGAACCACATGGACGTTTGCGAGATTTCGCCCATGCTTGGCGTACCTGCGTTTCACCTCTCAACCAAGTGGCTTGAGATTTCCATCACTTGCAATAATCTGCAAAAAGCCTGAAACCGGTCGGATTGTCCTACAAAACATCGCTATCTTCTGCGATTTAGCCTATAGCGCTTCAACAAAAATGTTGGTAGTTTTCGTCCGGTGATCATAAGGAGTTCTAATAATGAAAAAAGTAATGCTCAAGACCACACTTGGCCTCGCTGTCACTTTGGCTTCCAGCCAGATTTTCGCTAGTGGCTTCGCACTTAACGAACAAAGCGTAAGCGGTATGGGGACCGGTTTCGCAGGTCGTTCATCTTCTGCCGACGATGCAAGCACCGTTTTTGGTAACCCTGCCGGTATGTCCCGCCTGAGCGGCCAGCAAGTGACTGGCGGTATCGCCGTGATCGACGCTTCGACCGATATCAAGGATGCCCGAGGCAGTATCTCCGGCACCAATAAAGGCGACATGGTTCCGTTCACCGCGGTGCCTATGGGTTTTTACACTAACAAGCTCAACGACGAGTGGGCTGTAGGCTTCGGTGTTTATGCACCTTTCGGCCTCGTAACAGACTACGAAAGCAGCTTCCAGGGCCGCGGCTTTGGCAGCAAAAGCGAAGTTAAGGTTGTTACCCTGCAACCAACCGTGAGCTATGCCTTCAATGATCGCGTGTCGATTGGTTTCGGTCCGACCATCAACCGCATCGCCGGTACGCTTGAGTCAGAAGTCAGACTGACCCCCAACCCACTGGCCGGGGCAGGCGACAGCAATGTAAAAATCAAGGGTGACGATACCGCGCTAGGTTTCAATGCCGGCATCCTGGTACAAGCCACTGATACCACGCGCGTTGGTTTGACTTATCATTCCAAGGTCAAATACAAACTCGAAGGTCACACTAACGTCACAGCCAGCAGCGACCCGTTCACTGCCGCACGCCTGAAAAGCAACCGCTATGACGCCACACTGAAAATCGACACGCCTGAATCCTGGGATCTGTCGGTTACTCAAGAGATCAATGATGCATGGAAGGTCTATGCAGGTAGTACATGGACTCGCTGGAGCCGCCTGAAAGACATCACCGTCCAGAACGAGGGCGTTACTGCTGCTGCCGGTGGTGGTGCAGCCCCAGCTCTTTTCTCCACGATTAAAGAAGAGCAGAACTGGCACGATACTTGGGCATACGCCATCGGTACCTCGTACCAGCTGAACAAGCAATGGGTACTGCGTACTGGCCTGACCTGGGATCAGTCGCCTACCAACAATGAAAATCGCTCGCCTCGTATCCCTACCGGCGACCGTACGATTTTCAGCTTGGGCGCCGGTTATGCCGTCAATGACAACCTGAGCATTGACGTGGCTTACTCCTACCTCAAGGAAGAGTCGGTCAAGGTGGATGATGCCAAACCTCAGATCGGTAGCTACTACAGCTCCAAATATGAAAACAGCGCAAACGGCTTTGCAGTAGGCGCAACCTACAAGTTCTGATTCACTGCGAGGCCAACCGCCTCGCCCGCTGAATCAAAAAAATCCCCGCTCTCGTTACCGAGGCGGGGATTTTTAATGGGTGCGTTTCAGGGCTTTGAAGCAATGGCCTTATCGATCGCCTCTATCAATTCAGGGCTATCGGGCTTGGTGAGGCTGGAGAAGCTGGCAATCACATTGCCCTGACGATCAACCACGTATTTATAGAAGTTCCATTTTGGCGCGCTGCTCTGTTCTGCCAACACCTTGAACAAGTGCGTCGCATCAGGCCCACGCACATGCTGCGGATCGATCATGGTGAAAGTCACACCGTAATTGACGTAACACACCTTGGCCGTCTCTTCGCCATCTTTGGATTCCTGCTTGAAGTCATCCGACGGCACACCAATCAACTCCAGCCCCTGGCCCTTGTAGCGCTGGTTCAGCGCCTCAAGCCCCTTGAACTGTGGCGCAAAGCCGCAAAAGCTCGCCGTATTGACGATCAACAGTGGTTTACCGGCAAAGCGCTGGCACAGATCAATCGACTCCTTGGCCCGCAATTTAGGCAGCGTGCCTTCCAGCAAGGGTGGACAGTCCGCCGCCCAAACCGTACCGGCGCAGGCTAACAGCAGTACAGGCATCGCAATCCAGCGCTTAAGCATCATCGGTGTCCTTGAAAAAGAGGCAGGCTCAGAACTTACTCACCCGAGGCCGCACTAGCAAGCGCCCATGCCCAACTGCATTAACGCCAATCCGCCTTGATGCCAGCCCCACCAGATCAGGGCCAGCAACAACACTCCAGTACTGGCTGCGCCGAGCCATATCCAGGTCGAATTCACCCCATACTCCCCTGCGCCTGCAAGCGGGCCACCGGGCGCTCGCGCACCGGCCAGTTCAAGGCCGCCGCCAACAGACTTAACAAGATCGAGACCTGCCAGATCAGATCGTAACTACCTGTCTGATCATAGACCACACCTCCCATCCAGCCGCCCAGGAATGCTCCGAGCTGATGGAAGAGAAATACGATCCCGCCCAGCATCGACAAGTTACGCACACCAAACATGGTTGCCACCGTGCCATTGGTCAGCGGCACGGTCGACAGCCACAAAAAGCCCATGACCATGCCAAACAGATACGCACTGAACTGCGTCACTGGCGCCCACAGGAACAACCCGATCACCACCGCCCGGGCCAGGTACAAAGCCGTCAATAAACGGGGCTTGGACATGCGCCCGCCGAGCCAACCGGCGGTGTAGGTACCAAAAATATTGAACAGGCCAATCAGCGCCAGCACCGTCGTACCCACTGTCGCGGGGAGATGCTGATCCACCAGATATGCCGGCAAGTGGATGCCAATGAAGACCACCTGAAAGCCGCAGACAAAGAACCCGAACGCCAATAGCCAGAAGCCCGAGTGCGAACACGCCTCACGCAATGCGTCCTTGAGGGTTTGCTCCCCTCCCAGATTGGGTAGCGGCCGATCCTTGAGCATGCTGACCAATGGCACAATCAGCGCCACCAGCACACCCAACACCAACAGCGCGGTCGACCAACCGAGCCAGCCAATCAGCCCCAAAGTACCTGGCAGCATCGCGAACTGACCAAAAGACCCCGCCGCACTGGCAATCCCCATGCCCATGCTGCGTTTTTCTGCGGGCAAGGCGCGCCCGACGACACCCAGGATTACCGAGAACGAAGTACCGGACAGACCGATCCCGATCAGCAGTCCCGCGCTCAGCGACAGTGACAGCGGCGAATCCGACAGCCCCATCAGCAGTAGCCCCACCGCATACAACACACCCCCGACTATCACTACCCTGGCCGCGCCAAAGCGGTCTGCCAGTGCCCCGGTAAAAGGCTGAGCCAGGCCCCAGATCAGGTTCTGCAAGGCAATGGCAAAGGCAAACACCTCACGCCCCCAGCCAAATTGCGCGCTCATGGGAGGCAGAAACAGCCCGAACCCATGCCTTACGCCCAAAGACAGGGCCAGGATAAGCGCACTGCCAAGAAGGACCCATCCACTGTTGCGCCACACCGATGTCATTGTTGTTCTCCGGGAGCGGGTATATACCCTTTTATAATCGAGCGACTGAACTCTAGTCAGTGCCTGCCAACTCATCCAATAGCTGTAACAGTTGTGCGCGCTTGGCTTCACCCAAACGATCCATCAAGCGCTGCTGAGCGTCCTCCCAGGCGGGCAAGGCAGCCTTCAAGCACTCGTCCCCTGCCGGAGTCAGACAAACCAGACGATTACGCTGATCAGCCCCCTCCATCAGTTTCAACAGACCAGCGCCCTCAAGCACCCGCACGTTACGCCCCAACGTACTGCGATCCAGCCCCATGGCTTCTGCCAGGCTGGAAATGCTGGGTTGATCGAGCCGCTTGAGATTACACAGCAAAGAATACTGGGCGACGTTGATCCCGAAGCCGTCGAGAGCGCCGTCGTAATGCCTGCTCACGCCACGCGCAGCACGTCGCAGATTGGTGCATAAACACTGAGTTGGTAACATTTTATATGTATATACCCGCAATAAAACAGAATCAAGATTTATCTCGGAGCGATCAACCTTGGTGAAACTGGCAACTGGCAACTGGTCAAGCAACGATCAACGCCAGCCCCACCAGCACCAGCACTTCCAGCAACTCCAGCAGCGCACCGGCGGTATCGCCCGTGGTGCCCCCCAGACGGCGCATCACCACCCGGCGCAGCCATACAAACCCCGCTGTTGCCAGCACCAGGGCCCATAACCCGGCATACCCGGCCAACATCACACACCCCAGGGCACTGAGCCCCAACACCCACCATCCCGCCCTGCGTGGCAAATGATCGGACAGCGCCTGACCCAATCCACCGGCCCGCACGTACGGGGTCGTCAGGAATACGGCCAGCAAGGCGCTGCGCCCGATCAACGGCGCGACCAGGAGCACCATGCCGTTTTGCTGCTCAATCAGTGCGAGCAGCGCGCAGAACTTGAGCAACAGCGCCAGCACCAGCGTCACCACCGCGATCGGTCCGCTGCGGGGGTCTTTCATGATGGTCAGGGTGCGTTCGCGGTCGCCAAAGCCCCCCAGCCAGGCATCTGCACTGTCAGCCAGGCCGTCCAGATGCAGCCCGCCACTGAGCAACACCCATACCGTCAGCAGCAACGCCGCGTGCAACATCAGCGGTGCACCGGCCAGCAGCGCACTCAGGCCCCACAACAGCCCGCCAAACAGCAAACCCACCAGCGGATAAAACAGCAGGGAACGCCCCAGTTCCTGAGGCTGCGGCATACCCGGCAAGCGAATCGGCAAGCTGCTTAAAAACTGCAATGCAATCCAGAAAGGCAGCATCACCTGTCGGCCTCGGTGAGCTGCCCATCGGCGTCGACCTGCAGCCCGAACAGTGCGCCATGGATCACCGGCACTTGCAGCAACTGCTCGCGAGGCAAGCCACGGGCCTGAGCCAGCAGCAATTTCATCACCCCGCCATGGCATACCACCAGCACCCGCTGCCCTGCGAAGTCCTGCTGCAAACGGCTGACGGCTGACAGCACCCGCGCCGAGAACTCAAGCACTGGCTCACCGTCGGGTGGGGTAAAGGCGTAGGGGTCGGCCCAGAACAAGCCCAAGGCCTGCTCATTAACCTCCATCAGCGCTGCCGCGCTCTGCCCTTCCCACGCACCAAAATGAAGTTCCTGCAGATCCTTGTCCAAAGACACCGGAAGATCGAGCTGCTCACTCAGTTCTCGGGCAAACAATGCGCAACGTTGCAACGGTGAGCTGACGATACGATCCCACGGCCCCTGGCCTTTCACGGCATCACGCATTTGCGCCCAGCCCAGCGCCGTCAAGGCATCGTCGATGCTGCCGCGCAAACCGCCACCCAGCTCAGTCTCGCCATGACGCAGCAAATCGAGCTGCACGGTCATGCCGGACGATCTGCCACGGCGGCTTCGGCAAAGGTCGCCATCTGCCCGTGCAGATCACACGCCAGACGCATCAACGGCACCGCCAACGCAGCACCGCTGCCCTCGCCCAGACGCAGGCCCAGGTCCAGCAACGGCTCGGCCTGCAAGCTTTCCAACACATGGCGATGACCCTGCTCAGCTCCGCGATGACTGAAGATCAGCCACTCGCGGCAGTCAGGATTCATGCGCACCGCGACCATGGCCGCCACGGTGCAGATAAAGCCATCCACCACCGCCACCACGCCTTCCTGTGCGCAGGCCACATAGGCGCCGACCAAGGCGGCAATTTCAAAGCCGCCCAGGCGAAACAGTGTCTGCAGCGGATCGTCGAGGTGACCGGCATGCAACGCCAGTGCACGGTCAATCACCCGCGCCTTGTGGCTGACACCGGCGGCATCCAGACCAGTGCCTGGCCCGGTCAATTGCGAGGCAGGGCAATCCAGCAGCGCACTGGCCACGGCACTGGCAGACGCCGTGTTGCCAATGCCCATTTCACCGCCGATAAACACCTCGCTGCCCGCCGCCTGCGCCCGCAACACGCTGTCGCGCCCGGCCTGCAGGGCTTTCAAACCCTGAGCGTCGGACATCGCAGGGCCCGTCGCAAAATTGGCTGTACCCGCACCCAACTGCAAGTGCCGTACCCCCGCCAGATCCAGCATCGGCGTCACCGTGCCCAGGTCCACCACATCCAGCTGCGCGCCCAATTGGCGGGCCAACACGCTGATCGCCGCCCCCCCACTGACAAAGTTGTGCAGCATTTGCCCGGTGACCGCTTGCGGATAGGCCGACACACCTTCGGCGACCACCCCGTGATCACCTGCAAAAATCCCGATCCACAACTGATCGACACGGGGTTTGAGCCGCCCTTGCAAACCGGCCAGTTGCACCGCCAGGGCCTCAAGCTGGCCCAGGGAGCCTGCGGGTTTGGTCAGTTGCTGCTGACGCTCGGCCGCGGCCGCTTGCATGTCACGGTCAACGGGCTTGCAGGGGTTCAGCCACCAAGGGGTGCTCATAGTGCAGTTCCTTTCAACGTCAGGGGCAGGCCCGCCACTGTCAGCACGACTCGCTGACAGTGCTCGGCCAGGGCTTGATGCAACCAACCGGCTTCATCGACATAGCGGCGAGTCAATTCGCCCAGCGGCACGACACCCATTCCGGTTTCGTTGCTGACAAACACAATTTCGCCCGGCAAATCAGCCAGGCATTCCAGCAGCGCATCGCGCTCGGCATTCAGGCGCTGCTGGTCTTCAAGCATCAGCAGGTTGGTCAGCCACAGGGTCAGGCAGTCCACCAACAGGCAAGTATCGGCGCGAGCGTTGTCACGCAGCACGCGGGCCAGTTCAATCGGCTCTTCGATAAGCGCCCAATGTTCTGGACGGCGCTCGCGATGATGGCGCACGCGCTCGCTCATCTCACCGTCCAGCGGCTGACTGGTGGCTATGTAGGTGACGGCACAGCCGGACTCGGCCGCCAGCTTTTCAGCCAGACGACTTTTACCCGAGCGGGCACCGCCCAGAATCAGTTGCAGCATGGTGTTAAACCTCTAGCGGCCATTGACGCCATCGCGGGCAAGCCCGGCTCCCACAGAATGAGTGCAACCCTGGTGGGAGCCGGACTTGCCCGCGATGGGGCCAGATCAGACGACATGAATCTCAAATCCCGCACAACGCGCGCAGGTAGGCGGTATCCAGATGGTTTTCCACCAGATCCGCCAGCCGCTCGATATCCCGTTCGCGAAGGGCGTGGTAGTCCACTTCTTGCACATCCTGCAAACCGGCCCAACGCAGCAACGCGCTGCAAGCCGCAGGCGACTCGAACACACCATGCAGGTAGGTGCCGAGAATTTGCCCGTCCGCACTTTGCGCGCCATCACAGCGCCCGTCATCCAGGTGCACCACAGGCTGCTCCAGAGCCGCCCCCGTGGTTACGCCCGCGTGGATTTCGTAGCCGCTGACTGGCGCGTTTTCCAGGACCAGATGCCCGCGCACATTGCGCAGCTGTTTTTCGGCTGCAAGCTCGGTGCTAAACGCCAGCAAGCCCAATCCGGCACTGGAACCCGCTGCGCCTTCAAGGCCCAGCGGGTCGTGAACCTGCTCGCCGAGCATCTGCAAGCCGCCACAAATACCCAGCAGCTTTCCGCCGTAACGCAGATGTCGGCTGATGGCCCCTTCCCAGCCATTGGCACGCAAGTAGGCCAGGTCGCTGCGCACACTCTTGGAGCCCGGCAGGATGATCAAGTCTGCAGGAGGAATCGGTTGCCCCGGCCCGACAAATTGCAGGTCTACTTGCGGATGCAGGCGCAGCGGGTCGAAGTCGGTGTGATTACTGATACGCGGCAGTACCGGCACCACCACTTTGAGCACTTGCTCGACCTTGTCGGTCTGACGCTGATCGATGCCGTCCTCGGCCTCAAGATGCAGGTCCATCACATAGGGCAACACGCCGATCACCGGTTTGCCGGTGCGCTGCTCCAGCCAGTCGAGGCCAGGCTGAAGCAAGGCGATATCACCGCGAAAGCGGTTGATGATGAAACCCTTGACCCGTGCCTGCTCGGTCTCGGACAGCAACTCCAGGGTACCGACCAGATGGGCAAACACCCCGCCGCGATTGATATCGGCAATCAACACCACCGGGCAGTCAACCGCTTCGGCAAAGCCCATGTTGGCGATATCACCGGCCCGCAGATTGATCTCGGCAGGCGAGCCCGCGCCCTCGACCATCACCACCGGATACGCGGCACTCAAACGCTGATGGGAGGCCAATACCGCTTGCATGGCAATGGCCTTGTAGTCGTGATACGCCACCGCATTCATGCTGGTGACGGCACGACCATGAATGATCACTTGGGCGCCGGTGTCGCTATTGGGCTTGAGCAGCACCGGATTCATGTCCGTGTGCGGCGCCAATCCGGCGGCCTGGGCCTGCACCGCCTGAGCGCGGCCAATCTCGCCACCTTCAGCAGTCACCGCACTGTTGAGCGCCATGTTCTGTGGCTTGAACGGCACCACCGCTACACCCTGGCGGGTCAGCCAGCGACACAGGGCCGTTACCAGGGTGCTTTTACCGGCATCTGATGTGGTGCCCTGCACCATCAACGTACTCATGTGGTTTCCTTGGTGTACGCCGCCAGCGCCAGCTCCAGGCGCTGCCAGTCGGCCTCATCGGCGGGCAGGCCAAAACGCACGCTGCTGTTGTGGGCAAACAGGCGCAGCAAAATGCCGCGGTGCGCCATGAATTCGTAAAGGCGGTCGGCGTGGGGCGTGATCAACCACTGGAACAACGCGCAGCCGCCCTGAGGCGGCAAATCATGCAGCCCCAGCAATCGCTCCAGCCGCCCGCTGGCGAGCTCACTGCGCTCGCGCTGGCGAGCATGGCCTTCGGTGTCCAGCAGGCAGGCCTGGCCGACAATGCGTGTCGGTCCGCTCACCGCCCAGGGCCCGACTTGTTCGGCCAGCAACTTGAGCAATTTTTGCTCGGCCAGCACAAAACCCAGCCGCACCCCGGCCAGACCAAAAAACTTGCCGAATGAACGCAACACGATCAACCCGGTACGCTGGGTATGCCCGGCCAGGCCGAATTCTGGTGTGTTGTCCATGAAGGCTTCGTCCACCACCAGCCAGCCACCGCGTTGCACAAGCCGCGCATGCCATTCAAGCAGACGTTCTGGCGTGTGCCTCACCCCGGTAGGGTTGTTGGGGTTGACCACCACCAGCACATCCAGGGTGTCGAGGTAGAAATCGACTTCCTGCTCCATGATTTCCCGCACGATGTGCCCGCTTTGCCTCCAGGCATGCGCATGCTCGGCGTAACACGGCGACAGCACACCGACCTTGCCACTGCGGCGCAGGCGCGGCAGCAACTGGATTGCGCACTGCGAGCCCGGGACCGGCAACACATTCAGTGCGCCGTAATAGGCGCAGGCAGCTTGCTCAAGACCATCGTCGGTTTCAGGCAAACGCGCCCAGGCACGCTCGGGTATCTGCGGGATATCAAAAGGCCAGGGCGCAAGGCCAGTGGACAAATCCAGCCAGTCAGCCTCGTCAATGCCGTAGTGCAACGCCGCTTTGCGTAAACGCCCGCCGTGTTCAAGCATAGAACTCACTCCACGCACACAGAATCAATAGCCACAGCCATACGCCACGTTGCACCAGTTGCCAGCCACGACCAATCGAGTCCGCATCCGCTGGCACGCCTTCGCCCAATTGCGGACGCTCATGCAGTTCGCCGTGATAAATCGCCGGCCCACCCAGTTCGACACCCAGGGCGCCTGCGCCTGCGGCCATGACCGGGCCTGCATTGGGACTGTCCCACTGAGGTGCCTGCTTGCGCCAGCACTTCAAGGCCAGTCGGGTTTTACCCAATACGGCGTAAGTCAACGCAACCAGCCTTGCAGGAATATAGTTAAGAACATCGTCGATACGGGCAGCAGCCCAGCCAAAGCGCTCAAAGCGTTCGTTGCGATAGCCCCACATCGCGTCCAGCGTATTGCTCAAACGATAGAGCACCACGCCCGGCGCTCCCGCCACGACAAACCAGAAAATAGTGGCAAAGACAGCATCACTGCCGTTCTCCAGCACAGATTCAGTGGCCGCACGTGCAACTTCAGTGGGGTCCAGCTCGCTGGTTTGGCGACTGACCAGATAGCCGACCCGGGTCCGTGCCTCCTCCAGATCGTTGGCACGCAATGCCTCGGCAACCGGCTGCACGTGCTCACCGAGACTGCGCATGCCCAGCGCACAATACAGCGCCAGAATTTCCACCAGCCAGCCGATATACGGCAGCCATGAAAGCGCCGTTGCAAGGATCGTCAGCGGCAACACTGCCAGCACCCAGGCCGTCACTCCATGACTGCGCCAGCCACGTCCGCCGGAATTGAACCGCTGTTCGATACGCTCGGCCATTCGGCCAAACGCAACCAGCGGATGCCAGCGCTTGGGCTCGCCAAACAGCGCATCCAGCGCCACTCCGGCGACGCACAACAACGCCACACTCATGGACTCACTCCCCAATAATTCTCATACACCAGTTCACTCAGTGGTCGCGCTTGCGCCCACCCTTCCAGCACCAGCATGGGCGCGGGATAAAAAGCCTCGACCGGGCCCAGGCACAACACTGCCAGGGGTTTGGCTCCCGGGGGCAACCCCAGCAAGCTCGCCAGCGCCTCAGGCTCGAACAACGACACCCACCCCATGCCCAAGCCTTCTACACGTGCTGCCAGCCACAGGTTTTGAATGGCACACGACAACGACGCCATGTCCATTTCTGGCAGGGTACGTCGACCAAAAATATGCTTTTCACGGTCATCCATCAACGCCGCCACCAGCACCTCGGCACAGTCCTGGATGCCTTCAACCTTGAGCGTCATGAATTCATCGGAGCGCTGGCCCAGCGCCTCGGCGGTCCGTACCCGCTCGGCCTCGACCAGGCCCTGAATCCTGCCTCGCAGTTCCCGGTCAGTGATGCGGATAAACCGCCACGGCTGCATCAGCCCCACACTCGGGGCCTGATGCGCCGCCTCAAGCAAACGCGACAACAGTTCAGGTGCCACACTGCCACCGCTGAAGTGCCGCATATCGCGGCGCTCGGCGATGGCGCGGTACACCGCTGCGCGTTCTTCAGGACTAAAGGCGTTATCGGTCATGGCGCCGTCACAGCGCACGGCGCAAACAGCGCAGCAATCGCCTGAGGATTGGACGGAAAGTAGAAGTGCACGTAAGAGGCGGTCATCCGCCCTTCGCGATACACCGCTTCGGCACCACGCCCGCCATTGGGGCTCAGGCCACGGGCAACAGGTTCAAGCTCTGTGCTGGTCAGCGAGTGATGGTAAGTGTGACCACGCAGCAGCCCCTCGGGCATGTCCACCGATTGCAATGCCAACGCGGCCAGACGCTTTTGCATCGTCGCCTCCCCCGTCAGCAACCCCACCAGCTCGGCACGCTGACCGTCGACATCGGTCAAGGCGTCGAGCAGATAAAGCATGCCGCCACATTCGGCCAGCAACGGTTTACCGGCTGCGTGATGGGCGCGAATCGCCTCCAGCATCGGTGTATTGCGCGACAGCTCAAGGTGATGCAACTCGGGATAACCGCCCGGCAAATAAAGGCTGTCAGCTTCTGGCAGGCGGACATCGCGAATCGGCGAGAAAAACACCAGCTCGGCTCCCATCGCCCGCAGCAGATCCAGACTCGCGCCATAGGTGAAGGCAAAGGCTTCATCCCGGGCCACGGCAATCCGAACCCCGGCCAACAATCGCTCGACCAGCACAGGCTCGGGCGCTGCAAATTCAACGGCGGGTGGCAGCGCTACCTCACAGGTGCTGGCCAGGGCATTGGCTGCCGCGTCGAGACGCGCATCCAGGTCGTTCAGCTCACTCGCCTGAACCAGCCCCAAGTGTCGACTCGGCAACTCGATCCCGGTCTCGCGAGACAACGCGCCGTACCAGCGCAGGCCTTCGGTCAGGCTGCCTTCAAGCAACTGTGCATGACGCACTGTGCCAACCCGGTTGGCCAGCACCCCGGCAAACGGGAGGTCCGGTTGATAGCGGGCCAGGCCCAGGGCCAGCGCACCAAAGGTCTGGGCCATTGCGGTGCCATCAATCACACCCAGCACCGGGACGCCAAAATGGCGCGCTAGGTCGGCGCTGGAAGGTGTACCGTCGAACAGACCCATCACGCCTTCGATCAGGATCAGGTCCGCTTCACCAGCGGCTTCCCACAGCAGGCGGCGACTTTCATCCGCGCCCACCATCCACAAATCCACCTGATAAACCGGCGCACCGCTGGCGCGTTCCAGAATCATCGGGTCCAGAAAATCCGGTCCACATTTAAACACCCGCACCTTGCGCCCCTGATTGCGATGCAATCGGGCCAAGGCGGCGGTAACGGTGGTCTTGCCCTGACCGGAGGCCGGTGCGGCGATCAACACCGCGGGGCAATGACGCGACTCTCTCATGCTTGAACACTCACAATTCGATGCCTTTCTGGGCTTTGATCCCGGCCTGGAATGCGTGTTTGACCACACCCATTTCAGTCACGGTGTCGGCCAGGTCTATCAGTTCAGGTTTGGCGCCACGCCCGGTGACCAGCACATGCTGCATTGGCGGACGGGCTTGCAGGTCGGCGAGCACCTGCTCAAGGTCGAGGTAGCCGTGTTTGAGCGCGATGTTCAGCTCATCCAGTACAACCAGCACGATGGACGGGTCACGCAGCATCTCGCGGGACACTTCCCAGGCGGCTTCGGCGGCCGCGATATCGCGTTGGCGATCCTGGGTTTCCCAGGTAAAGCCTTCACCCATCACGTGATAACGCACCTGCTCGGGGAAGCGGCGGAAGAAGATCTCTTCGCCGGTGCTGTTGCGACCCTTGATGAACTGCACCACGCCGCACTGCATGCCGTGGCCCATGGCCCGTGCCAGCATGCCAAAAGCGGAACTGCTCTTGCCTTTGCCATTGCCGGTCAACACCAGCAGTAGCCCGCACTCATTGGGCGAGCTGGCAATGCGCTCATCCATGACGGCTTTTTTGCGCAGCATGCGCGCCTGATGACGTTCGTCGCGTTCGGGGGATTCGTTCATGGCAGCTCTCCGTTGGGGCTCAATGATGCAAACGGGAGGCGGGGGGGAATTCATAAAAAACACACTGCATCGCCCGCCGCGAGAGTGGTGGATGGATCAGGCCGGTCTCCGGGCTCACAAGCGGACGGCCCTGTACAGAGCGCCCTTGTCCACGCGCCTTCCCGTGAGCAATCACAGTGGCAGTTGGCGTGGCATTGACTCGTTTACCGTTGCGGGGGCAGCGCCGGGATCATGGCGGTTGTGCAGGACAAACACGCCCTCACCGGCTTCCCTGTTTCACTCGACCAACGTTACGTTGCCGAGCACCTGAAACAAGCCGCGAAGGTTAGAGGGTTGGGGGTGGAGCGTCAATTAAAGGTGGCACCAATAGGGCTATACAAAGCTACGACCTGAACCTTTGAAGGGCTAAGCTTCTCTATGACTTACAAGACCAAAACCTCATGGAGATTCACATGCTCAAGCGCCAGCACGCTATTGTCATCGCACTTGCGGCAGGATTGGCTGCCTGCGGCGAGTCGTCGACCCTGCAAGTGAGTGATGGCACCGGCCCCTCGCCCAAATTACCCGAACCGAACAAAACCCTGATACCCACCGTCAATATCGCCCCGGCGGTCGGTTGGGCTGATGGCGCCACGCCCATTGCCGCCCAAGGCCTGGAGGTCGCCGCATTCGCCGAAGGCCTGGATCATCCGCGCTGGCTCTATGTCTTGCCCAACGGCGATGTGCTGGTCGCAGAAACCAACGCACCGCCCAAACCGGATGACAGCAAGGGGATCAAAGGCTGGATCGCAGACAAGGTGATGGCCCGCGCCGGGGCCGCAGTGCCAAGTGCGAACCGGATCACCCTGTTGCGCGATGCAGACCACGATGGCGTGGCCGAAACCCGCACGGTCTTTCTCGACAATCTGAACTCGCCTTTTGGCATGACCCTGGTGGGCGACGAGTTGTATATCGCGGACGCCGACAAGCTGTTGCGCGTCCCCTATCAGGCGGGCGAAAACAGCATCAAAGCCAATCCGGTCAAGGTGCTCGACTTGCCGGGCGGCCCACTGAACCATCACTGGACCAAAAACGTCATCGCCAGCCCTGACGGCTCTAAGCTGTATGTCACCGTCGGCTCCAACAGCAACGTGGGCGAGAACGGCATGGACAAGGAAGAAGGCCGCGCCGCGATCTGGGAGGTTGATCGCGCCACCGGCAACCACCGTATTTTCGCCTCGGGCCTGCGCAACCCCAATGGCATGGACTGGGAACCCAAAACCGGCAAGCTCTGGACAGCGGTAAACGAGCGCGACGAAATCGGCAGCGACCTGGTGCCCGACTACATCACTTCAGTTCAGGATGGCGGCTTCTATGGCTGGCCCTACAGCTATTACGGCCAGCACGTGGATGTACGGGTCAACCCGCAAAATCCGGAACTGGTCGCCAAAGCCATTGCACCGGACTATGCCGTCGGCCCGCACACTGCATCCCTGGGGCTGAGTTTTGCCGAAGGCAGCAAACTGCCCGACTTTACTCAAGGCGCGTTTATTGGCCAGCACGGTTCCTGGAACCGCAAGCCGCACAGTGGCTACAAAGTGATTTTTGTACCCTTTGCCGACGGAAAACCCACCGGTATGCCGGTTGATGTTCTGACCGGCTTTCTCAACGCTGACGAGAAAGCCATGGGCAGACCCGTGGGCGTGGTGATCGATAAACAGGGCGATTTACTGGTGGCCGATGATGTCGGCAACAAGGTTTGGCGGGTGTCGGCAAAGCCAACCAGCAAATGAAACAGTGGGAGCGGGCTTGCTCGCGATGGATACAACGCGGTGTAACTACAACGCCGCGGTGATCCAGTCGCGAGCAAGCCCGCTCCCACCCAGCGTGATGCAGGTTCGGGTTTACGGCAGACGCGCCAGATGCTGCTCGGTCGGCAAAACGCGCTTGGCATTCAGATAGGCTTTTTGCCAATAGGCTTTATTGAGACTGTCCAGCTTGACCGTACCGCCAGTGGCCGGTGCATGCACAAAACGGCCTTCACCGACGTAGATCCCGGCATGGCTGACCTGGGAACCACCGTTGGTGGCGAAAAACAGCAAGTCACCGGTTTGCAGCTTGTCCTGGCCAACATTCTGCGCCTGCATCACGATCATTTCACGGGTCGTGCGCGGCAACGAAATGCCCGCCGCGTCGTTGTACACGTACTTGATCAGACCACTGCAATCAAAACCTGAATCCGGAGTATTGCCACCCCAGCGATAAGGCGTGCCGACCAGACCCAAGGCACGAAAAAGCACGTCGGCGGCAATCGGCGAGGTTTCTTCATAAGGGCTGGCAAACACGACAGGTTTTTTGACCACCGCAACAGGTGGCGGGTGGCTGGCGCAGGCACTGAGCAGTGCTGCTAAGGTCAAGAGGGCAACGCGGGCCATGGTCGACATAAACAGAATGTTCCTGATTCTGGATACGGCAACTCTGGCCGCGAAACCTGAAGCCGCGAAAGGGGTCACCTTCGCGGCTTCAAGGATTTAACAATGCGACTGAATTCTAGCCCTTAGCAGCCAAACTTCAAGTAAGACATTAACTTTACTTGCGGGCTACTACGCTCGCAGGAGCCATCGCCAGGGCGCGCTTGGCCTCAATAAAGGTCTTGCTCCAGTAGCTGTCACCCAGGTTATCGATCCGCACACCACCGCTGCGGCGGCTGCTGGAGTGGATAAACTGGTCATCACCCAGGTAAATCCCGGCATGGCTTACACGGCCACGACCATTGGTGCTGAAGAACAGCAAATCACCGGGCTTGAGGTTGTTTCGTGCGACCAACGGTGCTTTTACGTTGATCATTTCGCGGGTTGAGCGCGGCAATTGCATGCCGGCTTCTTCCTTGAAGAGATAACCAATGAAGCCGCTGCAATCGAAGCCTGCCTCAGAGGTGCCGCCAAAACGGTAACGCGTACCGATCAGGGACATACCGCGCTCGAGGATGCTGTCAGCCAGAGCCGGCAACTGGTAAGGCTTGCTGTTGGCGGAAAATTCAGCCAGTTCTTTTTCGGTGGCAAGTTCTTCCTGATAAAGAGCGGAAGATTGCGATACCGAGGATGACTTTTGAACCTGATGATCGACAACTTGCTGCGACACTGGCGTGTGGGCAGCGCAGCCAAACAACAGGGTAACGAGTGCGAGAGGCACGAGGGGTGCGAAGCGCTTTAGCATGGGCACGACCGTGGCTTGTAAGAAAAGTAGCCGCGACTATGCCCTCTATGATCCTCATTTGCAAATTCAATCGATCAAAATGTGACTTGATGGTTTTGTCGTGACATCTAAGGCTTTACACCCCTGACAATAGATTTTGCGCACAAAGCTCTTGAGCCGCGCAGGGTTTCTGGCGCCTGAAAACTGCCGAAAACGGCTGCAGACCGCAGTTTTAAAGGGGTGAGCTACCAACCCAGGGTTTCTTTCAGGAAAGGGATCGTCAACTTGCGTTGCGCTTGCAGGGAGGCCTGATCGAGCCGTTCGAGCAAATCAAACAACGCACTCATGCTGCGAGTGCCTCGCGTGAGAATAAAATGCCCGACTTCGTCGGTCAGGTGCAGGCCGCGACGTGATGCGCGCAATTGCAAGGCACGCAACTTGTCTTCATCAGACAAGGGACGCATCTGAAAAACCAGCGCAAGGGTCAGTCGGGACTTGAGGTCAGCCAGCTTGATGGGCAATTCACGGGGCGAGGTAGACGCTGCAATCAGCAGGCGACGCCCACTGTCACGCAGGCGATTGAAAAGATGAAACAGTGCCTCTTCCCAGTCGGCACGTCCGGCCACCGCCTGGAGATCATCCAGACAAACCAGCTCGTACTGCTCAAGGTTATCGAGGATTTCAATGCCGCGATCCAGCAACTCGGCCAGAGGCAAGTACACCGCGGGCTCACCCATCTGCTCAAAGCGCAGGCAGGCAGCCTGTAGCAGGTGTGTGCGGCCTACGCCCTGCTTGCCCCAGAGATAGATCAGGCTTTCAGTCCAGCCGGCGTCGGCTTCGCACAGTCGCTCGACATAGCCGAGTGCAGCGGCATTGGCGCCTGGATAGTAATTTATGAAGGTTGCGTCATCACGCAGACGCACACCTAGGGGCAGCTGAATCGGTTTCATGCTGACTGAACAGTTCAAGCGAACTGTTAGTGGCCTCTGTGTAAAGTTCTAAAAGTTTATACCCGTGTAACCGGGCACACAATGTAACAGACCACGAGCAAAATCAAAGGTTTGCGTTAAGGTCTTGGATTGTTTGATCTTTTCCTGACGATTAAGGTGCTGCGAACGCACATGAAAAAGGCGGGACCACCTGCCCGGTGAGCCCGCCCTTCACAGAACCTGGCCGTTACAGCTCCGGGTCTTCGCTGCCTTTATAGGCGTGGGAGTCCTTGTACATATCCTGCAAGTGACGCACCAGCACCATGATCACCGCCGCCACCGGCAGTGCCAGCAACACACCGGTAAAGCCAAACAGCTCGCCACCCGCAAGAATCGCGAAGATCACCGCCACCGGATGCATACCGATCTTGTCACCCACCAGCAAGGGGGTAAGGACCGTACCCTCGAGTGCCTGACCGACCATAAACACCGCCACGATCCCGAGCATCGGGTACAGGTCACCGCCAAACTGGAACAGGCCGGCGATCAACGCCGCACCAATGCCGACAATAAAGCCCATATACGGCACGATGGCCGCCACCCCCGCCATCAGGCCGATCAACAGCCCCAACTCGAGGCCGACAAACATCAGGCCCGCCGAGTAGATCACCCCCAGCGCCAGCATCACCAGCAACTGGCCACGCACAAACGCGCCGAGCACGTCGTGACACTCCTTGGCCAGCGACACAATCTGATCGGCCCGGGCCCGCGGCAACAAGCCGCGAATCTTGGCCATCATGATGTTCCAGTCTCGAAGCAGGTAAAACGCCACTACGGGAATCAGCACCAGATTGGCCAGAAAGCCGATCAGGGCCAGGCTGGATGCCGTTGCCTGGGACAGGACGATGCCGACAATGTCAGTGGCCTGCCCCATGTGCTCGGTGATTGCCGCCTTGATCTTGTCAAACTTCCAGAAGCTGTCACTCAAGCCGAGCTTGGCCTGCACCCACGGCATGGCCGTGTGCTGCAACCAGTCGAGCACCAGCGGGGCCAACTGGTACAGCTTCAACAGTTGCTTGGCCAGCAACGGCACCAACACCAAGAGCAGCGTCATCATAATGACAGTGAACAGTCCAAAGACCGCGACCGTGCCCCAGGTTCTTGAAAGCCCGGCTCTTTCCAGCCGATCAACCACAGGGTCGAACATATAGGCTAGGACGATTGCGACCAGAAAAGGCGTAAGTATCGGATGCAGAAAATACACAAACAGGGCGAACCCCAGCCCTACGCCCCACCACACCCACCGTCGCGAATCAGCCATGAGCCACCCCATCCCTATATAAAGAAGACAACAACCTACCAGCGAAACCGAAGCTGAGCCGCTGGCGCTGAAGCAACACCGGGCGCCTGGCCTGCACTTGTCACTGCGGGTACCTGTTCTGCCGGTACTTCCTGCAGTTGCGCCAACCCGAGTTGCGAGCGCAGCTGCTCGGCGCTGCCATTGACCTGATACACACTACGATCACCGTCGACGCTCTTTAGTTGCGCGCCGAAAGGTTCGAGCAAATGCCACAGTTGCGCATAGCGCGGTAGCGTCATGCCCTGCACTTCAAGCAACTGCTCCGTCGAGACACCGGGCTTGACCGTATAACGCGGCGCCAGACGCTGGCTCACCGCAAGCATCACGGCATCGGCCAGCGACGCCTGATCCGGTGCCTGAGCACTGCCCTGCTCCTGCTGATCGCCAACCCACAACCGCCACTTGGCGCTCCACTGCCCATCCTCTTCACGGGCATGTACGGCCAGCAAGGCATCGGCGCCGTAACGCTCGGAAGCATCCTTCAAAGGAGCAGGATTGCTGCCCTCAAGGTTTTCAGCCGTGCCTACCAACTGTTCGCTCAGGTCTGCCAGCGGCAAACGCAATGGCAACCCGCGGTGCTGCGCGGCCCGGCGCAGGGGCTCTGCCACGGATTGACCGTCCCCCACCAGGCTTGAACCATCCACCGAATCGTTCAGCCACCAGCCGAGCAAGGCGGGACGATTACTGCCCCACATCGACAAACCGGCCTGGCGCAACGCCCGGTCAGTGCTCACCGGATCGAAATCCACCTGCAGGCTTTCCGGCGGGCCAGCGTCATAACCGTACCGGCTGATGATCTGCTGGGGATCCTTGCGAATCGCCTCAAGCCCGGGGTTTTGGATCGCCTTGGCGTCCCCGGTCAAACGCAGCACCAGGGTTTCCAGTGCCTTTTGCGTGGCCTGGGTACGTTCATCGGGTGACTGGCTGGCCACCGGTTCACGCACTTGATAAAGGCCGGTCAGGATTTCGGCATGACTCGCCAGGCTAAAAAAAGACAAACAGCCCACGGCTAAAAATTGGCTCAGACGCATGAAAGATTCCCGATCACAAAAAGCAGCCTAAAAGGACGCCATAAAAACACTCGAACAGACTTCTGACACGGCGACAGCCAAATCATTCACGTCTGTACCGCAGTTTTCATTCGGTCATAAAAACTCAAAAGTAATTCGCTATACCTTATACAGGCCCGCGCACAGACCCAAGTACGACTAAAAAAGGTTTTTTTCGACAGATATAACCCTGCCTGTCGGCCCGAGGATGGCCGCTGCCCTTCAAGCCTGATAAAATCGCGCGCCTTCGCAGACCGGCAACAGCCGGGCACCCTGCAAATGCTCTGACGCACTCTATGAGCACTTGCAAGCCTGCCCCCTGAACTCGGTCGATACCCCCGAATCCCCCCTAAAGGCCTGGATTATGAGCAAGCAACCATCCCTGAGCTACAAAGACGCCGGTGTAGACATCGACGCCGGTGAAGCATTGGTCGAACGCATCAAGAGCGTGGCCAAGCGCACTGCACGCCCGGAAGTGATGGGCGGCCTCGGCGGTTTTGGCGCCCTCTGCGAAATCCCGGCTGGCTACAAGCAGCCTGTTCTGGTTTCCGGCACTGACGGCGTTGGCACCAAGCTGCGCCTGGCACTGAACCTGAACAAGCACGACAGCATCGGTATCGACCTGGTTGCCATGTGCGTCAACGACCTGATCGTATGCGGCGCCGAGCCTCTGTTCTTCCTCGACTACTACGCCACCGGCAAGCTCAACGTAGAAACCGCGACCCAAGTGGTTACCGGTATCGGCGCTGGCTGCGAACTGTCGGGCTGCTCGCTGGTAGGCGGCGAAACCGCTGAAATGCCTGGCATGTACGAAGGCGAAGACTACGACCTGGCCGGCTTCTGCGTGGGTGTTGTCGAAAAATCCGAAATCATCGACGGCTCCAAGGTTGCTGCCGGCGACGCCCTGCTCGCCCTGCCGTCCTCGGGCCCGCACTCCAACGGCTACTCGCTGATCCGCAAGATCATCGAAGTGTCCGATGCCGACATCGAAAACATCCAGCTCGACGGCAAGCCGCTGACCGACCTGCTGATGGCGCCAACCCGCATCTACGTCAAGCCGTTGCTCAAGCTGATCAAGGAAACCGGCGTTGTCAAAGCCATGGCCCACATCACCGGTGGTGGCCTGCTCGACAACATCCCGCGCGTTCTGCCAAAAGGCGCCCAGGCCGTTGTTGACGTTGCCAGCTGGCAGCGCCCTGCTGTATTCGACTGGTTGCAAGAAAAAGGCAACGTGGACGAAAACGAAATGCACCGCGTGCTGAACTGCGGCGTTGGCATGGTGATCTGCGTGGCTCAGGCTGACGTTGAAACCGCGCTGAACGTACTGCGTGAAGCAGGCGAGCAACCTTGGGTCATCGGCCAGATCGCAACGGCCGCCGAAGGCGCTCCACAAGTTGAGCTGCAAAACCTCAAGGCGCACTAATGCCTGATACCTGTGATGTAGTGGTGCTGCTTTCCGGCACCGGCAGCAACTTGCAGGCCTTGATCGACAGCAATGACGTCAAGGACAGCCCGGCAAATATCCGCGCGGTCATCTCTAACCGCGCAGATGCCTACGGCTTGCAACGCGCCAAAGACGCGGGTATCGATACCCGCGTACTGGATCACAAAGCATTCGAGGGCCGCGAGGCCTTCGATGCTGCACTGATCAAGATCATCGACGAATTCAAACCGCAACTGGTGGTACTGGCCGGCTTCATGCGCATTCTCAGCGCAGATTTCGTGCGTCACTATCAGGGTCGTCTGCTCAACATCCACCCTTCGCTGCTGCCTAAATACAAAGGTTTGCACACGCATCAGCGCGCGCTGGAAGCAGGAGATCGCGAACACGGCTGTAGCGTTCACTTTGTGACCGAGGAACTCGACGGCGGCCCTCTGGTCGTACAGGCAGTGATACCGGTAGAGTCCGACGACTCTGCGCACGCTCTGGCGCAACGGGTCCACGCCCAGGAACACCGGATTTATCCGCTTGCAGTGCGCTGGTTTGCCGAAGGTCGCTTGTCTCTTGACGAGCAAGGCGCATTATTGGACGGTCAATTACTCGCGGCCAGCGGCCACTTGATACGAACCTAGGAGAATATATGCGTCGTGCCCTGCTTCTCGCCCTCAGCCTGCTGGCTATCCCAGCAGTGCAGGCGGCCGAACTCCAGCCTTTCAAGGCCAGCTACACCGCAGACTGGAAACAGCTGCCCATGAGCGGTTCCGCCGAGCGCAGCCTGACCAAGAGCGACAACGGTATCTGGACCTTGAACTTCAAGGCGTCGATGCTGGTGGCCAGCCTGAACGAGGAAAGCACCCTCAAGATCGATAAAAACACGCTGATCCCGCTGACCTACCACTTTGAACGTGGCGGCCTGGGCAAAGCGAAAAAGATTGATCTGGATTTCGACTGGGCGACCAAAATGGTCACCGGTACCGACCAGGGCGACGCAGTCAAAGTGCCGTTGCTGACTGGCATGCTCGACAAGTCCACCTATCAGCTCGCGCTTCAACGTGATGTAGAAGCCGGCAAAAAATCCATGAGCTACCAGGTAGTTGATGGTAACGACGTCGATACCTATGACTTTCGCGTGATCGGCCCTGAAGTGGTCGAAACCAAGGCTGGCAAGGTAGACGCAATCAAGGTTGAGCGCGTACGCGATCCAACGCAGAACAAGCGCATCACGGAAATGTGGTTCGCCAAGAACTGGGATTCGCTGCTGGTCAAACTGCGTCAGGTCGAAAAAGACGGCAAGGAATACAACATCATGCTGCTGGACGGCACGGTGAATGGCAAAACGGTCAAGGGCAACTAAACCGTAAGCGTCAAAAAACCTCGCTTCGGCGAGGTTTTTTTTGGCCCGCTGAACGATACAAACATGAAACTTTATTCATAAAACTTATGAGCAAAACCGTAAACACCCCGTATTACAAGGGCTCCAGGGATTTGCGATTTATAGCAACATGACAGCGCGACAATCAGCTATTTACTTAGGAAGCTAACAGATTCTATAAAGAAGTCCTGCGACGCCTTGCCGCAGGACCTCATCAGGATTTGGAGCAAGCAGATGACTATCAAAGTAACTGAGCGCGACGATTCACGTATGTTCCACCAGCTGGTAGCCCACGGTGTTCACCTGTGGGATGTGCATCAAGAAGACATTCTGGTTGGCATGTTCCACCGCGAAAGCGACGCTCACAGCTACAAGGCTGAGCTGGAAAAGCTGGAAGCGCAGAAACGCCAGGCCTGAACGACAGAGACTACAGACTTGAAAAACACAAACCCCGCCGAAGCGGGGTTTGTCGTGTATGCCCTGCTGCAAAACCCTGTGGGAGCGGGTGTTACCACATCAGGTCATCAGGGATCTGATAGGCCGCGTACGGATCATCTTCTTCCGGGGTTTTCGGCTCGACCAGAATGTTCAACTGCACAATCCGGCGCGGATCCCGCTCCTGGATCTTCAGCGCAGCCTCTCGCGGGATGACTTCGTAGCCGCCCTGATGCTGCACGATCGCCAAGGAGCCACTGGCCAGCTTGTTGCGCATCAACGTGTTGACCGACAGGCGCTTGACCTTTTTGTCGTCAACAAAGTTGTAGTAATCCTCGGTCGTCAGCTTGGGCAGACGCGACACTTCGATCAATTGCTTGATCTGGGCGGCGCGGGCCTTTTGCTCGACTTTCTCCTGTTGCTGACGGTTCAGCTCCTGGTCGCGCTTGACCTTCTCGGCCTTGGCTTCGGCAGCCAGACGCTGCTGGGTGTCGTCCAGCTCGATCTGACCCTTGTGGGCCAGACGCTGCTGCTTCTGCTTTTCTTTGCCGGCCTGCTTGGCCTGCTTCTCGTTGACCAGTCCGGCTTTGAGCAACTGGTCGCGTAGGGAAATGCTCATCTACTTACTCACTTAGGCAAACTCAGCCGCAGCTGGGCAAATTCTTTTCCTGACGCTTGGCTTCGCCCCACAGGGCGTCCAGGTCTTCAAGGGTGCAACTTTCAATGGGACGCAGGGTATCGCGCAATGCCTGCTCAATAAACCGGAAACGTCGATCAAATTTTGCATTGGCCCCACGCAAGGCGGTTTCAGGGTCCACTTTAAGATGGCGGGCCAGGTTGACCACCGAAAACAGCAGGTCTCCGATTTCATCATGGATGGCCGCCGAATCATTGTCGGCCATCGCTTCCAGCACTTCGTCCAGTTCTTCTCGGACCTTGTCCAGCACCGGCAATGCCGCTGGCCAGTCAAAGCCGACCTGAGCGGCACGCTTTTGCAATTTGGCGGCACGGGACAGGGCTGGCAGCGCCACCGGCACGTCATCCAGCAAGGAGAGCTGCTGGGGAACAGCGGACTTTTCTGCGCGCTCCTGCGCCTTGATTTCATCCCAGCGCAACTTGACCTGCTCTTCGCTAAGGCGCGGTATATCCAGCGGCGCATACAGGTCGCCCGTGGGGAACACGTGGGGATGTCGGCGGATCAGCTTGCGGGTGATGCTGTCGATCACCCCGGCAAATTCAAACCGGCCTTCTTCGCGGGCCAGCTGGCTGTAATAAACCACCTGGAACAGCAAGTCGCCGAGTTCACCTTGCAGGTGCTCAAAGTCGCCTTGCTCAATGGCATCTGCGACTTCGTAGGCTTCCTCAAGGGTGTAGGGCACGATGGTGGCCCAGGTTTGCTTGATGTCCCACGGACAGCCGTACTGCGGGTCACGCAGACGGGCCATGAGGTGTAGCAGGTCGTCGAGGTTGTACATCTGTAATCCTTTGGCCGAAACCTGTAGTCGCTGCCGCAGGCTGCGATGGGTTGCGTAGAGACCCCGCTTTACAAAGCGAAGGTCCTTCGGCCCTTATCGCAGCCTCGTACCTCGTCAGCGACTGCAGGTTATCTTGCTTCGCTACGTCCGATCCGACGGGTTTCGATGATGTTCGGCAGTTGCGAGATGCGTCCCAGCAAACGTCCCAACGCGTCCAGACCCGGGATCTCGATGGTCAAGGTCATCAACGCGGTGTTGTTTTCCTTGTTCGAGCGAGTATTGACCGCCAGCACGTTGATCCGCTCGTTGAGCAGAACCTGGGAGACGTCACGCAGCAGGCCCGAACGGTCGTAGGCACGAATCTCGATGTCGACAGGGTACGTCGAGACCGGGATCGGTCCCCAGTTGACCTGAATCATCCGCTCCGGCTCACGGCTGCCCAGTTGCAGTACCGAGGCGCAGTCCTGACGGTGAATGCTCACCCCGCGACCCTGGGTGATGTAACCGACAATCGCATCCCCCGGCAGCGGCTGGCAGCACCCGGCCATCTGGGTCAGCAGGTTGCCGACGCCTTCGATCTGGATGTCCCCGCGCTTGCCCGGCTTGTAGCCCGTGGCCTTGCGCGGAATTAGCTCCATCTGTTCGCTGCCGCGCTCCGGCTCGACCTGCTGCTGCGCCAGATTGATCAGTTGCGCCAGGCGCAAGTCACCGGCCCCGAGCGCCGCATACATGTCCTCGGCGGTTCTCATGTTGGCTTTGTCGGCGAGCTTCTCGTAGTCCACCGCTGGCAGGCCCAGGCGACCCAGCTCACGTTCGAGCATGGTTTTGCCGGCAGCCACGTTCTGATCGCGCGCTTGCAACTTGAACCAGTGAACGATCTTCGCCCGCGCCCGCGAGGTGGTGATGTAGCCCAGGTTCGGGTTCAGCCAGTCGCGGCTCGGCGTGCCGTGCTTGCTGGTGATGATCTCGACCTGTTCACCGGTTTGCAGGCTGTAGTTGAGCGGCACGATGCGCCCATTGATCTTGGCACCGCGGCAGTTATGGCCGATTTCGGTGTGCACCCGGTACGCAAAGTCCAGCGGTGTTGCGCCCTTGGGCAGGTCGATGGCATGACCGTCCGGCGTAAAGATGTACACCCGATCCGGCTCGATATCGACCCGCAGCTGATCGGCCAGACCACCGATATCACCCAGTTCTTCGTGCCATTCCAGTACCTGGCGCAGCCACGAGATTTTCTCTTCGTACTGGTTGGAACCTGCCTTGACGTCGGTGCCCTTATAACGCCAGTGCGCACACACCCCCAGCTCGGCCTCTTCGTGCATGGCGTGGGTGCGGATCTGCACCTCCAGCACCTTGCCTTCAGGTCCGATCACGGCAGTGTGCAGCGAGCGGTAGCCGTTTTCCTTGGGGTTGGCGATGTAATCGTCGAACTCTTTGGGAATGTGCCGCCACAGGGTGTGGACAATCCCCAGCGCGGTATAGCAGTCGCGCATTTCCGGGACCAGTACCCGTACCGCACGCACGTCATAGATCTGGCTGAAGGCAAGGCCCTTGCGCTGCATTTTTCGCCAGATGGAATAGATGTGCTTGGCCCGGCCGCTGATATCGGCATCAACGCCGGTGGCCACCAGCTCGGTACGCAGCTGGTTCATCACATCACTGATAAAGCGCTCGCGATCGAGGCGGCGTTCATGCAGCAAGGTGGCAATCTGTTTGTACTGCTCGGGCTCCAGGTAGCGGAAGGACAAGTCCTCCAGCTCCCACTTGATATGACCGATACCCAGGCGGTGCGCCAATGGCGCATAAATATCGAATACCTCACGGGCGACGCGGTTGCGCTTCTCGTCCGGGGCATTTTTGACAGCACGAATCGCGCAGGTACGTTCGGCCAGTTTGATCAGTGCAACGCGCACGTCATCAACCATCGCGACCAGCATCTTGCGCAGGTTTTCGACCTGGCCCTGGGTACCCAGAACCATGGATTGGCGGGGGCTGAGGCTGGCGCTGATGGCCGCCATGCGCAGCACGCCATCAATCAGCTTGGCCACCACCGGACCGAAGCGCTGGCTGACAGCAGGCAACAAGACCTGCC
Organism: Pseudomonas sp. MF06569; assembly: GCF_059862735.1. Lineage (NCBI taxonomy): Bacteria > Pseudomonadati > Pseudomonadota > Gammaproteobacteria > Pseudomonadales > Pseudomonadaceae > Pseudomonas > Pseudomonas sp. MF06569. The sequence continues at coordinate 35,331 of NZ_JCBCUZ010000002.1, read as the reverse complement.
CTTCGCGCACGCAGCGATAGAGAATCGCGGCAACCAGAGAGTCTTGATCCAGTTTCAGATCGGCCAGTATTTCGGCGATTTCCAACCCTGTGCGAAAGCTCGACGTACCCTCGGTCCACAGGTTTTTCGCCGCGTTGGCTTGCTGCTCCGCCTCGCGCGCAAACTCGCACGCTTCTTTCAAGGCTTCACGGTCCAGCGCCACATCGACACTCACCGCATGATCGAGCCATGCCTCGAGGTTGAGACTGCCGTCGGTGTTGATCGGCTGGTGTGCTCTGACCTGTACCATCTTGCTTACCTTCCCTACAGCGCAGATTCAATGCGCCGAAATCACAGGCCCTAATCCCAACCGCGCGCTACAGGGCATCACTGCGCGGGTTGCGGGCCCGTCGAAATAGACAGACCGTCCTAGTCTGCTTCAAATAACGCCATCGCCTCGACATGCGCTGTTTGCGGAAACATGTCGAGGATTGCGGCACGTTTTAACCGGTAACCCTGTTTCATCAATTCAACTGTATCCCGTGCCAGCGTGGCCGGGTTACACGACACATACACCAAACGCCTGGCTCCCAGGCCAGACAGCTTGCGTACCACTTCATAGGCGCCGTCACGGGGCGGGTCGAGCAGCACGGCACAAAACCCATCCTTGGCCCAGGCTGCATCCACCAGCGGCTGCGACAAGTCAGCCTGAAAAAACACTGCATTTTGCAGGTTATTACTGACCGCGTTTTGCGCTGCGCGTTCGACCATGGTCGCAACACCTTCAACTGCCACCACTTCGCGGACTTTTTGCGCCAGTGGTAACGCGAAGTTACCCAGCCCACAGAACAAGTCAAGAATCCGTTCGTCAGCTTGTGGAGCAAGCCACTTTATTGCTTGAGCCACCATGGCTTCATTGACGCCAGCATTGACCTGGACAAAATCACCGGGACGATACGCCAGCTCCAGGTCCCACTGTTCCAAACGGTAGCCCAGGGTCCGGGTCAAATCGACCGGTTGAGGTTCACCTTCACCATGCAGCCACAACTGGGCATCATGGGTGAGGCAGAAATCCTGCAGGATTTTCATGTCCCCATCGTTGAGCGGCGCCATGTGACGCAGCAACACCGCAATTGCCGAACCGCTGAACAACTCGACATGGCCAAGGGCCTTGGGATTGCTCAACTGACGCAACATGGCGGGCAGCCCCGTCATGATAGGTTGCAAAGCCTGTACCAGGACCAAACAGTGATCAATGGCGACGATATCCTGACTACCGGCCGCCCGAAAACCTACGTCCAGACGCTTGGCCCGCGCATCCCAGCGCACGGCAATGCGTGCACGGCGGCGATAGCCAAATTCTGGACCTGCGAGGGGCGCCGCCCACTCTTCAGGTTCGACACCGGCCACACGGGACAGTTGCTCGGTCAACATGCGCTGTTTCAGTGCAAGCTGCTCCTCATGGGGCAAATGCTGCACGCTGCAACCGCCACACTTGCCCGCGTGGGCACAGGGCGCCACGCGGCGGATGTCGCTGGCCTTGAACACACGCTCGGTACGGGCTTCAACGATTTTGCCGTGAGCGCCCAGCACCCGGGCTTCAACTTCTTCACCGGCCAGGGCTCCCGACACAAACCAGGTACGCCCTTCAATAAAGGCAATACCCCGGCCGTCGTTGGCCAAACGCTCGATGTTCAAACGCTGTTTCTTGCCCGTAGGCACTTGCGGGGCCTTGGTGCCGCCAGCAGGCTGGAAGCGCAGGCCTCTCTCTTGCTTAGCCATCAGTTGGGCGCATCGTAAATGCCGGTCGACAAGTAACGGTCGCCGCGGTCACAAATGATCGCGACCATCACCGCGTTTTCGACTTCCTGATTCAAGCGCAACATGGCAGCTACCGCCCCGCCCGAGGACACGCCACAGAAAATGCCTTCTTCACGGGCCAGGCGACGGGTGACGTCTTCGGCTTCGCGCTGGGCCATGTCGACGATGCGGTCAACGCGGTCAGCCTGGTAAATTTTCGGCAGGTACTCGGTCGGCCAGCGACGGATACCCGGAATGGCGGCGCCTTCCATCGGCTGCAAACCGACGATCTGCACGCCCGGGTTCTGCTCCTTGAGGTAGCGCGACACACCCATGATGGTACCGGTGGTGCCCATCGAACTGATGAAGTGAGTGATCGTACCGTTGGTCTGGCGCCAAATCTCAGGACCGGTGCCGGTGTAATGAGCCTCGGGATTGTCACCGTTGGCGAACTGATCGAGCACCTTGCCCAGGCCTTGGGCCTGCATCTTGTCAGCCAGGTCGCGGGCGCCTTCCATGCCCTCTTCCTGAGAGACCAGAATCAGCTCGGCGCCATAGGCAGTCATGGCCGCCTTGCGTTCGGCGCTGGAGTTGTCGGGCATGATCAGGATCATCTTGTAGCCCTTGATCGCAGCGGCCATCGCCAGTGCAATACCGGTATTGCCCGAGGTGGCTTCGATCAGGGTATCGCCAGCCTGGATCTGGCCGCGCGCTTCGGCACGGGCAATCATCGACAGAGCCGGACGGTCCTTGACCGAGCCTGCAGGGTTATTCCCTTCGAGCTTGAGCAACAAGGTGTTGGTGGAGTTTCCAGCCAGGCGCTGCAAGCGCACCAGAGGAGTGTTGCCGACGCAATCGGCGATAGTTGGGTACTGCAATGTCATGGCGTATTCGCAATCCAGACCGCGGGGCCGCACATCATACCGACAAACACCGATAGCCCATATCACGCAAAGTGCGGTGCTTATGGCTAAAGGCTATAAGCCAGGGTTTGAGGCACACTCGAACCCGTAGCAACTGACGAGCAGCGCGAGGCTGCGTCCGGTTGCGCAGTCTATTTGGCTGGTAAGCGGATATGCACCCGCAATCCACCCCCGTGGTTCTCGGCCCACAAGCTGCCGCCCTGTAACCGCAGGGCATTGCGCGCAATGCTCAGGCCCAGACCGAAGCCCCCGTCGCCAGGCCTTGAACCGTCCAGCCGGGTAAAAGGCGCGAAAATCCGTTCAAGCTCTTCAGGCGCCACACCCCCACCCTGGTCGTCGAGCCATAGATGCCATTCGTCGCCTTCACGGTGCCCGCTCAGGCTGACAACGCCATCGGGCGGCGAGTGGCGAATGGCATTACGCAGAATGTTCTCCAGCGCCTGGGCCAGGCTATTGAGGTGCCCGCGCACCCAGCAATGCTCATCCACCAGGCAAGGCAACCGTGATTGCGGCCAGCCGCTTTCAAAGCGGGCGTTTTCGGTGAGCATCTCCCACAACGCCTGTACCTGGATGTCTTCCACCGGCAACGGCCAGCGCTCGGCATCCAGCCAGGCCAGCTGCAGGGTGTCCTCGACCAGCCGCTGCATGCCATCCACTTCCCGGCTCAAGCGTTCGCGCAAGGCCTCGACCCCCTGTTCGCTGTCGCACGCCACCCGCAGGCGGCTCAAGGGAGTGCGCAGTTCATGGGACAAGTCACGGAGCAATTGCTGTTGTTGCAAGACCGTGCTTTGCAGGCGCTCGGACATTTGGTCGAAGGCCCGGGCCAGTTCACCCAGTTCGTCCTGACGGCCGGTAGTCTGTCTCGACAGGCGGGCACCCAGTTGATCGGCACGCCAGGCGTTGGCCTGCTCGCGCAAATGATTCAACGGCACGATCAGCACGCGGTAAAGGCCCACGCACAACAGCAAGGTCAGCAAACCCGGAATTACGCCATTGGTGACAATGCGCCAGATCACCTGCGAGCGCCCCGGCATAAAACGTTGCGGCAGTTCGATCACCAGGCTGCCCGCAGCAGGATCCTTGGGAAATGGCACCTTGATCCACGGTCGCGCCGTCTTGATATGGCTAATGGGCCAGTCCAGGCCACGCAGAAAGGTCAGTCGCTCAGTCTCGCGATCGTTCAGCGGATAGCTGCTCAGTGATTGTAAATCCTGCCCGATCACCCCGACCCAGCCGGGCTCCCTGCTGCCCATTGCTTGCAGCCATTGGTCGACAGCCGTTTGCTGCCCGGTCTCCCAGGCGCGCTCGGCCTCACCGGCGTAGCGCACCAGCGTCCCGTGGGCCTGCTCGGAGAGAAAACCGGTGCGTTTGTCCATGTAGCGGCCCCAGGACCAACTGAGCCAGATCATCAGTAAACAGAACACCACCAGCAAACAGGCCAGCTTCCAGAAGACAGAGTTCTTGCCGGGCACTTTACAGGGCATCGCTGGCGCTCAAGACATAACCCTTGCCCCACACCGTGCGCACTTCGCGCTGGTGGTAGCCGACCGTTTTGAGTTTTCGCCGGATCTGGCTGATATGCATGTCCAGGCTTCTGTCATGGGCCGCATAGCCCCGTTGCAGCACCTGCTGATAGAGAAAGGCCTTGCTCAACACCTCATCGGCATTGCGCTGCAGGGTATCGAGCAAACGGAACTCGCTGCGGGTCAACCCCGCCCATTGTTCGCCATGACGCACGTCACACGTGTCTTCGTCGAACAGCAACCCGCTCTCGGCAGGTGCGGGGTCCTGCGCCAGGCGGGCATCCGGCATGCGGTCCAGGGCCACGCGGCGCAGGATGGCCTGGATCCGCACCCGCAGCTCGGCCATGCTGAATGGCTTGGGCAAGTAATCATCGGCCCCCAGCTGGAACCCGCTGATTCGGTCAGCCTCGGCGCCCAGTGCGGACATCAGGATCACCGGCAAGGCGTGGGTCTGGCGCAATTGCGTGAGCACCTGCAAACCATTCATGCCGGGTAACAAGATATCCATCAAGACAACATCAAAGTGCTCTTGCCGGGCACGGGCCAAACCCTCCTGGCCGTTCTGACACCAGATCACGTCAAACCCGCAGCGCTCTAACTGCTCGTGCAGGTAGGCACCCAGGACGGGGTCATCTTCAATGGTCAGAAGGCGTGAAGGGCTAACAGCTACGGGATTCATTAGCGTCTGCAAGTAATTCTCAATCATTGATTATTCAAGATTGAGCCACTACGGGCAACCGGCATGGGCTTTAGCGGCGCCGATAATCGGAAATTGATGGCAAATTTTCAAAGATTTGCCAGGCACCATGTGGCTACACTGCGTTCTGGCCTGGGCGGGATGCGCGGGTCACTCTTAAAAATGCAGGGCTGGAGAGTTGCGTGCTTAAAAACCTCGGTATCAAAGGCCGCGTATTGCTGCTTACGCTGTTGCCCGTCAGCTTGATGGCAACCGTACTGGGTGGCTACTTCACCTGGCTGCAACAGTCCGAGCTGCAATCGCAGCTATTGCAGCGCGGAGAAATGATCGCCGAACAACTCGCCCCGCTGGTGGCCCCCGCAATGGGCCGCCATGACACCGCGCTGCTGGCGCGGATCGCCACCGAATCCCTTGAGCAACAGGATGTGCGGGCCGTAGCGTTCCTCAACGCCAACCACGAACCCCTCGCCCACGCCGGGCCGATCATGCTCAACCAGGCTCCCCTGGGCAGCAGCACCCAGCTGCAACAACGAACTGACAACGATGCCACCCGTTATTTACTGCCGGTGTTTGGCCGCCATCGCAATCTGGCCGGTGATGTGATTCCCAACGAGGCCCACCGCCTGCTGGGCTGGGTCGAGCTTGAGCTCTCCCACAACGGCATGCTGCTGCGCAGCTACCGCAACCTGTTTGCCAGCTTGCTGCTGATTGTTACCGGTCTGGTGCTGACCACCCTGCTGGCGCTGCGCATGAGCCGTACGATCAATGCCCCACTGGGCCAAATCAAGCAGGCCGTGGCGCAACTCAAGGACGGACATCTGGAAACCCGCTTGCCGCCATTGGGCAGCCACGAACTGGACGAACTGGCCTCGGGCATCAATCGCATGGCCGAAACCCTGCACAATGCCCAGGAAGAGCTGCAACACAGCGTCGATCAAGCCACTGAAGATGTGCGCCAAAACCTCGAAACCATTGAGATTCAGAACCTGGAACTCGACCTGGCCCGCAAGGAAGCCCTGGAAGCCAGCCGGATAAAGTCAGAGTTTCTGGCCAACATGAGCCACGAAATCCGCACCCCGCTCAATGGCATTCTCGGCTTTACCCACTTGCTTCAGAAAAGCGAGCTGACCCCACGCCAGTTCGACTACCTGAACACCATCGAAAAATCGGCCGACAACCTGCTCGGCATCATCAACGAGATTCTCGACTTTTCGAAAATCGAGGCCGGCAAGCTGGTGCTCGACAATATCCCGTTCAATCTGCGCGATCTGTTGCAGGACACCCTGACCATCCTCGGGCCTTCGGCCCATGACAAAGGGCTGGAGCTGGTCAGCCTGGTGTACCGCGACACACCGCTGTCACTGGTTGGGGACCCGCTGCGACTCAAGCAAATCCTCACCAACCTGGTCAACAACGCCATCAAGTTCACCCGCGAAGGCACCATTGCCGTGCGCGCCATGCTGGAAGACCAGGATGAAAACGAAACCGATGGCAGCGTACAACTGCGCATCAGCGTGCAGGACACCGGCATCGGCCTGACGTCCCAGGATATCCGGGCCCTGTTTCAGGCCTTCAGCCAGGCGGACAACTCGTTGTCACGCCAACCCGGGGGCACCGGACTGGGGCTGGTGATTTCCAAACGGCTGGTGGAACAGATGGGCGGCGAAATCGGTGTAGAAAGCACCCCCGGCGAAGGCTCGGTGTTCTGGATCAGTGTCAAACTGCCCAAAGCCCGCGATGACGTCGAGGACCTGCCCTGCGCCCCTTTGCTGGGCCGTCGCGTAGCGATTCTGGAAAAACACGACCTGGCCCGCCAGGCCCTGCACCATCAGCTGGAAGACTGCGGGCTGGATGTCACGCCGTGTACCACCCTTGAGAATCTCACCAACTGCGTGACCGGCGCCCATCAGACCTCTCAGGCCATAGATCTGGCAGTCCTCGGGGTCACGGCCAACGACACGCCACCCGAGCGCCTCAACCAGCACATCTGGGACCTTGAGCACATGGGCTGCAAGGTCTTGGTACTGTGCCCGACCACCGAGCAGGGGCTGTTCAATACCGTGGTGGCCAACCCCCACGGCCAGTTGCAGGCCAAACCTGCCTGTACCCGTAAATTGCGCCGGGCCCTGGCTGACCTGATCAGCCCGCGGCAAACCCGTGCCGAACCCGGAGAGCCGCTGGCCAGCCGCGCACCGCGACTGCTGTGTGTCGATGACAACCCGGCCAATCTGCTGCTGGTGCAAACCCTGCTGGAGGGCATGGGCGCCAAAGTGACAGCCGTGGACAGCGGCTATGCCGCTATTGAAGCGGTCAAGACCGAAGACTTTGATCTGGTGCTGATGGATGTACAGATGCCCGGCATGGACGGGCGCGAAACCACCGAAGTGCTGCGCCAGTGGGAAAGCGAGCGCCACTGCACTGCGCTGCCGATTGTGGCGCTCACAGCCCACGCAATGGCCAACGAAAAACGCGCCCTGCTACAGAGCGGGATGGACGACTACCTCACCAAGCCGATCAGCGAGCGTCAATTGGCGCAGGTGGTGTTGAAGTGGACGGGGCTGGCCTTGCGCAATCAAATCAGTGACAACCACCACGAACCCGTTCGGCAAAACGCACAATTACCCGTACTCGACCATGAGGAAGGCCTGCGTCTGGCGGCGGGCAAGGCTGACCTGGCCGTCGACATGCTGGCCATGCTGCTGGCCTCGCTGGAGTCTGATCGCGAAGCCATCCAGCAGGCGCGCAACGCCAAGGACAACAACGGGTTGATCGAACGAGTCCACCGTTTGCACGGGGCCACGCGTTACTGCGGCGTTCCGCAATTGCGTGCCGCCTGCCAGCGCAGCGAAACCCTGCTCAAGCAAACAAGCCCCAACGCCGACGCAGCGCTCGACGAACTGGACCGGGCCATTGTCCGCCTGGCCAAAGAAGCACGCAGTGCTGCATAACGCCAAGAAAACTGTAGCCGCTGACGAGGTACGAGGCTGCGATGGGCTGCGAAGCGGCCCCGGCTTTTGAAGGCCCTGCGGTCCTTATCGCAGCCTCGTACCTCGTCAGCGACTACACAGTTCAGGCTCACCCACCAAGGAAGACCCATGCGCACGATTCTTTTCAGCAGCCAGACCTACGACCGCGACAGTTTCACCGCAGCCGAACAACCTGACGGCAACGAGCTGCACTTCCAGCCAGCGCGCCTGACCCTGGACACTGCAGCGCTGGCCCATGACTACGAAGTGGTCTGCCCGTTTATCAATGACGACCTGAGCGCCCCGGTCCTGGAGCAACTGGCCGCCGGCCGCACGCGGCTTATTGCCCTGCGTTCGGCCGGTTACAACCATGTGGACCTGCCAGCCGCCAAACGCCTGGGCTTGAGCGTGGTGCGCGTGCCTGCGTACTCCCCCCATGCCGTCGCCGAACATGCCGTGGCCTTGATTCTGGCGCTCAACCGGCGTTTGCACCGCGCCTACAACCGCACCCGCGAAGGCGACTTCACCCTGCACGGGCTGACCGGTTTTGATCTGGTAGGAAAAACCGTCGGCGTGGTGGGCACCGGTCAGATCGGCGCCACGTTCGGCAAAATCATGGCCGGTTTCGGCTGCAAGCTGCTGTGCTTCGACCCGTACCCAAACGCCGAGCTGCTGGCCCTGGGCGCGCAGTATGTAAGCCTCCCCGAGCTGCTGGCCGGCTCGCACATCATCTCCCTGCACTGCCCGCTGACCTCGGACAACAAGCACCTGATCAACAGCGCCAGCCTGGCGACCCTCAAACACGGCGCCATGCTGATCAACACCGGGCGCGGCGCACTGGTCGATACTCCGGCACTGATCGAAGCGCTGAAAAATGGCCAACTGGGCTATTTAGGGCTGGATGTTTATGAAGAAGAGGCCCAGCTGTTCTTCGAAGACCGCTCCGACCTGCCCCTTCAGGATGACGTGCTGGCGCGGCTGCTGACCTTTCCCAATGTGATCATCACCGCCCACCAGGCGTTTCTGACCCGTGAAGCCCTGAGTGCGATCGCTTCCACGACATTGAGCAATATCGCGGCCTGGAAAAACGGTGCACCGCACAACCTGATTGAAGGTTGATCTTGGGCTTTGATGCCTGCGTGCTAGCATAGCGACTTATTTGGAGGACCCATGGTCGAACACGATTTTCGCTACAGCCTGCTTAACCCGCAGCACACCCTGATTGAATGCCGCGCCCTGGCGCCAGGCCTGTATCAAGTCACCGGCAACGGTGGCTCGATTCAAGCCGGCGACGTGCTGATTGTGTCCCTCAAGGGCAGCAAGAGCCTGTCCATGCGCCTGTCCGTCGACAAGGTCCGTCATCTGATCAACCCCCGCGGCCAGTGGGTTGCCGTCACCAAAGGGCCGGTTTTCGGCGAATTGGCGATTCATGAATGGCAGGTCAACTGCGACACGTGCGCCAAAGAGTTGAAGTTCGAGTTCGCAGTCGACGCCAAACTCGGCACCAAGGCGCAAAAACCTGCTGCCTCGGCGCGTATTGCGGAGCTTGGCTGGAGCACTGAAGGCAGCAAGCACGTGTGCCCGGAATGCCAAAAGGCTGCGCCATGAAACACCTGGCCCTGCTGGCATTGCTGGGCGCAAGCCTGGTCGGCTGCGCAGGTGATCCGGTCAAGTTGCAGCAGAACCACACCTACGTACTGGAGTGGATCGGCGAACGACCGTTGATCGACAACAGCCACCTGACCGTAACCCTGGACGATGCTGGCCGGGCCTATGGCAGTGGCGGTTGCAATCATTGGTTCGCGCCTTACACCCTGGACGGCAACACGCTGACCTTTGGTGGCGTGGGCAGCACCCGCAAAGCCTGTGCCCCGGCACTGATGGAGCAGGAGCAGCGATTCTTCGAGGCCCTGCAAACCGTACAGAGCTGGGACATCTCGCCGATTGAACAGGTGCGGTTCTGGCCAGCTGAAGGCAAACCGTTGCGGTTGTGGCCTGAAGAAGGCTGAAAAACTGCGGCACCTGAATCGCGAGCAAGCCCGCTCCCACAGCATTTGTACCCTGCCTGTGGGAGCGGGCTTGCTCACGATGGCCTTGACTCAAGCCCCCTTGAGTTCCTTGATCTTGGCCAGCACACCGGCCGCCGTCTGCTCGCCCATCAATGTCGCACGCACCTTGCCCTTGTCATCGATGATGTACGTCACCGGCAATGCCTCGCTGCGGGGCAGATCGAACACTTCTGCCGGATCCTGAGCCAGCACGGTAAACGTAATACCCAGCGCGGTACTCGCTTCGCTCAGCTCCTTGCCCTGCAAACCATCGAAGTTGACCCCGAACACCCCCACGGATTGCCCCTGCAGCTGTTTTTCCAGGGTGTTGAGCTCAGGAATCTCGATCCGGCAGGGTCCGCACCATTCAGCCCAGTAGTTGATGACCTTCCATTGTTTGTCCAGACGCTCCGACGCGATCTTCTGTCCGTGCTGATCGACCCCATAATCATTTCCGCAGCCGGCCAACAATAACGTGGCCGTGACGGCAGCTACTGCCATGAGTCGCTTTAACATGTGTTGATCCTTCTCGCTAAATACATACTAAAAGCCATCAGCGAGCGGCCATTTACCGCATACGGTTCAGGCGCGCCCGTCAGGCGGGTAGAATAGCCGCCACCTTACGCAAGATGCGACCCGCACATGACCGATCTGACGCTTTATCACAACCCGCGCTGCTCGAAATCCCGCGGTGCGCTCGAACTCCTCGAAGCCCGAGGCCTGACGCCCACCGTGGTGCGCTACCTCGACACGCCACTGGACGCCTCCCAACTTCGCGACCTGTTGGCCAAGCTGAACATCGGCGCACGCCAACTGTTGCGCAGCGGCGAAGACGAGTACAAGGCCCTCAACCTGGCAGATGCCAGCCTCAGCGAGGCACAGTTGATCGACGCGATGGCTGCCCATCCCAAGCTGATCGAACGGCCGGTCCTGGTCGTGGGCGACAAGGCCGTCATTGGCCGCCCTCCTGAAAAAGTCCTGGAGATCCTGCCGTGAGCGCGTCTTATATTCTGGTTCTGTATTACAGCCGCAATGGTTCGACCGGCGAAATGGCCCGGCAAATCGCCCGCGGTATCGAACAAGGCGGCCTTGAGGCGCGCTTGCGCACCGTACCCGCCATCTCCACCGAATGTGAAGCCGTGGCCCCGGGCATTCCGGAAGAAGGCGCCCTGTACGCCAGCCTCGACGACCTGAAAAACTGCTCGGGACTGGCCCTGGGTAGCCCGACCCGTTTCGGCAACATGGCTGCACCGCTGAAATACTTTCTGGATGGCACCAGCAACCTGTGGCTGACCGGCGCACTGGTCGGCAAGCCGGCGGGCGTGTTCACCTCCACCGCCAGCCTGCACGGTGGCCAGGAAAGCACCCTGCTGTCGATGCTCCTGCCGCTGATGCATCACGGCATGCTGGTCACCGGCCTGCCCTACAGCGAGTCGTCTTTGCTGCACACCACGGCTGGCGGCACGCCCTATGGCCCGAGTCACCATGCGGGCGCCGACGGCAAGCGCGGGCTGGATGAACACGAAATCACCCTGTGCCGTGCCCTGGGTCAGCGCTTGGCCACTATCGCCTTGAAACTGGAGACCACCCGTGGCTAAAAAGCCAAAAGTGCTGCCGCCCGTCGAGTGGCTGGAGCCGCGAGTGCGGCTGATGCGCGTCTTGAGCCTGGTGTGTTTCTTTGGCCTGATCGGCTTGCTCTGCGCTTATTACCTGATCTTCGCTGACCTGCATGGCGCGCGTCCGTGGGTGATTCTGCTGATCGAGTTGGTGCCACTGATGTTTCTGGTACCGGGCATGCTCAAAGGCAGCCCGCGCGGGCATTCGTTCACCTGCTACGTGGTCAACCTGTACCTGATCAAGGGGGCGTTGGCGGCGTTCGATCCGAATCGCCAGGTGTTCGGCCTGCTAGAAATTGCCGCCAGTGTGGCCGTGTTCATCAGCGCGATGCTGTTTGTGCGCTGGCGTTACCAGCTGGACCGGCGACTGAGTGGTGAAGGCGCGTAAGAGCGTGTGGGAGCGGGCTTGCTCGCGATGCAGTCGACTCGGCTTGTCAGGCAAATCGAGGCGCTGCCATCGCGGGCAAGCCTCGCTCCCAGAGGTTTTATGCCGCTCGCAAAACCTGCTTAATGATTCACCGTAAACGCCAGCATCTGAGACAGTTGGCACATCGGCCGGCCACTTTCGGCATGCCACTGGTTGAATGCATTTTGCACAATCGCCAGGTCCCGCAGGCTGGTAGGCGCCTTGTCCACCAGCTTCTGCGCGTTCAGCGCAGCCACCACGTCATAGCTGGGCACAAAGGTGTCCTTGCCAACCATGCGCAAGAAGCGTGGAGCCGACAAACCGCCCAACTGATGCCCATGCTTGGCCAGGTATTTCCACAACCCGACGATATCGGTCACTGGCCACTGGGCGATAAACGCGCCAAAACTGCCGTGTTCGTGTGCGATATCGAGCACCATCTGCGCATTGCGCGGCACACTTTTAAGCTTGCCCAGATGGCGAATGATCCGCGCATCCTGCATCAACCGCTCCAGATGTTCGGCGCCCATCAGCACCACTTTTTCCGGGTCAAAACCAAAGAACACTTCTTCAAACACCGGCCACTTGGCATCCACCACACTGTGCTTGAGCCCGGCACGAAAAACCCGCAGGGCCAGGGTCGACAGGTAGCGATCATCGCTGATCTGGCGCAATTGTTCCGGGGTTCTCGGAACGGGCAATTGGGCTTCCAGTGCGGCTGACGAACCAAAACGGTTCAAACAATATTCGTGCAGCCATTTGTAGTCGCGCATGCCCTCTCCTCGGCAAATTACAGGTTTAGCAGGTTAACGAATCGCGACGCGGCCGTGTCGTCGATCTTCAGACTCGCGAAATCAAAGAGATTACGATCTGCCAACTGCGACAGGTTCACGTTCTGCAAGCTGCGAAAGATACTCTCGGTGCGCCCCGGCGTCTTGCGGTCCCACTCCTGGAGCATGTCCTTGACGACCTGGCGTTGCAGGTTTTCCTGGGAACCGCACAGGTTACAAGGAATGATCGGGAACTTCTGCCAGTCTGAGTAGGCCTGGATGTCCTTCTCGTTGCAGTACGCCAGGGGCCGGATCACCACGTTACGCCCGTCATCGGAGCGCAGCTTGGGCGGCATCGCCTTCAGGGTGCCGTTGAAGAACATGTTCAGGAAAAAGGTTTCAACGATGTCATCACGATGATGCCCCAAGGCCATCTTGGTCGCACCGATTTGATCGGCAAAGGTGTACAGAGTGCCACGGCGCAAGCGCGAGCACAGCGAACAGGTGGTCTTGCCTTCGGGGATCAGTTCCTTGACCAGCGAGTACGTGTCTTTTTCAACAATGTGGTACTCCACGCCCAGGGACTTGAGATAGGCCGGAAGCACGTCTTCGGGGAAACCGGGCTGCTTTTGGTCCATGTTCACGGCCACGATCTGGAACTGGATGGGCGCGACTTTTTGCAGGTGCAGCAGCACATCGAGCAGCGTGTAACTGTCTTTGCCCCCAGAGAGACAGACCATCACCTTGTCACCGTGCTCAATCATGTTGAAGTCGGCTACAGCCTCACCGGTCAATCGACGCAGACGTTTCTGGAGTTTGTTTTGAAAGACCGAAAGAGTGCTCATAGCGCTTCGATTCCGCGAGTCGAGACCAAAACCGGGGATTTTACCCAAAAAAACCCGGCCGACGAACCCCTTTGCCCGCCTAAAGACTCCAATGCGATAAGCCTGAGTCTGACAGCACAATATGCTCTAAAGGGCCGGTTCTGTGGGACGACAGGTTCCCTATACTGGTGCTTAAGGCCGCACTCCCACCGCTTAGATACGTATTGGCTGCGCGACCGGCACGCGTCCCGCTGGGGGCGATGCGTCTCATACAGGAGCGAAAGCCATGATCCATCACGTTGTGGGCCTTTTCACCCACCCCGATAAAGAGTGGCGCGAAATCCGTGGCGATGCAGAAGAAAGCATCGGCCATATGTACCTCACTCACACATTGATTCTGGCTGCGATCCCGGCCATTTCCGCATTTATTGGTACCACTCAGGTGGGCTGGGTTATCGGTGCTCGCGCGCCGGTGATGCTGACCCTGGACAGCGCGTTGTGGATGACCCTGATGTCCTACGTCGCAATGCTTGCGGGCGTGGGTGTGATGGGCGCGTTTGTTCACTGGATGGCCCGCACTTACGATGCACAACCCAGCCTGCCGCGCTGCGTGGCCTTTGCCACCTACACGGCGACACCGTTGTTTATCGGGGGGCTGGCGGCACTTTATCCGCACATGTGGCTGGGCATGATGGTGGGCACTGCAGCCATTTGCTACACCGTGTATTTACTCTACGTGGGCCTGCCGACCTTCATGAACATTGACCCCGACGAAGGCTTTCTGTTTTCAAGTTCGGTACTGGCGGTCGGCCTGGTGGTACTGGTGGCGATCATGGCGTTTACCGTGATTGTCTGGGGGCTGGGCGTAGGGCCGGTCTACACCAACTAGATGGCGCACGCAGGCTGCGATAAGGGCCGCAGGACCTTAAAGAACGGGTCGCTACGCAACCCATCGCAGCCTGCGGCAGCGACTACACCGTTTGCCGCATGACCACTCGGCGCCTCGACACTTCGGAACCCCCACCGCTTGCGGCATAATCGCCTGCTCTGGAGAACCGAACCGCATGCCCGAGTCACTCAATACCCGCGTCGAAGACTGTTTCCAACAGGCCGAAGTATTTTTCAAACGCCCTTTTAAACGCCCCGTCGTCAGCTTCAAGCTGCGCGGACAAAAAGCCGGTGTCGCCCATCTGCACGAAAACCTGCTGCGCTTCAACCCACAGTTGTACCGCGAAAACAGCGAAGATTTCCTCAAGCAAACTGTCCCCCACGAAGTCGCCCACTTGATCGCCCACCAACTGTTTGGCGACCGCATCGCCCCCCATGGCGAAGAATGGCAATTAATCATGCGCGGGGTGTACGAACTGCCGCCCAATCGCTGCCATACCTACGCCATCAAGCGGCGCAGCGCCACGCGCTACATCTACCGCTGCCCTTGTCCACAGAGCGACTTTGCGTTCTCGGCCCAGCGCCATGCCCTGGTCAACCAGGGGCGCGGTTACCTGTGCAGACGCTGCCGCCAGACACTGGTCTTCAGCGGCCAAACCCGGGTCGAATAAGCAGGCATAAAAAAACCCATCCGAAGATGGGTTTTTTATTCACTCAAGCTTACTTGAGCAACACCGGGGCCGGGCCTTCAGCCACACCCAGGTCGTCTTGCGGACGCGTGTCGTCCAGCGGGCGACCGCCAGAGTTCAGCTCTGCCTGCAGCTTGTCAGTGTCCAGCTCTTTCACCCACTTGGCCACAACCAGGGTTGCCACCGCGTTACCGATCAGGTTGGTCAAGGCACGGGCTTCGGACATGAAGCGGTCGATGCCCAGGATCAGCGCCAGACCAGCAACCGGCAAGTGACCTACAGCCGACAGGGTTGCCGCCAGTACGATAAAGCCACTACCGGTCACGCCTGCAGCACCTTTGGACGACAGCAACAGCACCAGCAGCAGCGTGATCTGGTGCGTGATGTCCATATGAGTGTCTGTCGCTTGAGCGATAAACACGGCCGCCATGGTCAGGTAGATCGAAGTGCCGTCGAGGTTGAACGAGTAGCCGGTCGGGATCACCAGACCTACCACGGACTTCTGCGCGCCCAGACGCTCCATTTTCACCAGCATCCGTGGCAGGGCCGATTCCGACGAGGACGTACCCAGTACGATCAGCAGCTCTTCACGGATGTAGCGGATCAGCTTCAGAACGCTGAAACCGTGAGCGCGGGCAATACCGCCCAGCACGATCAGCACGAACAGCACGCAAGTGATGTAGAAGCAGATCATCAACTGACCCAGCTGAACCAGCGAGCCTACGCCGTAAGCGCCGATGGTGAAGGCCATCGCACCCAGCGCACCGATTGGCGCCAGCTTCATGATCATGTTGATGATATTGAACATCACGTGGGCGAAGCGGTCGATGAAGTCCAGTACCGGCTTGCCGTAGGCACCCAGGCGATGCAGGGCGAAACCGAAGATCACCGAGAACATCAGCACTTGCAGGATGTCGCCATTGGCGAAGGCGCCAACAATGGTCGACGGGATCACGTTGAGGATAAAGCCTACGATGCTCTGGTCTGCGCCTGCCGACACGTAACCGGCAATTTTGCTGGCGTCCAGGGTCGACACGTCAATGTGCATGCCCGCGCCAGGCTGAACCACGTTGACCACAATCAGGCCAATCAGCAGGGCAATGGTCGACACCACTTCAAAGTAGAGCAACGCATAGCCGCCGGTCTTGCCGACCGACTTCATGCTTTGCATGCCGGCAATACCGCTCACCACCGTACAGAAAATAATGGGCGCGATGACCATTTTGATCAGTTTGATAAAACCATCACCCAGCGGTTTAAGTGCAACACCGGTTTCAGGGTAGAAATGGCCCAGCAAGATGCCGATAGCGATCGCTAAGATCACTTGCACATACAGGGATTTGTACAGTGGCTGACGAGTCGTCATTGCAAAGTTCCTCAAGTGCATCACTCAGTCATCATTCCGTCTGAGACTGGCGATACCCAAAGCGCGAACCCTCCTTCTTGGAGGGATTTGTTGTTGGAGCTGCTCTACCGGCAGACCTCTCGCACTTATTGCAAGCCGTGGGCCACATTGGGCAAAAGCCCCTCAAAGGCCCATAGCACCTGCCCCTGCAGGAAATTGCGGTTTGATATTCAAGGAAAGGACTTGGCGGGATTCCGCCCATTGGGCGTCTTGAGGCGCAGGAGGTGGCGGATATCCGCCTGATTGTCTGTATCCGAAATCTCGTGGGAGCGGGCTTGCTCGCGATGCAGGCTACCCGGTTTGTCTGAATGACCGTGGAGATGCCATCGCGAGCAAGTTCGCACCCACATGGGTTTCACTCGGTCGGAAAATGAATCCGGAAAGCCGCCCCGCCCAGTGACGAGTCTTCGAGCGTCAGGGTGGCGTCATAGCTTTCTATGATGTCCTTGACTACAGCCAGCCCGATGCCCTGCCCCGCATGTTGACGGTCCAGGCGCTCGCCGCGTTGCAGGATCCGCGCGCGTTGATCGGGCGGCACCCCCGGGCCATCGTCTTCAACGCAGACCTCAATACCGTGAACATTGCGGTGCAGGCTGATCCGTACCTGGCTCAGACACAGCCGGTAGGCGTTTTCCAGCAGATTGCCCAGCAACTCCAGCAAGGCGTTCTGCTCGATCGGTACATGGCTCAGCTCCGGAATGTCGAAACTGACCTTCACCCCTTTATCCCGATACACCTTGCCCAGCGTGTCACACAGGCTGCGCACCACCGGCAGCAGTTCGACCTGATGGCGGACCAGGCCGCTTTTGCGCAAACTGGCACGCTGCAACTGATAGCCAATTTGCTGGTTCATGCGCTCGATCTGGCTTTGCAGCACCCAGGCCTGCTCGCGCTCAGCAGGGCGCTGGGCCATGCTTTCACTCACACCCTGCAATACCGCCAAGGGGGTTTTCAGGCTGTGGGCCAGGTCATCGAGCGAGTCGCGATAACGCGTACGCTGCTCGCGCTCGCTTTGCAGCAAACGGTTCAACGAGCCGGTCAGACGCAGCAACTCCCGAGGGTGCTGCTCGCTGAGGCTTTCCCGTTCGCCGGTTTCAATTTCATCCAGTTCCTGACTCAAACGTCGCAAGGCGCGTAACCCCCACGTCAGACCAATCCATAGCAATGCCAGCAGCACAATCAATGCTGCGCCAAACCCCAGATAAAGGTTTTCGCGCAAGCCTGCCAACGTCAGGTTGTATTCACGCATCGGTTGCAAGGCAACAAAGCTGAAGGCTGCACTCTTGCCGCCGAGTAACTTCACCTCGGCGTCGTAGACAAAAAATTCTTCGCCATTGTCTTCGCGAATGCTCGCAAATTCGTTGCCTCGCCCGTCATAGCGCGGTTTGTAGTTGATGGTTTCTTCTTGCGTTGCCCGCGAGCGCCACACCAGGTGCCCCTCGCGGTCATAGACATAGCCGAGAACGCGACTGTCCGGCAGGTCAAACTGCTCATCCGGTAACAGGACGGGCATTTTGAGATGGTTTTTTTCGACCTTGGCAGCCGAAATCAACGTGGTGACATCAGACGCCAAACGCTGCTCTATGGCGTCCTTGAGGGCCAGACTGAACGCCCCCTGCATGGCCGGTAACAGCGCCAGCATAAACAACACGGCCAACAACGTGGCCGCCAACATCAATCGAACGCGTAGCGAACGAATCATCGACAGCGCTCAGTGAACAGGTACCCCAGGCCACGTACGGTATCGATCGGTTTAAAGCCATTTGCCCCCTCAAGCTTGCGACGAAGGCGCCCTACCAGCACCTCGATCACATTCGGATCACGCTCCTCGTCATCCGGGTACAACTGTTCCATCAAGCGGTCCTTGGCCACCACTTGCTGGTGATGGCGCATCAGGTACTCCAGAATGCGGTACTCATAGGCCGTCAGCGCCAGCGGCTCATCATCGAGCAGTGCCTGCTTGCGGTTGATGTCCAGCACCAGCGCACCTGCCACGATAGTCGACTGGGTAAAGCCACAGGAGCGACGCAGCAAAGCATTGAGCCGTGCTTCCAGCTCTTCGAACTGAAACGGCTTGACCACATAATCGTCGGCGCCGGCAGCCAGCCCTTCGACCTTGTCCTGCCAGTTGCCGCGAGCCGTCAGAATCAGGATCGGGAACGTCTTGCCCCGTGCGCGCAACTGGCGAATCAGCTCCAGCCCGCTCATTCCCGGCAAGCCCAGATCAATCATGGCCAAGTCATGATTGAACTGTTCGCTCTGATACAACGCCTCTTCGGCATTGGCAACGGCCTCGACCACATGGCCGTTTTCGCTCAGTCGGGTTTGCAAGTGATGGCGCAGTAACGCCTCATCTTCAACCACCAACAATTTCATCGCGCTCTCCCAAGCAAAATCCGCGTCTCGAAGGACGTGTGTCCCTGACTACACACAGTATGTCGTGCGCCCTGAACATACTCTGAACAATTGCACAGCCGTACCAAGCCCCGCACAATGCCTGCCATGAACCGACTCCCCGCCTTGCCTGCCTGCTGCACGCCGCTGCGCGCTGACTGGCCGTTGCCGCACATACTGCCCGCCAGTGTGTGGCTCAGCACCGACTTTATCCCTGCACAGCTTGAAGACGACGATTTTGCCCGCAGTGCCATTGAGATGCCTGCGAGTATTCAACGCTCAGTGGCCAAACGCCAAGCTGAATTTCTGGCCGGGCGTCTTTGCGCCCGCGCAGCCCTGTTGCAACTGGATGGCACCTGCGCCACGCCCGGCATGGGTGAAGACCGCGCGCCCATTTGGCCGGCCCATATCAGTGGCGCCATCACCCACAGCAATGGCCGTGCCGGGGCACTGGTGGCCCTGAAAAGTGAATGGCAGGGGCTGGGCATCGATCTGGAAAAACTGCTCACTACCGAGCGCGCCCAGCGCCTGGCCAAGGAAATCCTTACCCCCGATGAGCTTTTACGCATGGCCAGCGTGCCAGCAGAGCAGATTGCGCTGCTGATCACGCTGACGTTTTCAGTCAAGGAAAGCCTGTTCAAGGCGTTGTACCCGCTGGTGCAAAAGCGCTTCTACTTTGAACACGCTGAGGTGCTGAATTGGACACCAGAGGGCCTGGTGCGCCTGCGCCTGCTCACCGACTTGTCACCCGAATGGCAACAGGGCCGTGAGCTGGACGCACAATTTTGCCTGTTTGAAGGGCAGTTGCTGACGGTGGTGGCCATCAGAGGGGGCACGCCCCCTGTCGCCTGACTGCAGCTCAATTACTCACTGGACTGATAGGCCTTAAGCGTCAGTTCCTCGATCAGCACATTGACTCTCTGATCCCGGTCGGTTGTAAGCGCTGCTCCTCTTTGCAACTCCACCTGATCTGAAAGCCCCGGCTCTTCGGCCAGTTGCTTGTAGTCCCGCTGATAATCCGCTTCGATGGCAGCGAAACGGTCTGCGTATGTGCTTTCCAGAAAACGGCGCCAAAACGATTCGTACATGATCGAATGCATAAACGCCGGGCTACCGTCCATAGCCAAAATACTGTCTCTGGCCTCGGTGACTTGTTGATCAGACACCCCTGCTGTGGACTCGTACAACATAGAGCGCGCACGGGTCGGTAAATCCAGGTCATCTGCCAGTTTCACCCGATAAAACAGGATGACTTCAGCGGCATCAGGATTACCGCCTGCCGCGACCCGCCTGCGGACTTCGGCATCTGAAACCTGGTCGACCTGCCTTAAACGGAATAGCCGTTTGGCCAGTTTGAAAAGCTCCGCTTCGCGCTGGGCCTGACCTGTATTATTCAGAGCTTCATGAATCAGCACTTCGACTTCCATGTTCTCAAACAGCACCATGGCACCATCACCGCAGCTACGCTCTTCACGAAAGACCCGGGTCAGCAGCGCATCACGCAGTTGCGTGTTCGCCAGCATCTGATCAACGAGTACCCACACCCGATTTGTCAGTTGCTCCCACACGGCAGGCACCATCAAGTTTTGACTGGTGGCGAATAAAGCCAGGGTTTCAAAAAAATCCTTGGCTGCCTCCCCGGATCCTCGCAACAACGCCCACTGCTGCGTCCTGGCCTGCTTTTGCGCACCGGTCAGGCCCAAGGGTAGCCACGGCGCAACATCGTTTACCGACGCCTGTGCCTGAGCATGATCAATGGCATGGGCAATCGATGGTCCATAGCCAAAGTCACTGCCGCCCCGGACCCAGTAAGCGATGATCCGGTCACGGCTTTGTGCAGAAATCGGGTTGCCGGAAACACTGGTAACGCTGTTGGCCGTAGTTGTCGGGGGGGCGCTGAAAACGGCATCTGGAATGTCGCGAATCAGGTTATTGCGAAGGTTGGCCCATCGAACCTGAGTCAGTGCCCATAACCCGTTGGGCCACTGAGAAATCCCTGTGTTTTGCAGGTTCAAAGTGCGCAAGCCGGACATCTGACTCACATCGGGTGCAATCCCTAACGGATTGTTTTCCAGGCTCAATACTTCAAGCATTGAGCAAGACGCAAGCCGCTGAACATTGTCGGAAGTCAGTACAAGGCGATTGCCCGACAGGTCGAGTGACCTCAACTGAGTCATGCCTGCAATCGCTGAAGGAATATCGCCCAGACGGTTACCTGACAAGCTCAGCGTGTGTAAATGCGGAAAACCATTCAGAAACTCTCCAGAACCACTGCGCAAATTCATGCAGTCCATTCGCAGTACCCGGATATGACTCAAGTTGCCTGTCAGTGCTGGCAGGTCACCCACATCAAGGCCATAAAAGTCGAGTATGGGCCCAATAACATTGCCATCATTGTCCCGGGCTATCTGGGTTTCCCTGCGCCAGGCCTGCACGATTCGCTCACACACCTGGAGCCTGTGGCCCGGCATTGCCATCGCCATATGAGAAGTACCGCTAGGGTACAGCTGGATTTGCGCCCACCCATCCAGCTCAACCTGCATGGTCTCGAACTGCGCCCGGCTCACCGCCACATGGGCACGCCGAGAAGATTCAGTACCGCCCAACGCGTCCAGATAGTCGACAATCTTGTGATAGCTCCATGTGGGGTACAGATATTGTGCTTCACGCATCAAATACAGAGAGTGGTCCGAGCCACCCATACTGATTGTCAGTGGATAAGCGATGAACGACCTGTCCAGGTCCATCGGCGGTTTGCGCGGCGGAGCAGGTGGCTGCAACCCCAACAGGGCTTGGACACTTATCCGGTCCTTGATCGCCTGATCACTGATTTTTTTTGCCAGCGTTGCCGTGTCACCCACGTTCGGGACATCCATGGCCGCACGCTCTGCCGGGGTGAGTGAATACAAAATGGAGGACAGCAAATTGTTGTCGGTTGCAGACGGTGGATTAAGTGCCTGCCCGTCTGGCGACCAGGCCTGATACTGGCTACCTGTCTTGACCAGCACCCGTGAGCTGCCAGCATCAGCGGCACCGATACTGTCGAGCAACTGACCACTGACATCATCGCGGCGAACCTCAAGTCTTGCGCCAGCTGGCCAGCCCGACAAGGACTGCAGCATGCGCAGTGTGAGCATTTCACTGTCCGCAGTTGCCGTCGCCCCGATATACAAACCTTCGTAAGCGCGGGCCAGCCGCACCTCCCTGGCCGTCCAGTCAACCTGCTCCGAAAAACGCGGGGCAATCATCTCTTTATCGAAATAGTCGGTGCGCTCGGGACCGGAGGTGTGGCGGAGCAAATGTTCGATGATGCTTTTAGGTAGTTCTGGATAATTTTTTTGAACCAGTCTCACGTGCGGATCCGAACTGCGCTCAAGGCGCCCATAGAGCGACTTGAACACCGTGGCTTGACGCGCAAGCGCATGGGCGGCAACTTTTTTAGCCAGCGCCAGCATGCGCTCCTCGATAGAGAGGTGGTACTCGCCCAGCAGACTCAATGTATCGGCCTGATTCATGCGCGAGAGCAGCGCGCGCAGCAACAGGCTGGCGTTATCGGTCTCATTGATCGTCACCCTGATCCGAGGCGCGGTGCTGCTCAGGTCGGCCCCGTATTCCTGCAGCGTATTACCTTGCAAGTCGACAATTTGAAGTACCTTGTCCGCAGGCCAGCCGGGCAAACTCTGCATCAGCAACAGATGAATATCGCTGCGGGCTTCGGACAGGGAATGGTGTGCCTGCATTTGTTTTACGAAGCGCTGAATCTCGGCCTCGATCTCGAAGCGCTTCCAGGAGTCCACCAACAAGGGCGGTGGTGCGAGGTTGTTCATGTGAATCTGACGCAATACACCTTCGCTGGTATTGCTCACAGCCATGATTTTATGGCCCATTTCATCACTGATGGATTCAGGTCGGGCTCGCAGCCGGCGCAACAATTTGAGCCCTTCCCACTGCAGGGGGTTCTCGATTGTCTGGCGCCATGCACCGTTGTAGTTGTGCTCCAGAGCCGGCTCGTTGACCCCGATTTTATTCGGGTGCTTCATGCGCCATTTATTGATCACAGGGTCGAAGTCGACCTGATAAACAGAACCATGCAACGACAGGTAATTTTTATCATCGATACGATAAAGACCCAGTTCACCGGGTACCTGATCGCGCAGCACAACCTCTTTGCGCTCAAATTGGAAGGTGGTCTTGTCCCACAGATTAACGGTGCCATCAGGCTGTCGCCGGGCGAGCATTGCATCACCCACTGCCTGGCGCAGACCCGATACCCGGGCGCCATCCATACCCAGCGATAAACGTTCACTCTCTCGCAACACCCAGTTGATCGCCAGGTAGAAGCTGTCAGGGGTTGAGCTGATGGTCACTGTGCCTGCGCGACGAAAATCAGAAACTTCGAAGGTGCCAGCCTGAGTCTGACGCAGGACGATGGTTGGATCATCAGGCCCGGTGGGGCTGTAGCCATCCGTTGAGGCTGGAGCACTCACATCCGTGACCACCAACCTGCGGTTGAGCCTGTCGCGCAAAACCCCTGTTGCGAACTCTCGGGTCCATAAATCGATATCAGGGCTCCAGGCCCGCCGGTGATAGATCCCGTCCAGGGCAATGTCTACCCGCAGCCGTGTCCGCAAGCGGTTTGCTGCACGGGCAAACGCCAAAGGCTGCATGCCTTGTTCAAGAGCCTGTGTGACCTGAGAGGGCGTAAAAGGGTGCGAAGCCAATAACGGTTCAAGGCTCTCCACCGACATCCAGGCATTAAGCTGATGAAGTTTGGCCAGCAATGGCGTCGTGGTACCCGAAAGGGGTGGGTACACCAAAGGCAAATACTTCTTGGCAGGGTCTGAGCTGGCAATCGGATCGTTGCGCTTGTGCCCATAAAGCGCTGTCAGTGCCTTGATCAGGAGGGGCTTATCCTCTCGGGCCAGGTCGGCAATTTGCCAACGTATCGAAGCAATTCGCCCTGCTTTGCTCAGGTCCGGATTGCTCTCGCGGCCCAGTTGTGAAGCCTCGGGCAACTGGTCGAGAATCAGCGTGAACAATTGCTCGACCTGGGCACTGCCCTGGGTGACATCATGCCTGGCCACATACGTACCGTGATCCAGGCGTTTGATTTCAATATGGTTCACAGGGGTGCCGGGCCGATAATCCTTGCCATAAGACTCAACCAGATGACCCTGCTGATTGAACACATCCAGCACCGTCTCCCCGGGCCAAAGCTTCAGCTGTGTCAGCATGCACAACACTGCGCTGTCAGCGTTGACAGGCATTTCGCCGCGCTGGGGAAAGTCGCTTTTGATTTGCTCGATCAGTCGGTCAGCTTGAAGCCGACGCACGCCATCGGCCAGCGGGCCTGGAATAAGCTGACCTTGCCATGTGTTTTCAAGCTGTTCACGGCTGGTGCCGGTGATGCTTAACATGCGCTCTATGTCACCTGGAGCAGAATCAGGCAAATCCAGCGCCAACATGCGCTGCAGCAGGTGCTTGTCGTCCAGCCCCTGAACATCCTCCAGCGCAAGGCGCCAGACCTGCTGACCGGGGTCAAACGCCACCGAGGGCCTGAATGCCTGCGCATTATCGGTTTTAAGCACGTAAAAACCGGACTGCGCGTCATGGGTGACTTCTACCACCCAGGCCTTGTCGCCCTCCTTAACCTTGGCATACCGCTTTGCATCGATGTCATACAAACCCTCAGCGTTGGGCACCCGGCCATCGAGTGCGTCTGCCTGCAGGTGCGGGTATGCGCTCAACTGCGGCCGCCACAACTCGACGCCACCCGACTGATTGGTGACCTTGCGCGGCTGGCCAAGAGTGGCCCACAGGCCTTGCATACGCTGGCGGTAAGCCTTGGCCGCCACACCCACCAAGCGGGCACTGATCAACAAGTCGGCGCTGTCGGCCAATGCACCGGCAAAGTTCGTGGCCTCTCCCTGTCTCGCCTCCTTCACGCCTTGTACAAGGCTATAGGCCAGGGAGCCCAATATGGCGGCCTGCATAATTGCATTGAGCCCCGATACACCTCCGGGCATGGGGGTGGTGAGCATCGTCAGCACTTCACTGCCTATGTCAGACAATGCCTCTTTGAAAGCCTGCCAATCCAGTGCTGACTTGCTAGTGGCCAACAGGCTCAAGTTGTCACGAAACCGCGCGGTCTGCCGCTCTCCAATTCTGTTGGCCAATGGTTGAGAACCGCTTGTGCTGATTTCGACATACAGTTGCAGGCTGTCCAGGTCTGGCTCGGGAAACGCACTGCGAAAAGCATCATGCAAAACACCTGCGAGCCAGGTGATGCCCTGGGGCCTTGGCTCGTCACTCAGCAGCTTGTTGAAGCCTCCCAGGTCTTTCAACCCCAGATGCCTGACAAACCAGCCAAGCTGACCTTTGCTGTGGTCCTGCCTGAGTTGCTGCAAAAAATGCTTGAAGCCGCTGTCTACGCTTTTGTGCCACAAAAGAGCTCCGCCGAGGCGTTGTGGGAAATAGCTGAACACACCAGACACCTCAGGAACCTTGATCAGGAAAAGAGGAAGCGCAATTTCGCCGTGCCCGGAGAAGTCCAGGTGGTTTTCCCCGTAAAAAAGCAACTTGAGGTCTTCTGCGTTGCCCCCCGGATTTCTGATGAATTTCTCCGGGATCGCGGGTTTGAGCCCCATTGATACCGGCCAAATGTGCGCAACTGAGTCTCCTTTCAACATGCTGAGCAAACGTTCGTAATCGGTACGATTGACCTTCGACACAAAACTGTTGCGGTAAGCCTCCAGCAAATCGAACTCAAAACCGGCTTTGGCCGCTGTAACCACCCGCTGCGTCAATGAGCCATCCTGCGCAGTTGCGCCATCAAGCAACTGTTTGAGCTTCGCACCCAGATCCAGTTTTCGCACAATCTGGATAAAAGGCCCGGCAGGCCTGCCCCTCAAACCGGCGGTATAGTCGATGTGACTGGCTTGTTCAAAGCTGTAGGGCTTGAGCAACACCGAGTCAGTCCTGTAACTGAAGTTCTCGCACGCGGCATCCCACAACGAGACCGAGCGAAGATGTTCAATGAACCTGGACTCGTCCACGGCGCGCGGCGTACGTCCGGGACTGAAGGTGAATTTGGGCTCGCGGGCAGCAGACGGTGAGCCGCTGATGCGGGTCATGTACTCAAGCAGGTCCTCTTCGATATTTTCACGATAACGGGTATGAATCCGTGCGAGCTCGGGGTCGACATCAACGCCCAGCAGCTCCTTGAGTTCGCGGGTGAGTACTGCCAGGTGAGTTGACTTGAAGTCGGCCTTGATCCGGCTGATCTCGTCTTCGATCGCCTTGAGGGATGCCAGCGCGTTGCGATAGAGCACGGGATAATTGAATTTATGCGCCTCGCTCAGGCCACTGAAGTTGGCTTCGACAACTGAAGACAGATAGGTGAGCGCCTCTTTTTGCGCCCATTGCGTACTGGACAACAGCAACGGTGCTCGACCGCGCACAGGGGGTAAACTCGTCGTCATGGCTAGGATTCCGCTGGGTTGAAAGCCAACATATCCCTGAGCAAAACCTGCGCGGCGGTAGATAGTTATCCCGTCTCCTGCAAGGTACTGGCGTCATGATATGGTTCGCGCCCTGCCATTCGAGCGGTTTGCCACTATGCCTGTGACGTCTCGCACCCTGCGTTTGACGCTGTATTGCCTGTTGATTCTGGCCGGAGCGGCTCTGGCTGGCGGCTGGGCGATGCGCCAGGCCGAACGTCATGCGCTGGAAGAGAGCGCCCGCCGCGGGCCCGAACAACTGAACCTGTATGCCAACTCGCTGCACACGCTGATTGAACGCTATCGCGCCCTGCCCGCCGTACTGGCACTGGACCCGGAGCTGGTGTCGGCCTTAAGCAAGCCCCTGACCGGTCACGAACAGGCCGCACTCAATGAAAAGCTCGAACGCATCAACGGTGCGGCCCAGTCCTCCACCCTGGAGTTGCTCGACAGCACCGGCCTGGCCGTCGCCGCCAGCAACTGGAATACCACCAACAGCTATGTGGGCCATAACTATGGCTTCAGGCCCTATTTCAAGCAGACCCGCAGCCAGGGCAGCGGCAGCTTTTATGCCGTGGGCGTGACCAGTGGAATACCGGGGTACTTTCTGTCCAGCGCGGTGCTCGATGCCGACGGCAGGTTCTTGGGGGCGATGGTGGTCAAGCTTGAATTCCCGCAACTGGAGCGTGAATGGAGCCACGGCAACGACACCCTGCTGGTCAGCGACGCCCGGGGCATTGTGTTTATTGCCAACCAACCCGGCTGGCGCTATCGCCTGTTGCGACCGTTGAGTGACAGCGATCGCAGCGAAATTTCCGCCACGCGCCAGTACCACGATCAACCCCTGACGCTGATGAAAACCCACACCCTGCGCAGCTTTGATGAAGCCAGCTCCCTGACCCGCGTCGACGGTCCCGACGGTCAGGCAGATTATCTGTGGGGGTCGTTGCCACTGAGCGCAGAAGGCTGGACGCTGCACCTGCTACGCCGTCCCGTCACCGCCGCGGAAGACAGTCGCAATGCCGCACTGGCGGCGATTGGCCTGTGGCTGACGCTGGTGTTTCTGGGGCTTTTTTTATTCCAGCGCTGGCGACTGGGGCGTTTGCGCCAGCGCAATCGTGAGGAGCTTGAGCAACTGGTCGAAGCCCGCACCCGGGATTTGCGCACTGCGCAAGATAGCCTGGTGCAATCAGCCAAACTCGCGGCACTGGGGCAAATGTCGGCGGCGCTGGCCCACGAGATCAACCAGCCCCTGACCGCCCAGCGCATGCAGTTGGCGACCTTGCGTCTGTTGCTGGATCACGGCCGTATCGACGATGCCTATAAAGCCCTGGACCCGTTGGAGCAAATGCTCAAGCGCATGGCCGCACTCACCGGCCATTTAAAGACTTATGCCCGCCAGAGCCCCAGCGGTTTGCGCGAGCGCCTGGACCTGGCAACCGTGGTCGATCAGGCCCTGCAGTTGCTGGAGCCGCGCCTTCAGGAAGAAGCCATAGAGCTGACGATCAATCTGATTCGCCCGGCCTGGGTACGCGGCGATGCGATCCGTCTGGAGCAAGTGTTGATCAACCTGCTGCGCAACGCCCTTGACGCCATGCTCGACACACCGCGCAAACACCTGGAAATCCGCATCGAGGCCAATCAACAGCTATGGCACTTGACGGTCAGCGACAGCGGGGGCGGGATCAGGGAGGAACATCTGGGTAAAATCTTCGATCCGTTCTTCACCACCAAACCGGTGGGTGACGGATTAGGTTTGGGCCTGGCGGTGTCTTACGCCATTGTTCACGAAATCGGCGGTCGCTTGACCGCCTGCAACCGGGCCGATGGCGCACAATTCACGCTGACGCTGCCCATCGCACAGGAAATGTGAAACATGCTCAACTCGGTGATCGTGGTCGATGACGAGGCCAGTATTCGTAATGCCGTGGAGCAATGGCTGAGCCTGAGCGGCTTTGAAGTGCAGTTGTTCAGCTGCGCCGAAGACTGCCTGGTTCAACTGCCTGCGCATTTTGCCGGGGTGATTGTCAGTGATGTGCGCATGCCGGGCATGGGCGGCCTTGCGTTGCTGACCCGATTGCAGCAACTGGATGCGGACTTGCCGGTGATTTTGCTGACAGGCCACGGTGATGTCCCGATGGCCGTCGAAGCCATGCGCGAGGGTGCTTACGACTTTCTCGAAAAACCCTTCAGCCCCGAAGCACTGCTGAGCAGCCTGCGTCGAGCCCTGGAAAAGCGCCAGCTGGTACTCGAAAACCGTCGTTTGCACGAACAGGCTGACCTGCGCGAACTGATCGACGGGCGCTTGCTGGGTGTGTCGCGCAGCTTGCAGACCTTGCGCCGTCAGGTGCTGGAGCTGGCGCCACTGCCGGTCAATGTGTTGATCCGTGGCGAGACCGGCAGCGGCAAGGAACTGGTCGCCCGCTGCCTGCATGATTTTGGCCCCCGTGCCGACAAACCTTTCGTGGCGCTCAACTGCGCCGCAATCCCCGAGCAGTTGTTTGAAGCCGAGCTGTTCGGTCACGAAAGCGGGGCATTTACCGGGGCGCTGGGCAAGCGCATCGGCAAGCTGGAGTACGCCGATGGCGGGACCTTGTTTCTGGATGAAATCGAAAGCATGCCCTTGGCCCAGCAAGCCAAATTGCTGCGGGTACTACAAGAGCAAAAGCTGGAGCGCCTGGGCTCCAACCAGAGCATCAGCGTGAACCTGCGGGTGATTGCCGCCACCAAACCCGACTTGCTCGAAGAAGCCCGCGCCGGGCGTTTTCGCGAAGACCTGGCCTATCGACTGACCGTGGCGCAACTGCGCCTGGCTCCGTTGCGCGAGCGCCGAGAAGATATTCCATTGCTGTACGACGCCTTTTCACACAGTGCCGGCGAACGCCTGGGGCGCAGCGCACAACCGCTGAGCGGGCCACAACTGTCCCGTTTGCTGAGCCACGACTGGCCGGGCAATGTGCGCGAACTGGCCAACGTTGCCGAGCGGGACGTACTGGGCTTGAGCGAACCGCAACTGGACGACCCCGAAACAGGGCAATCACTGGTGGCGCAACAGGAAGCCTTTGAGGCGCAATGCCTGCGTGCTGCGCTGACCCGACATAAAGGTGATATCAAGGCAGTGCTCAATGAGCTGCAACTGCCGCGCCGTACCCTCAATGAAAAAATGCAGCGTCATGGGCTGGTGCGCGAGGCATTTTTGGGGAGCAGTTAAGCGATTCCTGCTTCTGTGGGAGCGGGCGTGCTCGCGATTCGGACGGCGCGGTGGTTCAGGTAAACCAAGTGATGCCATCGCGAGCAAGCCCGCTCCCACAAGAGTCTGGGCCTGCAACGCTTGTCAGATAGGCGGATTCTTGCCTATGACGCACCTGCAAACCAGCGGATTCCCGCTCACTCACCACCCTCCCCCCTTGTAAACCGGGCCCTGCAGCCTTGGCACAACTCCTGCTATAGCCCTGCAAGCTCGCGTTTTGACGCGCTATAAAAAAACAATGAAAGAAGGATCCATTCAATGGATAACTCCAGCACCCTGCCTGCCGGGTCCGCGTCTGCGGCCCCCAAAGAAAAGACCACCTCAAGCCGTATCAAATCGATTTTCAGTGGCTCCGTCGGCAACATGGTCGAGTGGTACGACTGGTACGTCTACGCCGCATTCTCGCTGTACTTCGCCAAGGCCTTTTTCCCCAAGGGCGACACCACCGCACAATTGCTCAATACCGCGGCCATCTTCGCCGTAGGCTTTTTGATGCGCCCGATCGGCGGCTGGCTGATGGGCCTGTACGCTGACCGCAAAGGCCGTAAAGCCGCACTGATGGCTTCGGTGCTGCTGATGTGCTTCGGCTCGCTGGTCATCGCCCTGTCGCCAGGTTATGAAACCATTGGCGTGTGGGCACCGGTGCTGCTGGTCTTCGCCCGTTTGCTGCAAGGGTTGTCCGTGGGTGGCGAGTACGGCACCTCGGCAACCTACCTCAGCGAGATGGCGACCAAGGAACGTCGTGGCTTTTTCTCCAGCTTCCAGTACGTAACCCTGATCTCGGGTCAGCTCATCGCCCTGGGTGTATTGATCGTTCTGCAACAGACCCTGACCGAAGAACAGCTGTACAGCTGGGGCTGGCGCGTTCCGTTTGTGATCGGTGCCCTGTGCGCCGTGGTCGCGCTGTATCTGCGTCGTGGCATGGAAGAAACCGAGTCGTTCAAAAAGGTCCGGGTCAAGCCTAAAGAAAGCGCCATGCGCACCTTGATGCGCCACCCTAAAGAGCTGATGACCGTTGTCGGCCTGACCATGGGCGGTACGCTGGCGTTCTACACCTACACCACGTACATGCAGAAATACCTGGTGAACACCGTGGGGATGAGCATTTCTGACTCCACCACCATTTCGGCCGCCACACTGTTCCTGTTCATGTGCATTCAGCCATTGGTGGGCGCTCTGTCGGACAAGATCGGACGTCGTCCAATCCTGATCGCCTTCGGCGTGCTGGGCACCCTGTTCACCGTGCCAATCCTCACCACCCTGCACACCATCACCACCTGGTGGGGCGCGTTCTTCCTGATCATGGCCGCGCTGATCATTGTCAGCGGCTACACCTCGATCAACGCCGTGGTGAAAGCTGAACTGTTCCCGACAGAAATCCGCGCACTGGGCGTAGGCTTGCCTTACGCGCTGACCGTGTCGATCTTCGGCGGTACCGCTGAATACATTGCGCTGTGGTTCAAGAGCGCAGGCATGGAAACCGGTTACTACTGGTACGTGACTGCCTGTATCGCGTGCTCGCTGGCGGTGTACGCCACCATGAAAGACACCCGCAAGCACTCGCGTATCGAAACAGACTAAGCCCCGCCTCAACCAGCCCCACACGGGGCTGGTTGCATCTGCAACACCTTCATGCCTGCCCCCTCCAAAGCCCCTCCCTCTCTACTAAGTGCGTCAGCGTTATCTGACTTAATAGTCAGTTAACTCTGTTAGGCCACTATCCATTTCAGCAAGACCTCTATCGCTGGCTGATGTGAATCGTCACCAAATGCAAGAGCAGACACCCGTTGACCTGTTTTTGCGCGGGCATACACATCGAATAAATCGATTATTTATCGCTATTTTTTGCGCTTTTTAATCAAATTAATCGGCGTAGTCTTAAACCCATACCCACTGAACATCTCAAACACGAAACAAGGAGCTTCATCATGAAAACCAAATTGATCCTCGCTGCCGCCTTCTCTGCCCTGGCTTTCAATGCTTTTGCCGCCGATGGTTTCGACCGTACTCACTCGTCGAGCTTTGCTGAAGACGGCTTCAGCCGCACAGGTTCGGCCGCTGTTGCCGCTGATGGCTTTGATCGCACCGGCTCGGCTACTTTTGCTGAAGACGGCTTCGACAAAACCGGCTCGGCCACCTTCGCAGAAGACGGCTTCGACAAAACCGGCTCGGCCACCTTCGCAGAAGACGGCTTCGACAAAACTGGCTCGGCCACCTTCGCAGAAGACGGCTTCAGCCGTACCCATTCGGATACCTTTGCCTCGGATGGTTACGATCGCACCAATGGCGCCCTTTTCAGCTAACACCTGAAGGAGGCACTTCAGCCCGGCCCTGGCCGGGCTTAGTCGTTTCTGGGGGAAAGAAAATTGCGAAAACCCGTAGCCGCTTTTGTAATCAGCCCCAAGGCCTTGCACTATAGGGGCTCTATATCAGCCGTTTGCGGACTACTCCCATGCATGACGATATTCATTTTTATGAACCCTCCCAAGGCCACGGCCTGCCCCACGATCCGTTCAACGCCATCGTTGGCCCGCGTCCGATTGGCTGGATTTCGTCTCAGGATGCCCAAGGCCGGCTGAACCTTGCTCCCTACAGCTTTTTCAACGCGTTTAACTACATCCCGCCGATCATCGGGTTTTGCAGTGTGGGCCGCAAAGACAGCCTCAATAACATCGAGCAAACCGGCGAGTTCGTCTGGAACCTGGCCACACGTCCCTTGGCCGAAGCGATGAACCAAAGCTGCGCCATGGTCGGCCCCGAGGTGAATGAGTTCGAACTGGCAGGCCTGACAACTGCAGCTTCGCGGGTGATCAGTGTGCCGCGCGTGGCCGAAACGCCGGTATCGTTTGAGTGCAAGGTCACGCAGATCATCCAGCTGCAACGCGCAGACAAGGCGTTGGTGCCAAGCTGGCTGATTCTGGGTGAGGTGGTGGCTGTACATATCGCCAGACACCTGCTTAAAGAAGGGATTTACGACACCGCAGCCGCCGAACCGATTTTACGCGGTGGCGGCCCGGCGGATTACTTCCAGCTAGGCCCCGAAGCACTGTTCAAAATGCATCGCCCGCGTTAGGGCCTGTTGAGGTTTGGTTGTGAGCCACAACCAAACCTCAACAAACCTACAACTACCAGACCAGCTCGGCGTCTTCAGTGACGCCCTGCAGGGCTTCAAGTTGTTGCGCGGCAGCAGCATCGGCGGCGGTCGCTGTTTTGAACGTTTGCTCGATCAGTACTTTGTGAAAGCGCGGTGCTCCACCTTCGTACAAGGCTTTGACTGCAATCGCTGCGTGGTAAATCCCGGGTTCAACCGGAACCACGGCTGATACCGCTTCAAAATGTGCAAACTCTTTACGCGCCATGCTTCAACTCCCGGCCAATGGAAAAACCGGCATTCTACCTGTTCAACCCGCTCGCATCGTTGAAGGTCTTGAAATCGAGGCTATCCACCACCTGCTGGTAGACCAGCACGCCGTAAACATCCATGAGCGATGAGTTGAAATACGCCTGCATCGAGGTTTCATCCTGCCAATAGCCCGCGACCTGCCACAGCAGCGGATCGCTCTGGCAATGCTGCAAGGCGAAGTGCAGGCACCCGGGCGTCTGCAGGGTCGGTTCAATCAGTTGGCTCAGGCACGCCTGGACCTGGACCGAACACCCTGCGCGGGCGCGAACCAGGGTCATATGACTGACGGCATTGGACTGGGGCATGCTGGCCTCCACAAAGGAAAAGGGTGTCAGGGAGAGGTTCAAAGCTTAAAGGCCAGCCCCCGTGACCGTTAGTCGATTCCTGCCCCAGGCTTGCACGATTCTGCAAAACCTCGTTAATTCCCCTTCTGATTGCGCACTTGAACCGTCTGCCTCGCCTTTGGCTTTTTGAGCAAGGCTGTACGTCTGCAACGGGTTTGGCTGGTACATGAGCGCTGGCAATGACAGGATCAGGCAAGACAACGGCAGAAATCGGCTACCCCTTGGCCTTGCACAAACTTAAGCTGTACCTGCCCTGTTGCTTTAATGAGGATGCGACCTATGTCACTGCTAGAACCGCCGCGGCCCGCGCTCGACCCCGCACTTGAAAAACAGCGCGTGGAACTGGCAGACCTGATTTACCGCCACGCTCCTGAAGACGGCTCGTTCGATACCGGTGTCGAGGCGCTGTTTGTGTCCCGTTACAGCCAACCCAGTGATTTTGCCCCCAGCCTGCCCAAACCCGCGCTGTGCATCATGGCCCAGGGCCGTAAAGAGGTGCGGCTGGCGGATGAATACTTCGCCTACGACCCGCTCAATTATCTGGTGGTGTCTGTGTCGATGCCGATCAGCGGCAGGGTGCTGGAAATATCCCCCGAACACCCGGTACTGGCCTTGCGCCTGGATATTGATCCTGCGCAAATCTCCACCCTGATCAGCGATGCGGGCCCCATGGGCGTGCCGTCGCGACCGACCGGACGGGGCCTTTACGTTGAGCCCATTGACCCGCCGATGCTCGACGCATTGCTGCGCCTGACACGCCTGCTCGACACTCCCAAAGATATCGCCATGCTTGCGCCACTGATTCGCCGTGAGATTTTATACCGGCTATTGCGCAGCCCCCTGGGCCACCGCCTGTATGAAATCGCCAGCGAAAATAGTCAAAACCATCGCGTCAGCCGGGCGATTTCCTGGCTTAACGGTAACTTTGAACAGCCGCTGCGCATCGATAGCCTGGCACGGGAGGCCAATCTCAGCGTGTCGACGCTGCATCATCGATTCAAGGCCATGACCGCCATGAGCCCACTGCAGTACCAAAAGCAATTGCGCCTCAACGAAGCGCGGCGGCTGATGCTCAGTGAGGGGCTGGATGCATCGGCAGCGGGCTATCGCGTGGGCTATGAAAGCCCGTCGCAATTTAGCCGCGAGTACAGCCGTCAGTTCGGCGCGCCACCGGTGCGGGATCTGGCACGCCTGCGCATGAGCCTATAGCGCGAGCGATTGCTGCCAGTGCCATTCATCGATTTCTATCACGCTGGGGCCCTGGCGGTCGGCGGCACTGGCCAGGGCTGCGCGCAATTGCGCTTCGCCCTCGACCGTCTGCGCGGTACACCCCAACGCCTTGGCCACACCGATAAAGTCCGGAGTGTAAATGTCGACGCCCACGGGCTCGATGGCGCGATTGAGCATGTATTTTTTGATTTCGCCGTAGCCCTGGTTGTTCCACAGCAACACGATTATCGGTGTGCGTGCCTCAACTGCACTGGCCAGTTCAGCCAAGGTGAATTGCAACCCTCCATCACCGATCAGGCACAAGACCGGGCCACCCGCTTTCCCCTCTGCCCGACGGCCCAACCAGGCACCGACTGCTGCTGGCAGGGCATAACCCAGGGTGCCGTAGCCGGTTGATGAGTTGAACCAGCGACGCGGCTGCTCGGGGTTGAAGGTCAGGTTGCCGGTGTACACCGGCTGGGTTGAATCACCTACACACACCGCATCCGGCAGCACATCGAACACAGCCTGCAAGAAATGGGTTGGGGCCCGGGTCGGCGCATCCCACTCAGTGGCCAGTTGCGCCTTGAGGCGACTGACCCGCTCTGAGCCCCAGTCCGCCTGCCGTGGCGGCACTTGAGCAAGGCTCGACAGCAAGGCTTGGGCGGCCAGGTTCGCATCGGCTACCAGGGCCAGGG